>NZ_VIKX01000050.1 GCF_009711935.1 Dolichospermum sp. UHCC 0259 | reverse complement strand
CCTACTTCTACCTACCCTATAAACTCTCGAAAGTGGGGGGAGAGTGAAAAACTACTTAATTTTTATCCATCAAATAAGTTACCATTTAAGTTTTTTAATAACTATGGACCTACAGAAAATACAGTAGTTACAACTTCTGGACAAATTTTACCAGAAGCATCAAATAGTAAATTTCCACCTATAGGTCGTCCTATTGCCAATACTCAAGTTTACATTCTTGATCCCTATCTTCAACTCCTACCGATTGGCGTTTATGGAGAAATCTACATTGGTGGACTAGGTTTAGCCAAAGGCTATTTGCATCGTCCTGACTTAACATCTGAGCGATTTATTGATAATCCTTTTGTGGCAAATGAGCGACTTTATAAAACTGGAGACTTAGGATGCTATTTACCAGATGGAAATATTGAATTTCTGGGACGGATTGATCACCAAGTCAAAATTCGGGGTTTTCGGATTGAACTAGGAGAAATTGAGACAGTATTAACCCAACATTCTCAAGTTCAGCAGGTAGTAGTAATTGTCCGCGAAGATCATCCAGGAAATAAATATTTAACAGCTTATATTGTTAGCAAAACAGAAACATTGACCAGTAGCGAATTACGTCAATTTCTGAAAGGAAATCTGCCTGAATATATGATACCTGCGGCTTTTGTGACACTAAAAGCATTACCTCTGACTCCTAATGGTAAAGTTGACCGGCTGGTTTTGCCAAAGCCAGAAACAATCAATGCAGAGCTAGAAACCGCCTTTGTTGCCCCTGGGACTGCCCTAGAAGCAAAATTAGCCGAAATTTGGTGTACAGTATTACATCGAGAGCAGGTAGGCATCTATGACAACTTCTTTGAATTGGGAGGACACTCTCTCCTGATCACATCTGTAATATCTCGCGTTCAAGAACATTTTTCCATAGTTCTGCCTCTGCGTTCTCTATTTACAGCCCCGACAATCGCTGAACTTAGTCAAGTAATAACTGCACATCAATTGGATGCCATAACAGTTGATACCTTACCACCTCTTGTCCCGCAAGCACGAGACACTTCTATTCCCCTGTCTTTTGCACAAGAGTCTATATGGCAGTTACAACAATTAGCTCCTGAAAGTTGCGCCTACAACAGCTTTTTTATTTTACGTTTTACTGGCTCTCTTTCTGCAATTGCATTGGAGTCCAGTTTCAATGAAATAATTCGTCGTCATGAAATATTACGCACTGGTTTTACTATAGTAGAAGGTCAACCTGTACAAGTAATTACCCCATTTCTGACCATCCCATTAGAGATTATAGACTTACAAAACCTACCCTTGATAGAGCGAAAATCTGAAGCAGAAAGACTAGCGGCATTGCAATATAATCACCATTTTGATCTGGCTTTAGTCCCTCTCATCAAAACCAGTTTATTGCGACTAACTCCAGAAGAGCATTGGTTGACAATCAATATGCACCATATCATCACCGACGGCTGGTCATTTGGTCTGTTGTTGGAGGAGTTAGGAATCCTCTATGCAGCTTTTGTGAATGGTTTACCTTCGCCCCTACCCGAATTACCTGTTCAGTACGCAGATTTTACCCTCTGGCAACGGCAATACTTTAATGAAAAGGTCATAGAAAAGCAATTGGCTTACTGGCTACAAAAACTAACTAATACTTCACTAGCATCTGATGAGATATCTAGCAATCAGCTACAGTTGAGTAACGAAAATACTAGCGCAGCTATTTATTCTGTGGTTCTGCCAGCAAGTATTGTGACATCAATCGAAGCCCTTTGCCGTTCTCAAAGGGTCAGCATTTTTGCGATCATTCTCACTGCTCTAAATATACTTTTGTTCAAATACAGTAGTAAGAACGATATTTTAGTCGTCGCAACTATTGGTAATCGGAGTGCGGTGGAAACTGAAAAAATGCTCGGTTGCTTCATCAATGATGTAATTTTGCGATCGCATCTTTCCTCTGAACAAACTGGAATTAATCTTTTAGAACAAGCCCAAGAAACTCTCACAGAAGCCATTAATAATAAAGAAATTGCTTGTCAAACAGTCACAGAAACTATCACCAGTAAACAACCACTGAATATCTCAGCAGCCCTGGCTATGCTACCTCCACAAAATTGGCATAATTGGATGTTAGATGTAGATTTTGTCACAATTAAGCGCGATCTCGACTTGTGGGATGGAGAAATTCCTTTAGAAATTTATGTTTCTTCACCTTCAGTCAATAATCCCACTATGGAAATTAAGGTTTTCTACAGCACGGAGTTATTCACAAGTGAAACTATCGAGGTTTTGTTCAACTATTACCAGCAAATTCTTCAGCAACTTATTGAAGATCCAACTAGTCAAGTTTGTGAATTTTTTGATTGGTGAACATTGCAAGACTCCAGATCCCCGACTTCTTAGAGAAGTCGGGGATCTTATTTATTCGACTACTTGTACTGACTGCTATGTAACTGAAAAATGAGAAATAAATGTTACATTAAACCATGAGGCTTTGCCACCAGTTCACTAATAATCACTATTGCCATGTTAGAAAACAGCCCACCAGAGTTGAAACAACAACCCAAATTTAGATCATCTTTATTGAAATGGACTGAGTATTTCTCCAACCCAGAAGGAGAGATAACTCAAAGCATGAGCGTGTTTATCTTGATCTGGTTTGGACAAGTGTTGTCTCTGGTTGGCTCGCGGACAACCGCTTTTGCGCTCAGTATTTGGGTTTATCAACACACAAATTCCACAATTCAATTTACACTGCTGATTCTCTCCACAACCCTACCGACAATTTTGATCTCTCCCATTGCTGGTGTGATTGTCGATCGCTTTTCTCGGCGCTGGATTATGATTATTAGTGATTTTTGTGCAGGTTTATGTACCTTACTAATTGCTTGGTTATTTATCAGTAATCACTTAGAAGTTTGGAGTCTGTGTCTAGTCAGTGGGATTAGTTCCAGTTTCAATGCTTTTCAGGGACTAGCCTATTCCTCAGCGACTACATTACTTGTGCCAAAAGCACAACTTGGTCGTGCCAGTTCGATGACACAGATCAGATTAGCGATCGCTGAAATTCTCTCCCCAGCATTAGCAGCAGCTTTGTTAGTAACTGTCCAATTACCAGGAATTATCATCATTGATTTATCTACATTAGCTTTGGCATTGATCTGTTTACTTGTGGTTAAATTTCCCGAAATTCATTCCACAGAACATCCCCATCCCGAAACTAACTCTTTTTGGCAACAAATGA
Source organism: Dolichospermum sp. UHCC 0259 (assembly GCF_009711935.1). GTDB lineage: Bacteria > Cyanobacteriota > Cyanobacteriia > Cyanobacteriales > Nostocaceae > Dolichospermum. Next base: position 56,469 of record NZ_VIKX01000050.1, on the reverse strand, counting down.
CCTTTGGCTGGAACTATTTAGTGGCACGTCCTGGACTCCTCGCATTAGTAATATTCATTGCCATTACCAACTTTCTCATTGGCAGCGATGAAGCCCTAACTACACCCTTCGTGCTTTCCTTTGCTTCTGTACAATCTCTGGGAACGATCTATTCTATTGCTGCTTCTGGGCTATTGGTGGGTAGCGTGGTGATGAGCATTTGGGGAGGGTTAGAACGCCAGATGAATACCATATTTGTGTCAATGGCATTTTTGGGCATATTCTATGTATTAGCAGGACTGACGGCTTCCACAATTGTCTTTACGATCGCCAATTTCTCGATATTTCTGATAGTTCCCATTGTCAACGGCTCAATTCAAGTCATCTATCAGAAAAAAGTAGCGCCAGAAGTCCAGGGAAGGGTCTTTGCCTTTCGCAGCGCTGTTGTCCAGGGGTTTTTACCGCTTTCCTATCTAACCTCTGGGGCATTAGCTGACCAATTTTTTGAACCAATTATGGCAACAGATGGAGCTTTAGCCAATAGCATTGGTAAAATTATTGGAGTTGGTCACGGTCGTGGTATTGGTTTAATGTTTATCATTATGGGTCTGTTTTCTCTAATCACAACCTTGATTGCCTACTTGTATCCGCGTCTTTGCTGCGTAGAAAAGGAACTACCTGATGCAATTCCTGACCAACCAGAGGTTTCATAAAGCCGACATCAAAAAATATCCCCAAGATGCACTTTAACATCTATCCCAGCCGGTATTTCATATAACAAAAACTTATTGGTAATAAGTAACTAAATTTCATTACTAATCGGGGTCAATTTTCTGTCATAAATTTTAACTTTTCCCTTAGTATCAGAATTGAAGCAAATTTAAACCAGCGGCTAATCCCATCAGAATAGCTGTAGTGTTTGCTGAAACATCACTTATACTGCCGATTTCACAACAGAGGATAATTAAATGGCTACTTTCAAAGTAAGACTAATCCACGAAGCCGAAGGTTTAGACAAAACCATTGACGTTGACGACGATACCTACATTCTAGATGCAGCAGAAGAAGCTGGACTTGACTTACCCTACTCCTGTCGCGCTGGTGCTTGTTCAACCTGTGCTGGTAAACTCGTTACTGGTACTGTAGACCAATCAGATCAATCTTTCTTAGACGATGACCAAGTTGAAGCTGGATATGTATTGACCTGTGTTGCTTATCCTACTTCTGATGTCACCATCGAAACCCACAGAGAAGAAGACCTTTACTAAGTTTTAGTAAAAAAGTCCACTCTACAAAGAGGATTGGGGATTGGCTATTGAGTAGAGTTTTTGCCAATTTCCCAATTTCTTCCTTGAATTTTAGTTCCTGGATCATAGAACTCTAAAATCTTGGAACTAAAGCAACCTAACAAAGTTATATTTTCTGTTATCCCTTGTGACCTTTTCCTGGGGAGCAGAACTGAAGCAAATTGAAACCAGCGGTTAATCCCATCAGAATAGCTGTAAAATTTGCTGAAACATCACTTATACTGCCGATTTCACAAGAGAGGATAATTAAATGGCTATTTTCAAGGTAAGACTTAAGAACGAGTCCGAAGGTTTAGACCAAGTTATTGAATGCCCCGAAGATGAATATATTCTAGATGCAGCGGAAGAAGCTGGACTTGACTTACCCTACTCCTGTCGGGCTGGCGCTTGTTCTACCTGTGCTGGTAAACTCATCTCTGGTACTGTAGATCAATCTGATCAGTCTTTTTTAGATGATGACCAAGTTGAAGCTGGATATGTATTGACCTGTGTTGCTTATCCTACTTCTGATGTCACCATCGAAACCCACAGAGAAGAAGACCTTTACTAAGTTTTAGAAAGGGGATTGGGAATTGGCTACTGAGTCAGACTTTTACCAATTCCCCAATTACCTATTTGCTTTAATTTTAGTCCCCGGATAATAGAACTCCAGAATCTTGGAACTAGACCAACCCAGTTTGGCTAGATTCTGAGCGCCTGTTTGACTTAAACCCACGCCATGTCCTAAACCACCACCAATAAAAGCATATCCCCACAGATCCGTTTGTCCTTTATTCAGTGGTTGAATGTAAAAAAGCGTGCTAATGGGGGCAGCAAAGGCACTGCGAACTTCATCTTTTTGTAAGGTAAAAACGCCGATATCTGTTTTTACAGCCAGTTTTAAAATCCGGCCGCTGGAACTGCGTTGAACGACGGACATGGCTTGAATTTTTTTGAATTTGCTATAGGGGCTTTTTTTTGCTTGTAAAAACTTTTGCAAGTCTTTGGTAATTCTATTGATGTCCGTTTCTCTGTGCCAACGGAATACATCCCATTTACTTTCATTAAATCCGGCTTTCAGATTGATAAATTTCTCGAAGTTACGATCATTTGCTAAATTTTGACTTGATAAGTTCCAAAGATTTTGATTAGCAGCATCTATGACCGGTTTTAAATAGGGACGATCTTCTCCATTCCAGATATCACTAAAGTTAGCGGTAACGCCACCTGTCGTGGAAGAATACAAAGCATCAACTATTTCATTATTATAAGTGAGGATCTGACCTCTGGTTGTGGCGATCGCCTGATCTGTATTTTTAGCAATTCCGCTCAGTCCTTGATAAACTTGACAATGAGTGTCCGCACATAACTGATAATTATCTACCGCAAATCTGCGAACATTTCGCAAAGCATAGGTGCGAGCAATAATCGCTTGTGCTTCTAGGGCTGCCATTGGCGCATTTGTGCCAATTTCATGGGGTAAAACTCCTCGCACATAAGTTTCCAAGGGGACAGTATTCACTAAGGTGTAATGCCCATAGGCGTTAGGCTGTAAGGTCACTTTTCCTGGGTAGACACGCTTTGATTCGAGTTTTTTGTCGGTACTGACTTTGACCAATTCCTTATCCGCAGTTACTTCTAGATAATTAGGACTATAATTTTTACCATTTACTACCCAAGTAATTTTAGGGACTTTTGATAAAATATTGGTTGCTAAGTAAGCATTTTTATCACCGGATGTTTCTATACTTTTTAATAGTAAGCGGCGAATTAAAGGAGTGCTGTAAACGTCCCGTTTTGCCCATACTTGCCAACGTTCTGGTTGAGATATTTCCACTTCTATCCCCAGCGAACGCCAGCGATTAGCGCTATCTTCCGCCGTTTCAAAGGTGCGAAAGTCACCCAGGACTAATACTTCCTGAACCACTGTTTGGGTTAAGGGCTGCATGACTGTTGCTAACTGGATGGGTTTGTCTGTAACTAGGGTTTGTTGCTGATTACCTACTGCAAATTTTAATGTTAAGCGATCGCCTTTTGTGGGAGATAATTCTAACTTGTCTGTGGGTTTAGCCCCAAACCGTTGGACAATACCAATTTGCAATTTTACATCCTGGTTTTTGCTTACGGGTTCTGATGCGGCAGCCAATCCCAATAAGCACAAGGTTGTTATTAATCTGTAGGAAGAACGCCAAATAAATATTTTCATGAAAACTAATTCTGATTGCCCTTATGCTGTCGGAGAGGTTTTAAATTAATTAACTCAAGTTACTAATGATAAGAAAATGCAGGGGGGCAGGAAGAATCACAAATATAGCAGAAGATAGGAGTCAGGAGTCAGGAGTCAGGAGTCAGGAGGAAGAAGAAAGAAGAGAGAAGAAGGAATAAGAAGAGAGAAGAAGAAATAAGAAGGAATAAGAAAGAAGTCAAGAGTAAAACAGGCTTGGTGTCTGGCTTTGCCGTTTTATCCTGTACGTCATTGATTTGCGATTTGCTGTATATATAGCAAGTGCCAAGGCGGTTAGAACATCAATCAACGGTCAAGTTCTTGCTACCAAAGGGTTTTTCTCCTGACTCCTGACTCCTGCTATATTTTTTACTTATGCGCTTCTATAATACCATTACGTCTTTTCTTCGGCACATTTGCAAATCAAACTCATTATGAGTATGATTTATTAAGCGATTTTTGAGTTCCCAAACCATAGAATAATGAAAAAAAACGTATAATAGCTAACAATATATTAGACCCCAAATTTTATGGCGCAAGTTGACTTAACTGATAATTTGCGAAATTTAATGCAAAAAGTTGGTTGTGATAGTTTTAACGCTTTAAGTCGTGCTGCTGGTGTTTCCCAATGGCAAATTTTGCAGTTGCGGAGGGGGAAAATTGGAAAGATGCGGATGGAAGTATTGGTAAAACTGTCAGAGATTTTACAGATATCTTGGATGGAGTTGGTAGAAACTTTTGGTGTTGATGGTTTATTCTCAAGTTGCAATAAAACTCATTCCTCTCATAAAAACATAGACTTATTAAAGCAAATCACGGATTTACAGTCTGAGCATCAAAGATTAACATTGTCAATGTTAGAACAACGAGAAGTATTAAAACGGGAATTTCAGCGGTCGAGTTTACAAATATTGGAATCTTTACTATTACAATGGCCAATGGCAGCACAAAGAGCCAGGGAGGATCACCAGTTATCAGCAGTAAAAATACTACCTTTGGTAGATACGCCTCTAGAAAGATTATTACAGGATTGGAACGTAAAAGCGATCGCATCTGTCGGCGACCAAATTCCCTATAATCCACAATTTCATCAGTTATTGGCGGGAACAGCACAACCAGGAGAAATGATTAAAGTCCGTTATCCAGGTTATATGCAACATGATCAGCTTTTATACCGAGCTAGAGTCAGTCCCATATAATTATTCGTTGCAACTCAATCTACCAAAAACGCTCTCAAGGATCACTATTTTGTGTTATAAGAAACCGGAATAAATACGTCACGAAAAATTGCTCAATATTTTTGTGTACAAAATGTCTTTATTCAATTTAACGTTAAGATATACTGATAAAACCAAAATCAGAACCTTCTTAAATAAATCAAAATTAGCATATTATGAATCAACAGGTAAAAGTGATAGCCATCAGTGGGAGCTTCAATGCCAATAGTTCTCAAAGCTTTCGACAAAGTATTACAGAAGTAATGGAAAGTGGAATGTCCATTGTCTTAGTTGATTGTCATAATGTCACCTTTATGGATAGTTCTGGATTAGGCACTCTGGTTTTAACATTTAAAGCTTTACAAGAATCAGGTATAAAGATGGTGATTTGTTCAATTAATGAGCAAGTAAGAATGCTATTTGAATTAACTGGAATGGATAGCAAATTTACAATTGTTCCTAGTCAAGAAGCATTTGAAAATCTTTTGCTTTCTGCCACTTAAGTAGGTTGGCGTTAAAAATTGTCGTTATGGCAAGGCAAGAGTGAAGAGGGTTTTGGCGATTTTACTTTTCTTTACACAGATTGGTTTTATTGTGTTCACCTACTTAATCAATCAAATTTAACTTGAAGAATGGATAAATCATCCTCAAATATATCTTTAGAGTTTAAGTTAATTAGGTAATCCAGTATATAATCTAGTTGATTATCAACAGAATACTGTAAGCTAATTAAAATCTGAGTAAAACCTTCCAAACTCCACAGATTCCCATTTGATTGAGTGATTTCATAAGCACCATCACTAAAGATATAAAGGGTACTAGATTTTTCAATCTGACAATAAGCATCAACATATTTAGCTTCAGGAAACATCCCCACCGGCATTCCTGGAGTTTTTAATCTTTTTACTTCTGTATTAGTAGGAGAGTTACCAGAAATGATAATAGCTGGTGGATGTCCAGCGCTAGAGTAAGTTAACTGCCGACTAACTCGATTATAAACTCCATACCAAATCGTAAAATATTTATCATTTTGATAATTTATTTGAAAGGTATTATTTAAAGCTGCTAATACCTCACTCGGTTGATAGTAATTTAAATCTTTGAGAGCGCGGGAACGTAAGAGATTTAATACAGAAATGGAAGGAAGAGTTGCTTTGAGTCCATGACCAGCAACATCTAGGAGGTAAATAGCTAAAGTATCAGCATCAAGCCAATTATAGTCCAAACAATCCCCACCAAGTTGGCGTGATGGCAAAAACTTAAACTGGATACTCAGGGGGTTATTTACAGGTAGGGGTAAAAGGGATTTTACATATTCTGTAGCTTCGGCTAATTCTGTTTCTAAAAGTAGCTTTTGGGTCTGTAAATCCTGACTTAATTGATGTAGACGTAAACCGGCTCTAACTCTTGCTTGCAGTTCGTTTTGTTCGATAGGTTTGGAGATAAAATCATCAGCACCAGCATCTAATCCTTTAACTCTATCGGCGACGGAATCTAAAGATGTTAATAAAATAAAAAATGTGGTAGATAATTTGGGATCTTTTTTAATGGCATTACATACTTCTATCCCACTTAATCCCGGCATAATCCAATCACATATAATTAAGGCTGGAGGGGAGTCCAGAGTTCTTAAAATTCCTTCTTCTCCCGTATTGGCGGTAATAACTTGATAACCTTGTTTTTCTAAGATTCTTTTGAGAAACATTTGAATGGAGCGGTCATCATCAATAATTAGTATTTCAAACATGAGATTATTAAGAAAGGGGATTTAACCAAAACAATATAACTTGTTTTAATTGATTTAAATCTCGATAAACTTCTTGCTTTAACCATTGTCCTAAAGCATCAAAGGGACTGAAGGAAGTTCCTGGTTGCCATTTTACATCTTGTCCTAAAGGTGTGGTATGAGTGCCTGATAAGGTTTGTGTTGTCACCATATCAGAAAAGAGTTGTTGTAAAATTATTGTTAAGTTTGCTGATTGATCTAGGGTATCTTTATTGAATCTGATTAATAAATTTCGCCGAATCTGATAGCTGTCTTGGACTATTTGGTTAGTTTGTGCGGGTGTGGGTGTAAATTCAATGTCTAATTGGGAATTGAATTGGGAATTGAACTGTTCTACTAATGGTATGGCTTCATTGGCAGCAAAGTTATTAAAGGATATTAAAATATTACCAGCCCTTTGAATTGGAAACAGGCTACCAATTAGTAAATGTAATTTACAACCCATGCTATGTCCGATTCCATAGGTGGGAAGATAAATTTTGCGGAGTTTTCCAGAGTCTTGTAGTTTTTCTAGGGTATATTCAAATTTACGGAGGACAGATTGTGCGATCGCTATATGATCTAATGTATTCACAAAAGGTGTGGCAATAATCACATATCCTTGATCTGCTAAGTTTTCCAGTAACCAACGATACGTTAAATGTGGTAAAGTGGCGACAAATGCACCACCTAAAAAATGAATAACCCCGATAGGATTATGGGGAATAAGTACCCAATTGCCTCTAATTTCTTGCCAGTTCATTTTAAATAGGAGTCAGGAGGTAGGGGCGCAGGGCCTGCGCCCATTCGGTGTTGTCGGGTGGAATATATCTCAAGTATTAACTCTGACTTTGTAAATTTTTCATTTCCCGCTGTACATCTAGGGAAATTTGCAAAGCTTCATTTAATAATTTACCATGTTCGGTGGCTTCTTCGGTAATTTGCATTGATGCCAAAGCGGCTAAATTATTGGTAAATAAATCAGCATTGGTGATAATAAAACTTTTATTTTCTCGCAAAATTCTCTCTGTTTTTAAAGCGCGGATTAAATCATTTCTAGTTAATTCAAGTGCTAATAATACTTTTTCTCTTTCTTGTATACTTACTCCTAAATTGCCAACATCTTCAATTTGGTCGTTAATATCTATAGCTTTAATCACGGAATTATATCTTTCCACATCATTTAATAAAATCCGCAAAGAATTGGTCATATTCTGCTTGAGAAACTTACTTTTACCTTTCCATAACAAATATAATAATATTTGGATACTCCCACTTGTCCATAAAATAAAGATAATTAGTGATAACCAAGATGATAGTTTTACTAATAGGTAAGTACAAACAGAAATAGCAAGTCCGGCGAAAACCACAGTAGCAATTTCTGTTTTTTGAGCTTTTTTTAGCAACCTTATACTGAATTGCTGGATAATATCAGTAATAATTATTAATTTATTATCAACAGGTAAGTTAGTCGCATCTTGAAGTTGATCATGACTAATATCCAATCCCTGTAAATCATCTCGCACAGTTGCTAAATCCTTAACTACTATTGATTTAGTCTAATATAACAACTGGATTTCCAGAATGGCAATTAATCGGTGATTTTAGGGGTATTCAATGTGGATAATGTGCCAGAAATAAATGTTGATATCATCAAAAATCAACCACTTTCCTTCTTCCTTCTTCCTTCTTCCTTCTTCCTCCTGACTCCTGATTTAATTTACTTGTAATAAATAACTCATGCAGTGTCCCATCAAAAAGTAAACAACTAGCATGGCGGCTGCGGCTAATGCCACCAGTGTACCAGCGAGCATTAGCGAAAATTCTTTATGCTGATAAGCCTTTTCCATTAGGTGTAGCGACCATGCTACAAGTGCGACATCAAAGATTAAAATAGGAATCAACATATTTCTTAATATTTCTTCATAGAAGTACCCTTATCTTAACACTGTTTTGGATAACTGTGTTTTGTCTTCAATAGATGCAGTTGGTCGCTGTATTGGATCTCAAGTGGGAAGGCGGACAGGAACATGGCGTTCTTGCAAATAGGTTTTAATTTGTGCTACGCTTAATTTCCCAAAATGTAACAAAGACGCTAAAAGTGCCGCTTCGGCTTTACCTTCCGTTAAAGCAGTGTGAATGTGTTCACAATTCCCAGCACCACCAGAAGCAATGACGGGGATTTCTACTGCATTAGCGATCGCTTTTGTCAATTCCAAATCATAACCAGCTTGAGTACCATCAGCATCCATACTCGTCACCAACAACTCTCCAGCGCCTCGTTTTGTGACTTCTTCCGCCCAGCGAAGGGCATCAATACCAGTATTTTCTCTACCACCGCGAACGTAGACATCCCAGCCAGGATTTTCAGGATCAAGTCTACGTCTAGCATCAATAGCTACAACAATACACTGATTACCAAAGCGATCGCTGGCATGATTAATTAAATCTGGGTTTCTGACCGCCGCCGAATTAATACTAACCTTATCAGCCCCTGCTCTTAACAAACCTTTAACATTTTCTAAGGTTTGAATCCCACCACCCACAGTCAGGGGAATGAAGACCTGTTCAGCAGTCCGGTAAACCACATCAATAATCGTGTCCCTGTCTTCATGAGTAGCCGTAATATCCAGAAACACTAACTCATCAGCACCGGCTTCATTGTAAACCTTGGCCAGTTCTACAGGATCACCCGCATCCTTAAGATCCACAAAGTTAATTCCCTTCACAACTCTGCCGGCCTTGACATCTAGACAAGGTAAGATTCTTTTAGACAACATAACGACTTTTTCACTCCCGGTAATTGCTAGGAATTTAAATTGTAAAGGCAATTGGGGAATAGATGACAAGAGAGGGTTAATATCAGTCAGTTGTCAGTTGTCAGTAGTCAGTTGCTAGTTGTCAGTGGTCGGTTGTCATGGGAACAAGTAATTTAACACTGATAATCCTGTAAATCCTATAATCCTGGACATCCTGATTCTGACAATTTTATGATTGCATTACAAACCTGTTTTTATATATCGCCATCAGATGTTTTTGTTTGCTGTTGCAACAACTCTCGAATAAATGACAATAGATCAGGATTGCTTTCTATCATTTCTAGCAAGATTAATGCTGTTTCTGTATTAAGTACGGGAAAGTTTGCTTGTTGTGCAAGTGTATGGAGAACATAACTTAATATTTCCGTATTGCAATGCAGAAGATTCTGTATATGCCAGCCTTTTATTGCAAATATTGCATTTTGCGTACTTGGATGTTCATTGCCTAATTTTTTTTGATATATTGCTAATACTTGTTTAGCTAAATCTTCAGCTTTTGAATATTTACCTTGCGCTTCATACAAAAATGCCAAACTATTGAGACTGGAAACAACATCGAAATGGTCAGTACCTAATTGGAGTTTTCTGATTTCTAAAGACTGAAGATAGAGAGGTTCAGCATCGTTGTAACGTCCTTGAGAAGAATAAAGTAATGCTAAATTGTTAAGACCCTGTGCTACATTTGGATGATCAGTACCTAATTGGCGTTTTTTAATTTCTAAAGATTGTAAAAAGAGAGGTTCAGCGTCAGTATAACGTTCTTGAATTCTGTACAATTCTGCTAAATTATTGAGGCATTGTGCTACATTGGGATGATCAGTGCCTAATTTTTGTTTTTCGATTTCTAAAGATTGTAAAAAAAGAAGTTCAGCATCGCCATAACGTCCTTGTGAATAGTACAGTCCTGCTAAATTATTAAGACTAGTAGCGACTTCAGGATGGTCAATACCTAATTGACATTTTGCGATTTCTAAAGACTGAAGATAGAGAGGTTCAGCATCGCTATAACGTCCTTGTAAATAAAAAAATAGTGCCAAATTGTTGAGACTTTGTCCGACATCAGGATGGTCAGTACCCAATTTACATTTTCTGATTTCTAAAGACTGAAGATAGAGAGGTTCTGCATTACTATAATATCCTTGCAGTTCATATAGTGATGCCAAATTGTTGAGACTTTGTGCGACATCAGGATGGTCAGCACCTAGTTGGCGTTTTCTCATTTCTAAAGATTGCAAATAGAGAGGTTCTGCTTTACTGTAATTTCGTTGAGCTTTGTACAATTCTGCTAAATTGTTAAAACTGAGAGCCACACTGAGATTATCAGTACCTAATTGGTGTTTCCAGATTTCTGAAGATTGTAAATAAAGTGGTTCTGCTTTACTGTAACATCCTTGAGCTTTATACAGTACAGCTAAATTATTAAGACTTTGTGCGACAGCAGGATGGTCAGCACCTAGTTGGTGTTTTCTGATTTCTAAAGATTGGAGATAGAGAGGTTCAGCTTCGCTATAACGTCCTTGGTAATAATAAAGTACAGCTAAACCGTTTAAACTAAAAGTAAATTCAGTATTTTCATTATCTTCACACCAAGCAATCATCTTCTTTAAATGTGGTTCAATTAAATTAAATGTTTCTAGATTGATTAAATCATTAATATTACTAGCAAAATCAATAAACACATCACAATATACTTGTTTAATTTGGTTGTGATTAAAATGCTGTTTTAGATGTTCACTAAAATAGTCATGAATAAGTAAATGTAAATTATAAATATTTTCTTCAATAGTCATCACCAGATGCAGTTTTCTTAAAGATTTTAACCAACGGTCTTTTAAATCATCCTCACTAAATGATTCACCTTGCAACTGTTGATAAATGGCTGTAACAAAATCCCAACAAACAGGAGAAGCTGCAAAAGCGCCAAACACACAAGCGAGATGTTTAGCTTCTGGTTTCAATTCTTCCCAACTCAAATCAAATGCAGCTTGTAAACCTCTTTGTGCTTCCATTCCTCCTGGAACTTCTTCTGGTGACAGTGCAGGATGTTTAACTTTTTCTTGCAACTTACCACGCATTGCTAACAGTGATAAATCCTGATAGTCTTCATCATCTAAATAATATGCCACCAATTCTAAAGCTAAAGGCAAATATCCTAACTCATAACAAAGTAGTTTAGCCTGTTCTGGTTCTGCATCAATTCTTTCTTGTCCAATAATTGCAGCTAATAAATCTACTGCTGCTGCTTCTGACAATACTTGTAACTCTAACTTTTCCGCAATGCGTTTATCTGGTGTTTCCCGCGAAGTCATCAACAACCGCAGAGAAACTAAATCTTTTGGTGGTAAATAGGTTTTGATGTCAGCTAACCCAGATACATCATCAAGAATCAACAATACATTTTCTGTTTGGTATTTCCATTGTTGCCAACAAGCCGTTACCATTTGTTGAGTAGATAAATTGGCTGGTAATTCGGCTTTAAATCTCCATTTAGTCAAAGCGATAATTTCCGCAGCCATATTTTGCCTATCTCTGGCATCAATATAATAGACTCCACCAGTAAAGAATGATATACATTCTGTTAAATTGGCATATTCTCGCACCAGTCCAGTTTTCCCAACTCCACCCATTCCAGAGACAACACAAACGTTTTTACCACTTTGCAATAATTGATGGAGTTTTTCTAATTCGTCTTCCCGTCCAAACAATCCACCCTCACGGGGTTTTGGTGGTGTGAAAGGATTTCCTTCTAGTTGTGTAGGTTGGGAGGAAAAGATGTTAGTTTGAACATTGTTATCACCGGATTGTGTGATTTCTATGTGTTTGTCAATGTGGTTAAAGTTCATAGGAAAATTGTAATTAAAAAGTAATTTATCTCGTTTATCTCGTTCCCAGTCTTCGACTGGGAATGCTATCATCGAGGCTCTGCCTCTGCTATTTCTGCTATTATTGAAGTCAGAGACTTCTAGAATTCATTCCCATACAGAGTATGGGAACGAGAAAAGACTTAATTTGACTATTTTGTCTATATAGCATTTTCTAAAATTAAATTAATAGCTTGTTGTAATATCATTTCCTTATCTACCATTGCTGCTAATTCTTCAGTTTCATATCTACCTTCAAATGCTTCTTTGGCTGCACCATTTAATGACAAATCATAGGCATCTTCTAGGGTTTCTCGCAATTCTTCAGTTGTAAAGTACATTCCCCCAGATTTACGACGTTTGTTTGTGCGTTGAATTTCTTTCACTGCATTAGCAATAGACAAATTCCATGATCTAGTTGTCCGTCTTTCCGCAGCTTGCTGAATTAGATGCAGAAGAATAATTTTGCCAAAACTGAAAATCTTATTCAATTTATCATCTTTACTCATTTCAGCCATCTCTTCAACTAGCAGCAATGCACCAGGAATATTGCCATTAATCAGTAATTGTTGAAGTTCTAGTAATTCTTCCATAACTCAAACCTCCTGAATTAAAATTCTCACTTCAAAACTTCTACCCCAATATGTGTGAGATAAAATTCCTCACCCTCTGACTCCCGCAACGCATCCAAATAAGCATCAATACCACGAGGTGAGGGAATTGATTCGCTATCTTGAAGATGAAAAACTAAAGCTGAACGCATATTCTCTAAAGTTATTGTTAGTGTTTCACCTGTAGCAATACAACCCCACACATCAGGAGAGTATGCGGAAAATCCTGTTTCAGTTCTTTCTAAAACGATCAGATACTTATCCATTATTTGAGTCCTGCTTGTCTGAGAATGCTTCCTAACGTTCCTTTCTTGACATCATCACCCATTTTCCCTGATACTGTTACCTTACCTAATTTAATGGGATGTTTAAACTGGCGATGACTACCTTCTGTTGTTACCAAATACCAACCATCTGATTCAAGCAAATTAATAACTTCTCGTATTTTCATAATAAGTTCAGAAGTTACTAAAGTTATTATTTTGAGTATTGCCTGTACCAGTTTGGGAAATATTAATCTGTTTACCAATAATATTAATTGTGCCTCCTGCTTTCACGGCTTGATACTTTTCCTGAAATGTGGCATTTTCTTCTACATCAGCAGTAGTAACCAATTCTGCAAAAATCGGATCTGAGGGAATTTGTTGTAAAACTTCCGGCTTGAGAGATAATACTTCTGGATTCCCTGCTGCTAACGCTGCTGCTGTTTCTGGGGAATGTTTGCGAATTACCGCAAGTGCTTCACCAACCTTTTGCATGAGAAAATCACTAAAATTTTCACCCTGTTTCTGTAATACTCCAGTGAGAAAGATGGTAGCAATAGCAGTAGCTAGAGTTATCGGTTCCATAGAATTATTCCTAAAGATGGTTGAATATACTTAATTTTTATTATAAATGCCTAAGAGGTTGTTTTAAAGGGCGGTTAGAAACCGCGTCTACACAGGCAAAACCCACCTTCGTGGGTTAAAATAAACCATTAACAATAACCCTGGTAGTGTAATCCGAATCATAATGAAGAGGTATTCCTTACCCCAAAAGAGATAAAATCACGGAAAAATGATTTTCATAAAATATATCTGCAAGTAAAACCGACGGATAACTATGTTAGAACAAGGCAATATCAGTATTCATACCGATAATATTTTCCCGATTATCAAGAAGTCTCTCTACTCAGATCATCAAATCTTCTTGCGGGAACTGGTATCCAACGCGGTAGACGCTATCCAAAAGTTAAATATGGTATCCCGCGCTGGGGAATACAATGGGGAAATTGGCGAACCAGAAATTACCATTAGCATTGATAAAGACAACAAAATCCTCTCCATTACTGATAATGGTATTGGCATGACCGCAGAGGAAGTAAAAAAATATATTAACCAAGTTGCCTTTTCTAGTGCTGAGGAATTTATTCACAAGTATGAAGGTAAGGCAGATCAACCGATTATCGGTCATTTCGGTTTAGGTTTCTACTCTTCTTTCATGGTAGCGAAACAAGTAGAAATTGATACTCTATCTTATCAAGAAGGCGCACAGGCTGTGCGTTGGACTTGTGATGGTTCACCTAAATTTGTTTTAGATGAATCTCCTCGCACCACTCGCGGAACTACAATTATTCTCACATTGGAAGGAGAAGAAGAGGAGTTTCTCGAACCAGCACGAATTAAGAATCTTGTCAAGACCTACTGCGATTTCATGTCAGTTCCCATTAAGATGGATGGGGAAGTTTTAAATAAACAAAAAGCTGCATGGCGTGAATCTCCCAGCAATCTTACTGAAGAAGATTATTTAGATTTTTACCGCTACTTGTATCCTTTCCAAGAAGAACCCTTGCTGTGGGTGCATTTGAATACAGATTATCCCTTTGTGATTAACGGGATTTTGTACTTTCCCAAAATGCGTCCTGATGTAGATGTGACGAAGGGACAAATTAAGTTATTCTGCAATCAGGTGTTTGTCAGTGATAACTGTGAGGAAATTATTCCCCAGTTTTTAATGCCTATGCGAGGGGTAATTGATAGTACAGATATTCCTTTGAATGTATCACGGAGTGCATTACAAGGCGATCGCACCATCAAGCGAATTGGTGATTATATAGCCAAAAAAGTTGGCGATAGACTCAAAGAATTATACCGCGACAACCGTGAACAATACGTAACAGCCTGGAAAGACTTGGGAACATTCGTAAAATTTGGCGTTCTCAACGATGATAAATTTAAAAAACAAGTCGAAGACATCATCATCTTCCGCAGCACAGCCAAATTAGAAGCCGCTGTAGCCGACACCGCAGCCGTTGAAGTCCAATCTGCTGAAGGTGATGCGTGGCAAGATGTCACTCCAGCTAACACCACTAGCATCCCCTACACCACCCTGAAAGAATACTTAGAACGGAACAAAGAACGTCACGAAAACAAGGTATTCTACAGCACCGATGCAGCTACTCAATCCACATACATCGAACTGCACAAAAATCAAGGTTTGGAAGTCCTATATATGGACTCCTTTATTGATACCCACTTCATCAACTTCCTAGAACAAGAATATCGAGATGTCAAATTTACACGGGTAGACTCTGACCTCGATAACACCCTCCTCGATGACAAAACTGGCGAAATTGTTGACCCCACCACCAACAAAACCAAAGGAGAAGTCATTAAAGAACTATTTGAGAAAGCCCTCAACAAGCCAAAACTCAACATCCGCACCGAATCCTTGAAATCAGATGATCCTCAAGGCACACCACCTGCAATGGTGTTATTACCCGAATTTCTCCGCCGGATGCGAGAAATGAGTGCTATGATGCAGCAGCAAACCGTCGAGTTCCCCGAAGAACATATTTTACTAGTAAATACTGCTCACCCGTTAATTCAAAACTTGGTTAATCTGAGTCAAGGTAGTATTATTCAAGGTGATGGTGAATCACCATCCAGCCAATTAGTAAATATGATGTGTCAGCACGTTTATGATCTAGCACTGATATCTCAAAAAGGCTTTGATGCAGAAGGCATGAAATCCTTTGTAGAACGTTCCAATGACGTACTCACCAAGCTAACAGAACAAGCCAGCAAGTAACAATACCTTAGCCATTTTTTGTAGGTTGGGTTAAGCGACAGCGCAACCCAAAGCATTTGTTGGGTTTCATGCTATTGCTCCGCAACGCTCACGCGAACAACCCAACCTACAAATCAAAACATAAGCTGTCAATCAGGCTTTCAGAAGCTACAATAGGAAGGTTGTCTTAAAATAGAACTCTAGGAGATATTTATTATGTCCCGTCGTTGTGAACTAACTGGTAAAAAAGCCAATAACGCTTGTTCCGTTTCCCACTCTAACCGTCACACCAAGCGTCTACAGCACGTTAATCTGCAAAACAAGCGGGTTTGGTGGGCTGCTGGCAACCGTTGGGTAAAATTGAAACTTTCCACCAAAGCCATTAAAACCTTAGAATTTAAAGGTTTAGACGCAATGGCCAAAGAAGCAGGAATCAACCTCAACCATTACTAAATAGTAGGGAACAGGGGACAGGGAACAGGGAACAGGGGGAGGAAAATTTCTTTGATATTGATTATTCTTCTTTCTGACTTTGGGCAACCACAGGGGGTTGCCCCTACAATTCCTTTCATTAAACACTATTTAATTTAATTATACCCTGATCAAAAACGCGATTATTAGTACCAATAGCACTCACTTCCATTCTATCTGCATATACATCATAAGCAGCAAAACTCAAATCACTGGTTGAATATTCTGTCCATTCAGAACGACCAACCGGACGATTACCAGCACCAGCACCACAGATTAAATATGTAGTTCCATTAATAGCGCGAGTTCGTTCATAATTATGTTCATGACCATTGATATAAAGTTGAACATTGTATTTCTTAAATAGCGGAGTAAAGGTTTTAATAAAACTTGCATTATTCCCATAATGACCAGATGAATAAATGGGATGATGACCAAAGACAACTTTCCAAGGTGCTTTACTCAGACTTAATTCTTTATCTAACCAAACTAACTGATTTTTCCAATCAGCATTACCATTAGTATCTAA
This sequence comes from Dolichospermum sp. UHCC 0259, assembly GCF_009711935.1. Classification (GTDB taxonomy): domain Bacteria; phylum Cyanobacteriota; class Cyanobacteriia; order Cyanobacteriales; family Nostocaceae; genus Dolichospermum. Next base: position 39,659 of record NZ_VIKX01000050.1, on the reverse strand, counting down.
CGCAAAAAACTGAACTTTATTTTGACTAAATGTGTAATAACGTCCCTGCATATTAAAACCAGGATATTTAACTTGGGGAACACCATTATCCGTGCGAATATCATGATTACCTAAACAAGCATAAAACTTGACACCATTTTTTAGTAAAGGTTGATAAGGACGTTCAAAAACTGCATTGATTTTCTCAATTTCGCCATTATTATAAATGTTATCACCAGCTAAAACTACTAAATTATAAGGATTTTGCTGATAATAAAAATTCATAGCATTTGCTACAGCATATTGTCCTTTTGCACCAGTTCCTGTATCAGCAACAGAGACAAAACGCAATAATAAATCTTTTTTGACTGGTTTCGCTGCTGTTGCTGATTCTATGAGAGAATTTGAATTTGACAATTTCCAACCCAGAAATCCAGATCCTATGGTGCTGATTCCACTTAAAAACAAAAATTGACGGCGATTAATATTCATATTTTATTAAATGGCACAATAGATGATTATAGTCAAAATATGTTTTCTATATTCTTGATTCGCTAATTTGGGTAAAAGTTCCATGTCAGGAGACAAACGCAGAAAAACAAGAAGTGAACCCGCACCTACACTCTATCAAAAAAATCAACCAATTTGGAAAACGGCAATTATCCAAGTTTTGCGGGGAACGATTGGTGTTTTAGAAACTACAGTAGTTAAACTGGAGACAGAAACACCTGCTGATACTCAGAAAAAAACTAATTTTTTATCGCGTTGGGATGGATTTTTAAGGACATTCCGCTTATTTTTACCATCAAATATATCTAACAATGTATCAGATACGGTGCTGACAGGGATTTTTGCAGTAATTTTTGTGGTGACAATAGGAATAACTACATTTATGTTTATTCCTAAATCGGTTGAAGTCGCAACTGTTCCCCCAGTAGAAGAGGTTATCCCACCAAAATCAATTATAGAAGCAGAACCAACTCCAACCCCAGCTATAGAACCAGAAGCAATTCCAACCCCAGCTATAGAAGCAGAACCAATTCCAACCCCCGTTATAGAACCAGAACCAACTCCAGTTATAGAACCAGAACCAATTCCAACCCCCGTTATAGAACCAGAACCAACCCCGATTCCAGTTGTCGAATTAACACCTGAACAAGCTTTACTAGCAGCAATTGAAAATCAGTTTTCGGATATTACCATTGCTGTAAAAAATACGAAGGATAAAAATATTATTCCTCAACTAATAAAACCTCTTCAAGCTAACTTTCGTACTAGCGATTTAACTGTAAAAATTAGCGATATTTGGTATAATCTGGAAAAATCTCAACAGGATAAACTAGCAGCAGATATATTGCAACGTTCTCAAGAACTTAATTTTATCCACTTAGAAGTTGTTGATTTTCAAGAGAAAATAATTGCCCGTAGTCCAGTTGTGGGTAATGAAATGATAATTTTTAATCGTTGAAATTTGATAGATAGTTATTTTGTTAAGAAAGATTAATATCACAAAACATTTCATCTTGATTTCATATTCCCATGAAAAGCTAGAATTATAGTTAAACACATAACTATTCCCCAGTATTTGCAACAGTTAGGTTTGATGACTTTTACTGTCAAATCTTGATATTTTCAAGGAAAAACAAGTTATGAAAAGCAAAAATTTGATTTATGGTTTGATTGGATTAGTAAGCAGTAGTGTTGTTAGTGGATTATTAATTGTCAGTAACACACAAGCACAAAGTCCCAATTCTGAACACAATTCTCATCATTCATCTCAACAAGCTAATCCCTCCAAAAAAGGAATGATGATGCAAACAGATCAGCATTTTATAGAAATGATGATTCCGCACCATCAGCAAGCAGTAGAAATGGCTGATATCGCATCAACTCGCGCACAACATCCAGAAATTAAGAACCTAGCAGTTGCTATCAAAAAAGACCAAACCCGCGAAATTGAACAGATGCGAACCTGGTATAAGACATGGTACGGTAAAGAAGTACCTGTAATGACTATGACTGATCAAGAAATGATGACAGGTCATGGGAATATGTGCCAACAGATGAATCCATCAGACACGATGAAAATGCCGATGAATGGTAAAATGAACTGCATGAATATGGATTTAGAAACATTAAAAAATGCCCCAGATTTCGATAAAGAATTTATTCGTCAAATGATTCCTCATCATCGTATGGCTGTCAAAATGTCACAGATGATTGCTAAAAAAACTGCCAAACCACAAATCCGTAATTTGGCTAAGTCTATCATTAAAACTCAAATAGCAGAAATTAACCAAATGCAGCAATGGTATCAAAGTTGGTATAAGTCAAAGCCTGTATAAACTATTGTGAAAAACGTATATTGCGCCTGATTTATAATCGGTACGGCTGGTTGTATGCAGAATTTTAGCATTTCCAAATTTGAGAGACTGAAAAATGAACCTACCTTGATTTTTCAGCCTCCCTAAAATTAGCTTAATTCTAATAAACCTTGATAACCTGTAACAATGCGATTACCATCTTTGAGAATATGCACTTCAATTTGATCACTAGCCCAAGTGATTTTATCTGCAAATTCTGGATTAAAGATATTGACTTTTTGATTACTAGAAGAAACAGGAGAATCAGGAGAATTAATTGCTAGAGACTTGACAAAAGGACCATCAATCAAAATATCTAACTCTGCCAATAATTCTTTTGCACCAGGAGGTGCGGAATCAGATTGTAATTGCTGGAGTGTAAAACCGGTAAAAGACATGACATTTAAACCTGCGGCTTTTAACCTTTTGGCTAAAATTGTTAGTGCAGGTGCTTGCCAAAATGGTTCACCACCGGAAAAAGTTACACCCGTATTCTGGGGATTTTTGAGAATACTTTCAGCAAGGGTATCAATAGCAACTAAATCATTAATCTCAAATGCCCAGGAGTCGGGATTAAAGCAACCAGAACACTCACGGTTACAACCTTGTACCCAGACAACAGCCCGACAGCCGGGTCCATTAACTTCTGATTGGTCAACATAACCCATAATGTTCAGATAACCGGGGGGAATGTCCGTGAGTGCTAGAGATGGGTTCATGGGCTTAGTTTCCATCTTTTCTCAACTCCTTTTCAACTTTTCCTATTACTTGCTAATATAGCGAGACTCTGAAAAAGTGTGGAGAAAGAAAAGATAAGCTTTTTAAAATTGGATTATTTTGTGCAGTCAACCTTTAGGTTTTTTTAAGCTTTTGACCAGGAGGGGATGAATGAACGCGCGGCAGCGATCGCATGAAAGAATGCAAATATCCTGTGGCTGGCTTGCCCATAATCACGGCATTTTTGCAGGTCGAAAGACCGTAATTCTTTCTCTATGACGTTTTCGACATCAGCAGCTAAATTTAACCTACCTTCATTGAGATAACATTCGGTTAAAAATAGTAATTTCTCAACATTAATTTCATTGCTTTCCCATTGAATTTCAACAGGAAACTCATAATTTTTTTCTAATGTTCCCCCACTGTAAACGGTTTCCATGAGTTTATTGCCGATAATATATTTAACTTTATGGGTGTTGGCCAGTCCCAGTAAATCATCAGCAGTTGGCTTTAATCCCAGACGACGACGGAAAACGGAATCAATAATTTCATATTTACTATTGTCTGGAAATACTGTGACAACCACAGCCGCAATCCCTTCTATATTTCCATAACATCCGATGATGTTTTGACTTTCTTCACCGTGAACAAATAAGATATCCATAATATGCACCAACTAAATTAATAATAGAGAATTGAGTGGACAATGAAAAACTCAATACCGATAATCTATCAGACTTTTTCCAAAAATTGAAGCTTTGTTCAAAAAAAAGAGTTTTTTTATCAATAGGTTAATTTTAGATTAATTACAAACTAAAATCTATTTCTTTAGATAGATGAAAGGGCAGATTTTATTTTGTTTAATCAAATGTTGCTCAAGTCAGATCCCCGACTTCTTAGAGAAGTCGGGGATCTTAGCGGATCTTATTTATTGTTCTGGATAATCTTAACCTGAATACGAAATATTCATAAGATGTCGTTCTGCACCTGCACCTAAAACCCAGCGAAGAGTTGTGAAAAACGGAGGCCAATCGTCTGTACCATGACCAAAATATTCGGCTGCAACTTTCTCTTCTAAATCATTTATATCAATTGTCTCATCATCAAGTTCTTTTTCTATTTCATCAATTACAACTAATCGTTGATCTTTCAATCTTTGAACATTAAGTTCCAGGGTATCAATAGTAAATTGAACATTTTCTATAGGAATACCAGACTTTAAACAAGCGTCTTCATCAGGTCTAATTTCACCATCTTTACTACTGAATTTGAATAAACGTAATGTTGGTAAATTGAGAGGATTTAATAATTGACCATCAGGGATGAACCCATGCTTTGCTGCACCACAGCAAGGAAAATTATTCGGAGGTCGTGAGTTTCTTATACTATCATCTTCACCAGGAATTTCTACGTTTTGCAGTCCACCTTGACAGATAGCCATCATATTTAGCCAATCTAGATCATGATTTTTCTCTGAAGTTGATGTGTGACAGGGTATAAAGTGTTCAACTGATCTATCTCTTTCATGTAGATTTATTTCGCAATAAGCACAAAGTCCTTTTTGATCAGATACTAAAGTTTTACGAATTGCATTTAAAGTTTCTTTATTCTTTTTTAAATCATTCCATCGTTTAAATTGAGAATAATATCGCTTTTTATAGTTTTTAATTTCCGCTGGTTCTGGGGATTTCAGCACTTTTTTCACACCGCATTCCTCCGTTCTAATCGGCGTATTTGCATATCTGCTCTAGTCATATCTGGATCAAAAGATTCCCAGTGTTGTAATTCTTTTTTAAGGCGTTTTGCTTCTTCTAATTGACCATTATCAATTGCTTCAAAAAGGCGTGTAAGTGTTCTTGATTCTTCTGTATCTGGTCTTAAATCACTCAATCCTAAAACTGATCTGACAATATCTGAACTGTTTCTTCCCTTTGTAGGTTCAGGACATTCCTTTATTTGATAATTTTCTAATATCTTCACCTGATTTTGTTTCACAGTTGTTACAACTTCAGGACTGTGGGTAGTGGCGATAATTTGAGTATTGGGAAATACCTTTTTTAAATCAGGAATAATCTTTTGTTGCCAAGTTGGATGTAAATGCAAATCTAACTCATCAATCATCAAAATGGCTTCTGCTGATAATGGGTTTTCCATATCTGGATTTGCTTGTGCTAAACGTCGCGCAAAATCCATTACCAACGCCAACATATTGCGATAACCTGCACTTAATTGACTTAGTAAAAGTTCTCTTTTCTCTCCTGTTTCCATTGTCCACTCAACCATCAATTTTGCAGATGTTGCACCTGAAAAATAAACACGAGCATTAGGAGCAATAATGGTAGAAATAGCATTTCTTACCTGCTTTAAAACAGAAAGTTCAAAATTGATATCTTTGCGATTTCTTCCCTCTCTTAATTCTTCGTACTCCCGCACAAAAAACCAGTTAACTAAATCTGTGAAGTTAGCTGTTGCATTAAAGGCTTTATTTAAAGTATCAAATCTATCAAAAGACTGATTGGAAATATTTTCAATATCAGCAATATTAGTTAAGTTACGATTACTTTGATAGTAAGCTATGACAGAAAATTCAGATGTTTTGTCATACCGTAAAGTATCACAGTTATATAGTAATTCAGAATAAAGCTTTTTAGTCCCTTCTTGTAAAGCTCTTGAGGTGTGTGAGACAAGTAACATTGACGATTTTCTCCTTTTTTTATCATCTACATCATTCTCACTTGGCGGATCTTTGTAAATAATTGTCCACTCTGGTAAACTCGTAGTTGATAAAGTAAATTCTGGATGATTCCTTTGTTCACTGCTATTTTGCTTGACAGGTAAATCTCGTTGCAAAACTGGAGATACTTCTTGTTCTTTATTTACAATTTTTTGAATTTCAGCCACATACGGATACATTGCCGCAGCAATACCATCCAATAATGCACTTTTACCCGATCCATTATTGCCAACAAAAATATTAATATCGGGATCTAAATTAACTTCTAAATGCTCAAAGCAGCGGAAGTTTTTGATCATAACTTTTTGAATGTGCATTGATTTATTTTTCTTGATAAAATTTCTAATCTTCTTCTAAAGCTACAGGTTCAGTAGGATCATCATAACGGATCACTTTGCCACGTAAAGGATAAAGATTGGTATTTTGTGTTTCTAGAGATTTAATTTGATGTTGTGCGGTTTGAGGTTGTAAAATAATCACTTCCACAACATCACCAGCATGGAAAGGTAAACCTTTTAATACCAAAGTTCCATCTTCAGTTAAGGATGTTTCGATTTTATGAGCATTCATATTATCAATCTGGTGTGTTACAGTTGATTTTATTTTAACCCTCGTTACCGTTAATTGCATTTCTTGGGTGTTAATAATTCTAAGTTATTCTCTAAAATCGTCCCTTTTAGATTTGCTCCCTGAAAATTTGTGCCGCGAATATTTGCACCTTTTAAATTTGCTCCTGCTAAGTTCGCACCTTTTAAATTTGCCCAACTTAAATCTGCTTCTGTTAAATTTGCTTCTGTTAAATTAGCTTTAGATAAAAATGCGTTTCCTAAATGAGCTTTTGTTAAATTAGCTTTATGTAGGTTGGCTTGATAAAGTTGAGCAGTCATTAATTCTGCTTCATATAAATTTGCTTCACTCAAGTTAGCGGTAATTAAATTAACTGCAATTAAAGTTGCAAAACATAAGTTACTGCGAATCAGTTGGGACGCTGCTAAATCAGCATTTTTTAAATTAGCATTTTGGAAATCTGTACCAATTAAATTGGCATCGTTAATGATAGTATTTTCCAGATTTGCACTACTAAAATTAGCACCAATAAAGTTGCCAAAACTTAAATTAGCCTGGGTTAAAATTGCCCCACTCAAATTAGCAATACTCAAGTTAGCTTGAGTCAAGTTAGCTTCGATTAATTTGGCTTGATAAAAAATAGCATTACTGAGATTGGCATAACTGAAGTTAGTTCGCACTAATAAAGCATGAGCTAAATTTACTTTATTCAAATTGACCCCTTGGAGATTTGCACCCCGGAGGTTTTCTCCTAGTAGATTTGCAGCACTAAGATCAATTTCAATTTGGGAATTTTTGTTTCTCCATTCTATCCAGGTAACTGCTCCTGAACGTAATACATTGAGATGTTGTTGATTTGCCATTTTTTGCTCCTTTAGGACTTACGCAAGTTTCACATTTAATATTTCTTGTAAGGTGCGTCAGACTCGATTATGGGGTAAGAATAAACAGATTTTTAACATCTGACGCACCCTACTAATATGTTAGTTGCGTCAATCTTGTTCCTTTATTCGTTACGCTTACCTTGGGAATTTTCCCTTCCAGGTGAGTTTTCAATTGCGGCTAAAGCGCCCGCTGCTCCTGCTAAAATATCCTGTTCTGAGCCACCTAAATAAAGTCTGCCAAAACTACCTACAGCTTGAACTTCGAGGATGTTAATTTGCGCTGCTTTTTCTGCTTCATTAGCTGCTAGTGCTGCATAAGCGGCTGGTTCAACTTCCAATACATAGAGGGTTTGTCCTGCTAATAGCAGTTGTCCTCGTCGGGTACGGTTAATCAGTTGGGTTTGGTAAGCGTCTATATTGCGGATAATTTGGCTAGAAACTACGCGAGGTTTGAGACATTCCTCTTTTTTCACTCCCATGAATGCCAAAATCGCATCTCCAGCGGCTCTTGTTTCCCCTTGAGAGCCAGAATGCACTTCTAATAGTCCATATAGTCGTTCTACTACTTGCACTCCAGGACGAACGGAAGCGGATTTCAGGGCTACGTCGGTAATCTTGTTGATTTCGATACCAGGGGAAATTTCAATCCATAGGGATGTATCCCCCGGTAATGGTAAGAAACCCTGGGCTACTGTTCCCATGTATGCGGCGTGTTGAGGTTGCAGATTGTCTAGAAATACGAAACTGCGTAGTTCTATGCCCAAAGTCTTAATTCTCCAGTCATGAGGGTAAACATTTTGGATTTAGATCCTCGATTTCTCAAAGAAGTCGGGGATCTGCAATATATGAGTTTACCGTTAAAGTGGACTGATTTGGTAAATAGTAATTGGTAATTTCTCTGCAAAAGAATGTTCTATAGGTATTAAAACAAGTGACAAGTAGGGATGTAGCAATCCTAAACCCCTATCTGCGTCAATCAAATCGGACTGCTATAGTTATGGACAAAATCACAGTTAAATACACATTGTTTTGCTTTTTGATTACTATTGGATGCCAATCAAAGACATTCCATATTATTCCTTGACCAGATCATTGCAATAGGTATTTGCCAACTAGGTAAAAACTCTGGCATCGCAAAAATGTCTCTATCCGTCAATGCCCAAGAAATGAGAGAACTAATAACATAAGCGGCAATCTTTCCAGAAATTTTTCCGATGAATGGCCAGCGCCGCCGTAATGCCAATATTGGGAACTTCACTCAAATCTAACACCAATGCTTGATAGTTCTGCACCAACGTTATCTACCGAGAGATACTTTTAGCTACAATGGCAGCAGTTAATCTTAACGGAACAGTAAAACCGGAATATTGCTACTTCTGAGTAATTGGGCAGTTGTACTACCAATTACTAAATGACGAATGCGGTTATGTCCATAAGCTCCCATCAGTAAAAGACTGATATTTTGCTCAGAAATATATTTATTAATAACCTCTTCCGATTCACCTTCTCTAATACTAGAAATTATCTGAAAACCTGCTGATTCTAAAATATATCTAGCTTCATTGACTCTGTTTTCTGCTCTGGAATAGGTTTCATTTTTAGTTACTTTCAATAGATGTATTTCTAAATTTTGAAAGCAAGGAGAATTGACTAAAAATTCTAGTGTCTTTTTCCCTGTTAAACTACCATCGTAAGCAACTAAAACTCGTTCGATGGGTCTATATTCACGGGTGGTAACTAAACACGGTTTTTTGGTACTACGGACAATTCGCTCTACATTTGATCCTAAATGTCCAGATGCAAAATCTACGGCTTCTCCCCGTTTACCTAAAACAATCAAATCGGAATTTTCTGCAAATTCTTGAAAACAATCTACCAGGAATCCGGTTTTATTAGTGACAGTAAAATCTTCTAAGCCTTCTGCATTAAGAGTTTCAGCGGCATTTTGTAAGATCAATCTTGCCCGTTTATTGTTTAGCTTGGCTTTTTCATGTTCTAAATTCACTAATTCATTTAGTAATTCTTCAGAAGCACCAAGTCCCAGACTACCACTGAAATTGATAGTAGAAACTACTTTTTGGCTGCGAATATCGGTGACAAACAAAACATTGATTTTGGCATGGAATTGATTAGCAAACCAAGCTGCATATTTGTAAACATTTTCAGCAAAGGCTGAACCATCGGTACAAAGTAAAATATTTTTCATGCTGGTTTTATTCGCTGGGAATTAAAGGGTAAAAGGTAAACTACTACTTTTTGGAAGCAGCGGATTTTTGAGAAGTTGCTAATTTATTCAGCAAGGTAGCACTAGCTTCATTGAGTCCAATTAGTTCTACTTCTGCACCATTGCGGCGAAATTTTAGCACTGCTCGATCAAGTACCTCTACTGCCCCTTGATCCCAAAGATGAGCATGAGTTAAATCAATGGTGACACGCTCTACAAGTTCTGTAAAATCAAAAGATGCTAAAAATTCATCTCTGGATAAAAAGAAAATCTGCCCAGCTACGTTATAGATGCAATGTAAACCATCTTCACTTAATACTTTATCTACAAATACCAATTGGGCAATTTTGTTAGAGAAAAATACTGTACTCATAACTATGCCTGTCACTACACCCAAAGCAAAATTTCGGGTGAAAATTGTTACAAACATCGTCGTTAACATAACGGCGGTTTCTGTGCGGGGAATGCGAGGAAGATTTTTGAAAGATGACCAGCGAAAAGTACCAATTGACACCATTATCATGACAGCAACTAAGGCGGCCATGGGCATTTGCTTCACCCAATCTTGCAAAAATAAAATGGCAATTAATAGGAAAATACCAGCCGCTAAAGTTGAAAGTCTGCCTCTACCACCAGACTGGACATTAATTACTGATTGTCCAATCATGCCACATCCAGCCATACCGCCAAAGAAGGCAGTAACTATATTTGCAATACCTTGTCCTTTGGCTTCTTGATTTTTATCGCTGGGGGTGTCTGTGAGTTCATCTACTAATGAAGCGGTGAGGAATGAAGCTAATAAACCAACGATCGCTAAAGTTAGAGAATAGGGCAAAATAATCTTTAATGTTTCCAAGGTGAATGGAACTTGGGGTAGGGCAAAACTGGGTAATGCGGTGGGTAATTGTCCCATATCCCCAACTGTGGGAACATCTAATTTGAGAGCGATCGCTGCTATGGTCATCACCGCTAAAGCTACCAATGGCGAAGGAACTGCTTTGGTAAAGCGAGGCAAAATATAAATAATTCCCAAGGAAAGAAGAGTTAACACATATACGGTAGGCGGGACATTACTTAGTTGGGGCAACTGGGCGAGGAAAATTAATACTGCTAACGCATTGATATAGCCAATCATGACTGCCCTGGGGACAAATCGCATTTGGCGACCGAGTTTGAGCAACCCAAACACAACTTGAAAGACCCCTGTAAGGAAGGTGGCAGCGAATAAATACTGCAAACCATGATCTTTGACCAAATCAATCATTAGTAGAGCCATCGCTCCTGTAGCGGCGGAAATTGATCCTGGTCTGCCGCCTAAAAACGCGGTGATGACGGCGATAATAAATGAAGCATACAGCCCAACTTTGGGATCTACCCCGGCAATAATTGAAAATGCGATCGCTTCTGGAATCAAAGCTAGTCCTACCACAGCACCCGCCATAATGTCTCGCTGGGTGTTAAAAAACCATTCCCGCTTCAAAATTGTTCTGTTCAAGTTTCCTCCTCATGTTTTCATGAAAATAAAATTGTCAGGGCATCATTTGCACTTAAAGTATCCCACTTGCCTATATAATTTCGTCATTAATAACTCGTAATTCTTTGCGGTTCTAGAATTACCTACACAGAAATATTTAGCTATTTTCAAACATAAATAGTAGCCAGGAGTAAAATCAAAGAAGCTTGTGTTATCTGCTTTTTTAAATTTTTAATTATTAATTTTTAATTGATTTATCTTGGCAGCAAATTTAGACAAGGTTAATCACCTAAAGCTATATTTAGAAACTTGATGCGCTTACCTCTACCCTAAGAGTTGTAGCTAAATCTTCAAGGTGGACAGTTTCTCTGTGTATTAATGGTTAAAGGCTTTTCTGGTCTTAACATCTGACTAGCGTTTGATTATTAATTTTTACAATATCATGGAAATGTTAATCTCGGCAAAGAAAATATAAAAATATGGGGCGACTAAAAGTCGCTAATACACAAACAAAGTCCACCTGAGTGGACTATTGCAAAAATCAGGTATTTTTAACCCAAGCAGCATCTGGGTTTTGTCTGCGTAGCCGCAATTAGAAATTGCAAAAACTGGTATTAATTGAGACTTTTATTCAATCACGGCATCTTTAACTTTCCGCTTTTTCAAAAAACTAGACATAAATGGACGCTCAAAGTATAAGTAAAACCAGTAAGCGATAATGAGTGACATTACTGTACCTAGTAAATAACATCCTGCTGCAAACATATCTGGTGAGATTGGTAGGTAAAACAGGAAGTAACGCACAAAAACTAAAACTGGTCCATGAGTGAGATAGAGACTATAGGAAAATGTTCCCAGGGCGATCGCTAAAGGATGTTGTAAGATCCGTAGGATTAAAGATGGTTGTTTGTCCTCAATTATTGACTTAGTTAAGGAAATAAATAGACAGGCAAATGCCAGACCGGCAAAAGTTTGATTAATCCATATATGCAGTCCTAATCGTCGCCATTCAGTTATAAAAGCAATACCAGTAAAGATAACAGTCAACCAACCCCAAGGTAAAGAATTTCTGATAGCTACTAACTGGGGTTTTCGAGAAAATCCAATATCTGCTGCTGCCATTCCTAAACAGAATATACCTAAAAACCAAGGATTGGCGGATTCAAATAATCCACTCAATAAAAATACAGGTGTTAAACCAATTAAAAAGGCAATAATGATAACTACAAATAATCCAAACCTTCGCCATATAGGTAAAAACAATAGGGGAAAGAAAAAGTATATTTGCCATTCTGAGGCCACAGTCCACATTGGTGGGTTAATGGTTAGATATGAACTACCGTCGAGATTATGAATTATCAGTAAGTGAAGCAAAAAATCAACAAAAGAGAATTTAGGTGAAAATGAGCCAAGACCGGCTATTTCATTCCATTGAAAACTGGTAAATTTCTCGAAAATAAATACAACTGCGGCTAGTAGTACACAGATAAATAAAATCATATAGTAAGGTGGGAGAATTCGCCGCGATCGCCTCTTAATATAATTCATGAAACCTCCCGATAGCTGACCATTTTCAGAACGCGCTACTGGCAGCATCAGAACATAACCAGAAAGAACAATAAAACTGATGACACTAAATGCGCCATATTTCATAGCTCTCACAAACAATGACCAAGATTCAGGCAATTGATCCCCAATTCCTGGTTCAACATGAACAAGTACAACATACAAAGATGCTAATCCACGTAATCCATCTAAATAAGGAAGATGAAGTCTTTTTTCGGCAGATTTTTCTATCATTATAGTCATTCAACTAATCTCCTGTGATATTTTTGTTGATATCCTGCAAACCACAAGAGTTGCAGGTTTATATTTTGTATCTCTTGCTAAAATCCTTGTTTTGCTAGAAGAAGTCCTAACAAAGTTAGATTACTTTTTTTTAGTTTTTATCGCTAAATCAAGGACTTTAGTTTTAGAATTTAGTGTTAAGGATTCATCAATTTTTGTTGTTAGATAATGTGACCTTACAAGTTTTTTCTCATTAGATTTAACACCATCCTGAATATAAACTGAGCTAACTATCCAGACAAAAATAGTGCGATATAGGAAATTACATAACTTTACGCCCCAGAAAACTGTTAGGATAGCACTTTCTATGAAAATATTTAATAAAACTTGTTTAAAGCGGTTCAATTGTGAAAAATATTGCCATTTATTCATAGGTTTATCAGCTTGGCTAAATTGGGATATTGAAAATTTACACCATTGTAAAATATCTAAGTTGAGACATTCTTTATTTACACCTTGTTCCCAACAAGTTTTTCTCTATTTGTATTTTGGGTTTGCAAATGATCAAGAAGAAATATAATATGAAGTTTTCAAGTATTTGCAGAACCCACAACAAGTTTATGACTTACGCAAAAGTCACTAAATATTGAATGAAATGGAAACTAGATAACACTGATAAAAGAGAGGTTCAGAAATTTTTTACGTAAGTCCTCAAGTTCTAGAAAGGACTCTTAAGTAGAAGTTATTTAATTGTTATAAATTGCTATACAAAAGATGCTGTATTGATTCATCAGCAAATTTTGCCATAAGCTATATGTACTTGTGGAAAATTAGAGTAAATACTTTTTTATATTTGGAACTCATAAATACTGAAGCTAAAAGCTTTGACATAACATCAAATTTCTAACTATTGCTGTATATAAGTTAGTAATTTGATAAGCGATTATAATTCAGTGATTCAGTTACCAAATATCAAAATAGTTCTTTCAATTCAATCACATCTGTTTACGCTATATCAAAATAGGTGTGGAATTTTTTCACTACTATCAAGATGTAATTGTTGAATTATTCATTAAATTTTCAAGCAAGTACAATTATCTTAAATTAGGGGGGAGTGTCTCCAACTTCCGCCATCACATTGAAGTTAACCATCGGAGCAAACAAATAAACACTTCCCCGATTACTATAACGGCTTCCTTGCAGCCAATTTTTAGAATCTGCCGCTGTTATAATCATAGTATGCCAATAAAATTTACTTATGCACTCTTTGTATAAAACACTTTTATATTGACATCAATAATGTCCTTTTCCTATCCTAAAAGAAAGTTACAAAATAAATATCAAGCAATAGTAAAGTTTAAACATAAATTATAAAGATTTAAAAGTAAACTTAGTTTTATAATTAATACGGCTACAGTTAGTATACTTTATCAATAGGACACAAGTATAAATAATACTTACAAAAAACAGGGTATTGATTATTGCTGTAGTTTGTGATTTCGTAGTCTAATTTAATCTAATCTCAAGTAAAAACTGTATCTATTGTTATAACTTTAATTTTCCGAAATATATTTTTCATTACAGCTTTAAAAAAAAATAATAGCGACAATGGGGGGCAGAAGAAATGATTGTTTATTTATTTACTCTTGTGAAATAATGGTAGCTATCTCAGAGAACGTTCAGAACCGATTAACTATACAAACTGTAGAAATTGCCCCTAATACTACTGCGATTCGTTCTCTTGACTGGGATCGGGATCGTTTTGATATTGAATTTGGTTTACAAAATGGTACAACCTATAATTCATATTTGATTAGAGGTGAACAAACAGTTTTAATTGATACTTCTCACCAGAAGTTTCGTGAATTATATTTAGAAACTCTCAAGGGTTTAGTTAATCCTAAAACGATTGATTATATAATTGTTAGCCATACTGAACCTGATCATAGTGGTCTGGTAGAAGATATTTTACAGTTAGCACCAAGAGCGACTGTTTTAGCTTCTAAAGTAGCTTTACAATTTTTGGAAGGTTTGGTACATGAACCTTTTTCTAAGCGAATTGTCAAAAGTGGCGATCGCATTAAAATTGGTAAAGAACATGAAATAGAATTTGTCAGTGCGCCGAATTTACACTGGCCTGATACTATTTTTAGCTTTGATCGCAAAACCCAAGTTCTCTACACTTGTGATGCGTTCGGAATGCACTACTGTGATGATCGCACTTTCGACGAAGATTTAGAAGCAATTGAAGCTGATTTTCGCTTTTATTATGATTGTTTAATGGGACCAAATGCTCGTTCTTTGCTGAATGCAATGAAGAGAATGGGTGAACTTGGTGAAATTAAAATTATTGCCAATGGACACGGACCATTACTACATCATAATCTCGATGTTCTCACTGAATATTATCACAATTGGAGTCAAAAACAAGCAAAAACAGAAACTACTGTAGGTTTGTTTTATGTCTCTGGTTATGGACATAGCGATCGCTTAGGACACGCCATTGGTGATGGTTTGCAAAAAGCTGGTGTTGGTGTAGAAGTATTGGATTTAAACACCGCTGAAAGTCAAGAAATTCAAGAATTAGCTGGTCGAGCATCTGGTTTAATTGTAGGGATGCCTTCTACTAGTGCAATTAAAGCACAAGCCGCAATTAGTTCTTTATTAGCCGTTGCTAAAAATAAGCAAGTTGTAGGTTTATTTGAGTCCTATGGTGGCGATGATGAACCGATTGATACTCTCAGACGCAAATTTATTGATTTAGGTATTAAGGAAGCTTTCCCAGCTATTCGTATTAAAGAAACTCCCACAGATTCCACCTGTAAACAATTTATAGAAGCTGGCAATGCTTTGGGACAATTATTAGTCCGGGAACGCAATATTAAACAAATCAAATCTCTCGACGTGAACATGGAAAAAGCGTTGGGAAGAATTAGCAATGGTTTGTATATTGTCACTGCCAAAAAAGGTGATATTAGCGGCGCAATGATCGCTTCTTGGGTAACACAAGCCAGTTTACAGCCTTTAGGTTTTACGATTGCTGTAGCCAAAGATCGCGCTTTAGATAGTTTATTGCACGTAGGCGATCGCTTTGTTCTTAATGTTTTGGAAGAAGGCAACTATCAAGACCTGAAAAAGCATTTTCTCAAACGTTTAAATCCCGGTGCTGATAGATTTGCAGACGTAAAAACCCAAACTGCTAAAAACGGTTCACCCATTCTTACCGACGCACTCGCATACATGGAATGTGAAGTTGTTAATAGTATGGAATGTAGTGATCACTGGATTTTATACTGCACAGTTGAAGATGGCAAAGTTTCCAAACCTGATGGAATTACCGCAGTTCGTCATCGCAAAGTAGGGAATTACTATTAAGAGGAGTTCAGGAGTTCAGAAGAAAGAAGAATATAATTCTCCCTGCTCCTCTGCACCCCTGCACCCCATTACCTAATTATTAACTAACCATCTTTCATAATAACTATGACACTTCCAGATTCATTTTCTAATGCAGTTGCATCAGCTAAAAATTGGGTTTCTCAAGTTTTTTCAACCCAACAAGTATCCATGAGCGATTCCAGACCCAGGGACGTACAAATACTACCAATTGCTACTAACACAAAAGTAATGCGATCGCGTAGTAAGTCCCGGTTGCGGTTTGAAATTGAATATGCTTTAGAACGGGGAACTACTTCTAATAGCTATTTAATAGAAGCCGATAAAACTGCATTAACAGACGCTCCCGCAGAAGGATTTACAGAAATTTATCTGGAAGCATTACAGAAAACTATTAATGTGCAAAAGTTGGATTATGTAATTTTGGGACATTTTAACCCCAATCGTATTCCTACTTTAAAAGCAATTTTAGCGATCGCACCACAAATTACCTTTGTTTGTTCTCTTCCCGCTGCGAATAATTTACGCGCTGCTTTCACCGACCAAGATATCAAAGTTCTCGTCATGCGGGGGAAAGAAACCCTCGATTTAGGTAAAGGTCATATCTTAAAATTCTTACCTACACCCAGTCCCCGCTGGCCAGAAGCACTTTGTACTTATGACCAACAAACCCAAATTCTCTTTACAGATAAGCTATTTGGCGCTCACATCTGTGGAGAAGAAGTATTTGATGATCATTGGGAAACTTTCAAAGAAGACCAACGTTATTACTTTAATTGCCTCATGGCTCCCCATGCAACTCATGTGGAATCAGCTTTGGAGAAAATCTCCGATTTACAGGTAAGAATGTATGCTGTCGGTCATGGACCATTAGTACGCACCAGTTTAATCGAACTAACTAAATCCTACGGTGAATGGAGTCGCGCTCAAAAAGATCGAGAAATATCCGTAGCACTTCTTTACGCTTCCGCCTATGGTAACACTGCCACCTTAGCACAAGCAATGGCGTTAGGATTAACCAAAGGTGGCGTTGCGGTGAAATCTGTCAACTGTGAATTTGCTTCCGCTGACGAAATCCGCACCAGCTTAGAACAAGCAGACGGTTTTATCATTGGTACTCCCACCATTGGTGGACACGCACCTACGCCTATTCACACCGCATTAGGTATCGTCCTCTCTACAGGAGACAACACCAAACCTGCGGGAGTATTTGGTTCTTACGGTTGGAGTGGTGAAGCTTTAGACTTGGTAGAATGCAAACTCCGAGACGCTGGTTATCGCTTCGGTTTTGATACCTTGAAAGTCAAATTTAAACCAGATGAAGTCACTCTCAAATATTGCGAAGAAGTCGGTACAGACTTTGCTCAAAGTTTGCGAAAAGCCAAGAAAGTGCGCGTTCCCCAACAAGCTGCAACCCCCACAGAACAAGCTGTAGGTCGAATTATTGGTTCTGTCTGTGTCATCGCCGCCAAACAAGGAGAATTTTCGACAGGCATGATGGGGGCTTGGGTATCTCAGGCTACATTTAATCCACCGGGAATTACTGTAGCGATCGCCAAAGAGCGAGCCGTCGAATCACTATTATATCCTGGTGGTAAATTTGTCCTCAATATTCTCCCTGAAGGTATTCATGTGGAATACATGAAACATTTCCGCAAAAGTTTTAAACCTGGAGAAAACAGATTTGCTAACTTCCCCACAGCAGAAGCTGATAATGGTTGTACCATTTTAACAGAAGCTTGTGCATATCTAGAATGTCTAGTGCAGCAGCGCCTAGAATGTGGTGATCATTGGGTAATCTATGCAACCGTAGACAACGGTAAATTACTCAAACCGGATGCTATGACTGCTATTAACCACCGAAAAACAGGTTCATATTATTAAAGAATATACCGTTTCACTTTAATATTGTAAAACCTGTAGGGGCGGGGAAACCCCGCCCTTAATTGGTGTTTCTAAAAATCTGTTGTAGGGTGCGCCAGACGGCATAAATACTGCAAATAACCAGATTGTTGATATCTGACGTGGTTGGTGAGCTTGCCGAACCACACCTTAGAGGGTGTTTGAAAAGTCCCTCATGGTGTATCAAATATTTTTAGATCCCCCTAAATCCCCCTTAAAAAGGGGGACTTTGACTCTAGTTCCCCCCTTGCTAAGGGGGGTTAGGGGGGATCTGTAAGTGCCTAAAATCACAACCTAAAACTTTTCAAACATCCTCTTACTAATGTGCCAGTTGCGTAAGTCCTGACTCCCTTGGGAAATTATTTTTTCTTAGAACGATTTTTCTTTCGAGACTCTTTCTGCATTTTTTTCTTTTTATTAGCTTTAGCTTTATCTGTATTTGTTCTTAAGAAACCATCACTTCTTTCCAAAGCAATGGGGGAAATATAGTTTTTATTTGATGACTTAAAGTTTTCTAATAGCGACGACATATCCCTTTTATTATCTGTATTAGCTCGAAAACAAGCCCAACGTTCCATTTCTGATACAGTATCATCAATCCAAGAATAACGTTGATTCTTTTTCAGTTTAGCTAAGGCAGCTTCTACACCCCTTTCAATAACATCATTTACATTCTCTTGACTTATAAACCACCTATCAATTACATCCTGTTCATAAAGTTTGTCAATATGATGCTTTAATTCAATAGGACAAATATCCGTACTATTAATTACTAAATGAGTCCAAATCAAGGAATCATCAGGTTCATTAGTAAATTTAGTTGTAAAAAGTTCCTCATAATATTGAATAACCTGCTCTCTAGGAAGAATACCTTGAACAACGAGAACAACTAATGATTGTAGAGCCGCATCTCTCACATATTCATTAGCTTCTTGATTTTCTATTAGTTGCTTAATTGGCTCAATATTTCCATGACAAACACAAGCCAGAATTCTTGCTAAATCTTCAGTGACTACATCTCCAGCAAAATCTACTGCGATATCACCAGGAATTGAAAAAAAGTCAATAATTAGCGGATAAGCTTTAGCCTCCCTAAACTGTGCTAATAAATATAGAGCATAAAGATGCAAAATATATGCTTCTTCTTCAAATAATTCTTCCAGATTATTTTTGCATTCTTCCAAAGTTGCTAACAACAAAGGAGTAATAGCTTCCTGTTCTTCAATAGCTCTCTCCAAAGCTAGACGAGGAAATACTCCAGTATTGTTTTTTAGTTCCGATAAAATTTCTTCTAACTGCATATCAAATATTGGGTTGACTAAAAACAGGCCGTGCCTATGCTTCCGCGAAAAGCATAAAGTACATAGTATACCATTTTTGCTTGATTTATTATAAATGAAATAATGTAGCTATAGTTACTCCCTCAAGATAGAAAACACGGAATAACGTATTGACTAGCAAGAAATTCGGAATTTGCTGATATTTTTTTAAATCTTACAAAAGTTAAATTTCTTTAAGTTCCGTAATTTCCACAAAGACAATTGTTAAATATTAGTTTAATCTCAAATTATGAAGGTATAAGCCGTCGAAATTTATTAACTAGATTGCCAGATACTTCGGAAGCGATTAATTATATAGTATCTTTTTCTCCCATGAATCCCAAATATACAAAAATTAACTTTCCTCTGTGGCAATATTTAAACCAGCCATTATTTAGTCATCATATTCAAATCATCTGGAATCCCCAAAGGTTTGCTATACTTTGGCACATTCAACTTTTAGAACAATGCTGGAGGAAAAATTGTGCCTCTAAGGGTAAACAACAATCTTGATTTGTCAGTTGTCAGTTGTCAGTAGAAATCACCAATTACCAATTACCCATTACCCATTACATAGATTGACTCAAAAATAAAAATCCTACTTGTAACAAACCAACAACAAAACCTAAAATACCACCCAAAGTGACAATTGCTTGTAATTCATTTCTGACAATTCCCTCAATTGCATCTTCTAACTCGGCCGGAGGAGTAGCCTTTACCCGTTCTACAATTACTTGATCTATAGATAAAACAGGAATTGCTTGAGCGACAATCACCTCTAAATCTTTTTCTAGATACTTTTCTAAAATTAATGCCAAATCCCGTGCCACAACTTCTAAAGAAGTGTTAACAACTGGTGAACTACTTAAACGATTTAGTAAAACAATAGAAATCCTTTCCCAGTCAGCCGATTCCGTTAATTCCTTGAGCAAATCACTACCACTATTTTGTAGATATTGACGCACACTATCTCTAATCGTTTTTCGCAGTTGACGCACTGTACCAACGGGGAGATTTTGTAAAGATAAATTTTGTAACAATTCCTTAATGCGATCGCGCATTTTTAAATCTTTAATTAATTCTTGTAGTCTTTTATTAGTTGGTTCTTTTTCATCTAAGCAAAATGTCCGCAACCGAGTCAGCGTATTCTTTAACCCAAACAAATTTGCAACTACCCAATAAGTACCGCTAGTTTTTTCTCGAAAACTTTCATCAATAGTTTGAATTGTCCTATCTGTTAAAAAATCAATAATAATTTGTCGCAATCTATCTGGAGGTAAAACTATCTCTAATAACCAATCAGCCAACCGGATAGATTGTTCATCGCTAAGTTGAAATTCCAGTAACACTTTATCAAATATCTGGTTAATTTGCGTTTCCAAAAATGTTTCTTGTCGCGCTAAAACCTTTAAAAGCCGGGGTAAGGATTCACCTAATAAATCACGTAAAATTCCCGCTAAAATCTTAGTGCTGCGAGGGTTCTTATCACCTTTAACTTGATCAACAACCAAACGTAATAACCAGAAAATTCCCCCTTGTAGCCGTTCAGTTTCCAGCAGTCTCCGCGCCAGATTTTGCATTTCTTCTGGTGTGAGGAGCGATTTCATAATCGCATTAGCGATATTTTGTCCTAACCGTTCCTGATTACTAGGAATTAAACCAGGAGTAAACGGTAATTTTTGTCCAAAAATATAAACTGCTTTATAGGGACGAAATAACATCTTTATGGCTATATCGTTGGTATAATAGCCAATTAGTCCACCCAGAAGTGGGGGAGATACATATAATAAAACTCTAGACAAATCCACAGGCTTTTGGATTAGGTAATGGGGAATGGGTAATAGGTAATGGGTAATAGGGAATAGGGAATAGGGAATAGGGAATAGGTAGAGAAGAGGGTAATCACCAATCACCAATTACCAATCACCAATTACCAATCACCTAATTACTACTAATACTCCCATCATACCGTTAGCAATGGGATAGTGTGTGACATCCATAAAACCAACTTGAAGCGCTAACTCTATTTGCTCTTTCCCAGTGGGAAAGCGGTCTAAACTAGGGCTAATATAAGCATATTCGTCTTTTAAACCTAGATTAGTGGCTATGGGAACTACCAGATTATCCAAATACCACTGTTGCACAGCACGGTACTGTTGATTGTCGGGACGATGAAAGTCTAAAATTGCGGCTTTTGCACCTGGTTTGAGAACACGGTGTATTTCTTTGAGACTACCAGGAATATCTTTAACATTTCTTAATCCATAACCCATCGTGGCTGTATCAAAATAATTATCATCAAAAGGTAAATTTAATACATCTGCTTCTATCCAATTAATAGGAGGTTGGGGATAGTAATTTTTGCAGCGTTCTTGAGCAGTATTTAATAAGTTAGCAGAAAAATCTACTCCATAAACTTTGCCTGTCATCCCTATATGACGTGCTAACCGAAAGGTTAAATCCCCGCTACCGCAACATAAATCTAAACCAATATCACCGGGTTTAGCTGCGCTCCATTTGACTGTCATTTCTTTCCAAATGCGGTGTTGTCCCAAGCTTAACTGATCGTTAAGTTGGTCATAAACGGGAGCAATACGATTAAATATAGCGCGGACTTCGTTACTCATTTATTAAGGGAATTGGTAATTGGTAATTGGTAATTGGTAATTGGTAATTGGTAATTGGTAATTTTCTTCTTTATTCTCCCTTCTCCCTTCTCCCTTCTCCATTCTTCCTCCTGACTCCTGACTCCTGACTCCTGACTCCTTCTTCTATCATTCTTCCAAACAAGAACAATTACCAACCAAAAAAATCGCTATTAATTCTACTGATAAATGAATCAGTTTGAGTTCATGTTCTTGTAAAGTGTATGGTTTTTGCCACTGGATTGATAATATTCCTAAGATTTTACTGCGATGGCTAATGGGAATTACTAGATGTGCTTTGACATTATGATCTTGATAGTAACTAATGCTATTTAAATTAGGATCTTCAGGTATATTTAGACAGAGTTGAATTTGTTTGGTAGCGATCGCTTGTTGAGTCAATTGATCTTGTTCTAACCAATTTTCTATAGTTCCCGTCTCACTGTAAACGCCTTGGGTCTTACTGAAGGTGTTTTGCTCTATTAGCTGTAAAATACAGCCATTGGCGGCTAAAGTCTCAGCAATGACTTGAGCTATAGGGTTGAGGGCATCTTTTACAGAACGGCCGGCTTGAGTTAGCTCTACTAAGACATTTAACAAATCCATTTGTCCGTGAGCGCAGCGTAATTTATCTGTACGCTGTTTGATCACATCATAGCTTTCTGCGGCTCTTTGGACTACAGCTTTTAATTCTCCTGGGTCCCAGGGTTTGGTGATATATTTATACACTTGCCCGGAATTAATTGCTTCTACCAAATCTTCAATATCGGTAAAACCAGTCAAAATTATTCGCACTGTATCAGGAAATTGTGGTAGAGTCCGACTAAGAAATTCCGTACCTTTCATTTCCGGCATCCGTTGATCGGAAATAATTACTGCTACCTCTCCCTCATGTTCTAGCAATTGTAAGGCTTTGACTCCACTATCAGCCTTTAGTACCTGAAAATCACGGCGAAATGTCCGATAAAGTAGGTCTAAATTATCTGGTTCATCGTCCACAACTAGGATTTTGAGTTTTTTGGCACTTTCAGAGGTTGTGCGTTGACTGCGAATTTGGTTAGACTCAAGATTGGGGTTATCCATAAATAAATATAGTCATGTTAACTGCTGTTTTGTTATATTTTCTATCTGTATGATGTTAATAATAGCACTGAAGACTCAAGTGAGATGCAAATTTTTTTGATACACTAATTATACAACTATATATCTCACTTATTTTTTATGACTATTTTTATGAGTAATAAGTCAAAATACACATAAGAGAAGAAGATAGTTTCCCAACTTTATATTTCTTCACGCTCATCAAACAGTATTCACTTTTTAAGACGCACCTTTTAATTATGACCGAAATACAGCCCAATTTGCCAAATCCTGACCAAGAAACAGCCACAGAATTATTAGTTAAGCTGAGACAAAAACAGGGAACTTGGGTGGAATGGGGACAAGCGATCGCTTATCTACAAAAAAACGGTTACAATCCCCAAGACATTTTTGAAGCCACTGGATTTGAACCGATTCAACAAAATCAGGTAATTGTTGGCTCTCAAGTTTACAATTCTATGGAAAAATGTGGCTCATCATCGGCAACATTGGCATATTATAGCACCAAGAGTAGTGATGTGTTATATGAATTGCGTGGACTAACCCAAGAAGATCGAGCCACCACTGCGGATTTGACCTATCAATATAAACTTGATGCCGATGTAGTCAGGGATATAGCCAAAGCAGTTAAAGATTATTCTTGGTTTCCTAGTTTACCAGAAGGTTTTAGTAAACATCCAGGAGATGCGATCGCTTATCAATCTTGGAAATATGCTAAACAAAAATCTGACTTATCCGAGCGATCGCGCTTAATTGCCAAAGGCTTACGCTTTGCTCACTCCGAAACAGCTAGAAAACAACTAGAACAACTGTTAATGGATTTCAGCGTTACTCCTAAAGTAGCGCCGCCGATTTTGCCATTTTATCGTCTAGAAATTGACGAAGATTTACCCCGAATTTTACCAGTTGTAGGAGAATTGCCATTAACTCCACAGGAATTAAAAGCCGTACCCTTTATTACGGAAATTCAACCATTTCGGATGGTTAAATTTGCTGGAGAACAAGCTTGGGTAGCCTTACCGGGTTGGAAAGTGCTACTAAATGCCGAAGATCCGGTGGTCGTTATTGGTAACAGTGATATTTTCCCTAATCCCCATCAAAACAAGGTTGAACCGATCATGATCGTTATTGATCGCGCTCAACGCGAATGGGATATTTCTAATTACTTTGTGTTTGAAAACGGCGATAGTATTGACTTTCAATGGTTTGAAACTGCACCAGCAATTCCCCTCTTAGGAAAAATGATTGTCTTGGTTCGTCCGAAGAAAGTCCTTGATGAAGAATATACCAAGGATGCTTGGCAGATTGATGAATGAGTTTGGAGGAGTCAGCACTTCGACTTCGCTCAGTGACCAGTCAGAAGGAAGAAGAAAATTACCAATAACAACTGACAACTGACAACTGACCAATGACAACTGACCAATAACTAATGTGTGATGTGAGACATATCCTAGAACTTTTTTTTGTGATAGACATAAAGTCTCAATGTATTTGCTTGCTTTATGGTTCAATCCAGCCATGACTAACATCCCTAGTCCAATTGATACTGACCTTGAT
Organism: Dolichospermum sp. UHCC 0259; assembly: GCF_009711935.1. GTDB lineage: Bacteria > Cyanobacteriota > Cyanobacteriia > Cyanobacteriales > Nostocaceae > Dolichospermum. Next base: position 15,012 of record NZ_VIKX01000050.1, on the reverse strand, counting down.
AAATTGTCGGCAACTATTTTGATTGTGGACGGTTCGGAAATGGATCGGGCCACATATTCCCAGTATCTTCATTCTGATGTAACTACTAGGTATCAAATTTTAGAAGCCGAAACTGTCCAGGAAGCTCTAGAAATTCGGAAATTTCACGATCTTGATGTGGTCTTGATAGATTTTAATTTGCCCGATGAAAATGGCTGGAAGTTACTAGAAGCTATGGGTAAAGACTATTTAGCAAAACTACCTGTGATCATCCTAATAGGAAAAGAGGATGAAAAGATGGCGGTGAGTGCCATAAAAAAAGGGGCAATGGACTATTTGATCAAACAGGATATTACGGATATTTCCTTATGTCACAGGATTGATAGTTTACTTAATGTCACGGCACTTAATCGTAAAGTCACGAAGTTGCAAGATCAAGAAGCTCTAATTGCTATTCAACAGGCAGAACTCTATAAAAATCTGCAAACTCTGAATGCTTGTTTAGAACATACAGTAGAGGAACGCACCAGAGAATTAGCAGCCAGTGAGCAAAAATTCCGAGCCATTTTCAATAATACTTTTCAGTTTACAGGACTGCTGACAACCGCCGGAATTTTACTAGAAGCCAATCAGACAGCTTTAATTTTTGGTGGAATCCAATTAGAAGATGTAGTCAATCGGCCATTCTGGGAAACTTATTGGTGGACAAATTCTCCAGAAAATCAGGACAAGTTAAAGCAAGCGATCGCCCGTGCTGCCCAAGGGGAATTTATTCGCTATGAAGTGGATGTATTGGGATCTGGGAATCAGATAGCCACCATAGACTTTTCACTACGTCCTCTGAAAGATGAATCAGAGCAGGTGATCATGATGATTGCAGAGGGACGAGATATCACTGATAAAAATCATCTTGAACGTGAATACAAACAGGCTGTAGAAGCTCTTGTAGCCTCAGAAGCTGAACTGCGTGGACTGTTCAATGCAATGGTTGATGTGATTTTGGTGCTAGATCAACAGGGACGTTATCTGAAAATTGCTCCCACTAAAACAGATAACTTTTATCAACCGGTGGAAGATTCGATTGGCAAAACAGTCCATGAGGTTTTACCCACTCACCTGGCAGATATGTGTGTGAGTGTGATTGGGCAAACCTTAGCGACACAGCAAACCTCAGAGTGTGAATACCAGTTACAGATTAACAACCAAATAGTTTGGTTTAGTGCTAAAGTTTCACCCATTTCCGAACAAATTGTAATTTGGGCAGCAAGAGACATCACCGCAGCTAAACGCAGCGAAATTATTTATCAACAGGTAGAACAGGCACTTGAGGAAAACCAAATTCTCTTGCAACTGATCATGGACACCCTGCCTCTAGCCGTCTTTTGGAAAGACTGCAATAGTCGTTATTTAGGCTGCAACAAGCAACTAATGTTAGATGCTGGGCTATCCCTGATTGAAGAAATTGTTGGCAAGACAGATTTTGATATGCCCTGGCAAGAACAAGCGCCACTTTATCAGGCAGATGATCGCATCGTCATCACATCAGGTCAACCTAAGTTGAATATTGAAGAACCCTTTACAAAAAGTGACAATATTCCTAGATGGTTACGCACTAACAAAATGCCGCTAAAAACTCCTAATGGTGAGATTATCGGTATTCTTGCCAGCTATGAAGATATTACAGAACAAAAAGAAATAGAGAGAGCATTAAAAGCCAGTGAACAACGCTATGCCGCCCTGGTAGCATCAGCCCCGGTAGGTATTTATCGCACTGACGCAGCAGGTAATTGTGTGTATGTTAATAATCAATGGTGTGAGAATACTAGCTTGACACCTGAAGAAGCCAGGGGGGAAGGCTGGAAAAAAGCCCTACATCTAGAAGATCGAGATTTGGTTGAGACTCAATGGGATAATTTGGTGCAAACAGGTGAAATTTTTAGTTTAGAATATCGCTATGTGCGACCTGACGGGGAAGAAACTTGGGTATTTGGGCAAGCCGTTCCCGAAAAAGACTCCGCAGGCATGGTGACAGGATATGTAGGGACAATTACTAATATTAGTAGTCGCAAACAAGCAGAATCAGCACTGCGGCGTAGCGAACAGCTTTATAGCACCTTAATCAGTAATTTTCCTAATGGTGCAGTTTTACTTTTTGACCATGACCTGAGATACATTGTAGCGGGGGGTTTAGGACTCGCTGATTCGGGTTTAAGTAAACAGCAATTAGAAGGGAAAACAATTTGGGAAGTTTTTTCAACCGAAGTATGTGAGATCATTGCCCCTAGCTTTCGACAAGCATTGGATGGCCAAACTAATATCACGGAAGTTTCTTATGGCGATCGCATCTATATAACCTATTATCTGCCTGTAAGAGATGACCAGGGTAAGGTGATTGCAGGTATGATCATGTCCCAGGACATCACTGAACGCAAGCAGTATGAAAATGCACTTAAGGAAAGCGAAGAGAAATTTCGGCAGTTTGCAGAGAACAGTGTGGGAGTAATATTGTTGCGTCAGATTGATTCTGGGAAATTACTCTATGTTAACCCTGCATACGAACAAATTTGGCAGCAACCCTGCGAGAGCTTGTATGAAAATCCTGATTCCTGGATGACTTTTATCCATCCTGATGATCGTGAACGCATGAATATCGCCTATAAAACCACTCATAACTCAGGATTCTTGAATGAAGAATACCGGATTATGCGATCTGATGGCACAATTCGCTGGATCTGGGGACGGTGCTTTCCCATCAGAGATAGTTCTGGGAAAATTTACCGTATTGGTGCTATTGCTGAGGATATTACTAAACGCAAAGCAACAGAACAGGAGCGCGATAGCCTACTACAAGTTTTAGAGCAGCAAAATCAGACTTTGGAAGCCCAAGTCGCCCAACGCACCATAGAATTACAACAAAGCAAAGAACACTTCCGTAACCTTGTAGAAACTTCTAGTGATTGGATTTGGGAAGTTAATGAAGATGGAATTTACACCTACAGCAGTCCCCAAATTATCAACATTTTGGGCTATTTCCCCGCAGAAGTTTTGGGTAAAAGTCCCTTTGACTTTATGCCACCGGAAGAAGCCGCCAGAGTATTCCAGGAGGTTAGTAAATTTGCATCAGTGCAAGCTCCGTTTCAATGTTTAGAAAATATTAATCTCCATAAAGATGGCAGACTGATTACCTTAGAAACCAGCGCCGCCCCCATTATTGATGAAGATGGACAATTTCGCGGCTATCGAGGCATGGATCGAGATGTTACCGTCCGCAAACAAATCGAAATTACCCTCCGTGACAGCGAAGAGTTTAACCGCAGCATCTTTGAAAACAACGCCGATTGCCTGAAAATTTTAGACCCTGATGGCAACATTATTTCCATGAATCAGGCCGGATTAACCTTGATGGAAATTGATGATCCCTCCCAGGTGCTGGGCAAACAATGGATACAATATTGGACAGAACCGGATCAATCACTGGCAATTCAAGCATTAGAAACCGCAAAAAGCGGACAGGTGAGCCATTTTCAAGGATTTTCTCCCACCCATAAGGGCATCCCCAAATGGTGGGATATTTTAGTCGCGCCTGTGTTTGATTTACATGGAAATATCCTGCGTTTAATTACCACTGCTCGTGATATTACAGCCAATAAACAGGCAGAAGAACAACTCCATAACCTCTCAGATCGGTTTAATTTGGCGATTAAGTCCGGTCAAATAGGCATCTGGGACTGGGATATTATTAATAACAATGTTATCTGGGATGAGCGAATGTACGAACTCTATGGGATGACCCCTTCAGAGTTTGTCCATACTTATGAGATATGGAAAACAAGTTTGCACCCCGATGATGCTCTGTCTACTTACATTGCTATTGAACAAGCGATCGCCGGTACAAAAGATTTTGATACTGAATACAGAATTATCTGGGCTGATGGCACAATCAAATTTATCAAAGCCTATGCAATTGTCCAGCGTGATAGTGAGGGAAAAGCACAACGGATGATCGGTATTAACTTTGATATTAGCGATCGCAAAAAATCAGAAGCCAAATTACAAGCAGCAGAAATACAACTGCGTAGCCTTTCAGATCGCCTCAAATTAGCAGTAAAATCGGCAAAAATGGGCATTTGGGATTTTGATTTAATAAACGACTCCCTGGTGTGGGATGAGAGAATGTATACAATATTCGGTGTCTCTGCTGTCAATTTTGATCCCAGTCAGGGAGCTTGGGCAAAATTTGAACAATTTGTTTATCCCTATGATAGAGTAGCTCTTCGTGAGGCCACTCAACAAGTCATTGCCAATAAACAAGAACTAGATGTTGAATTCAGAATTGTCCTCCGCAATGGTGTCATTCGCATCATCAAAGGACATGGAGTTGTTCAATACAATTCCCAAGGACAACCCCAACGGATGATCGGCATTAACTACGATATTACCAATCGCCGACGCGAAGAATTACAAAATAAACGCCTTAAAGACCGCCTAGAATTTGTTCTTGCCGCCAGTCCAGCCATTATTTATACCTGTCAAGCCAGTGGAAACTACGAAACAACCTTCATCAGCAAAAACGTCCAGAACGTTTTAGGCTATACAAAAGAAACATGGTTAGCAGAACCGAATTTCTGGATCAATCATATTCACCCAGACGACTTACCCCAGGTTTTGGCTCGGCTATCTGATCTGCAAGCACAAGAACATCATCCATCCCAATATCGCTTTCTCCATCAAGATGGTAGTTATTATTGGCTAGAGGATGAATTTCGTCTAGTGCGGGATGACATGGGAAGAATTACCGAAATAATTGGCTATATTGTGGATATTAGCCAACGCAAACAGGCAGAAACCCAACTCCAAGAGACAAATCAACAACTTGCTGCTTCCAATGAACAACTCACCCGTGCTACCCGTCTCAAAGATGAGTTTCTGGCCAATATGAGTCACGAACTTCGCACCCCCCTGAATGCCATCCTGGGGATCTCAGAAGGGTTGCAAGATCAGGTATTTGGCGTGATTAATGAGCGACAACGCCAAAGTTTACAAACTATTGAGCGCAGCGGTACTCACTTGTTAGAACTGATTAATGACATTCTGGATTTGTCGAAAATTGAAGCGGGGCAAATACAATTGGACTGTACTTCCATAAGTATTAATCAACTTTGCCAATCCAGTCTAGCTTTTATTAAACAGCAAGCTTTCCAAAAACAAATTCAGCTTCATGTGAAGATTCAACCTCATTTACCAACCCTAATAGGCGACGAACGGCGGATTCGACAAGTTTTGATTAACTTACTCAATAATGCGGTCAAATTTACTTTAGAAGGGGGAGCTATTACCCTAGTGGTTACACAGAAGGAACATCCCCCAGAATCAAAAATTACACATCCGCAAGATTTTATCAGAATTGCTGTCATTGACACAGGTATCGGTATTGCCCCGGAAAATATCTCTAAACTATTTCAATCTTTTGTACAAATTGATAGTTCTTTGAGCCGTAAATATACTGGAACTGGTTTGGGGCTTTCTCTCGTTAAGCGGATTGTGGAAATGCACGGTGGACAAGTGGACGTAAGCAGTGAGATAGGTGTGGGGAGTAGTTTTTTTGTTGATTTACCTTGTGCTAATATCCCTACTTCTTCTTCTCAATCTGTAAACCCATCCCCAGGTAATTTTGTCACCACTTTTAATGATACGGTCAAGAAAAATATAGTGATTTTATTGGCAGAAGATAATAAAAGTAATGTTCTGACTTTCTCTAGCTATTTAGAGGCTAAAGGATACCAAGTGATTTCCGCAAAAGATGGATTGGAAGCTATCGAACTAACTAAATCTCATCGTCCTGATTTAATTTTGATGGATATTCAAATGCCAGAAATGGATGGTTTAGAAGCTATCAGACAAATTCGGTTAAATCCAGATTTAGCAACTTTACCCATTATTGCTCTCACAGCTTTAGTTATGCCCGGTGATAGAGAAAAATGTTTAGCCGCAGGGGCAAATGAATATCTCTCTAAACCTCTTAAACTCAAGAACTTGGTAAATACTATTCAACAGCTTTTGAATTAGAGGAGTCAGGAGTTCGGAGTTCGGAGTTCGGAGTTCGGAGTTCGGAGGAAGAAGAATAGTTTTCACCAATGCCCCATGCCCCATGCCCAATTACCAATTAACTTATGCCAGATTCTCCAATTATTGCCGAAGTATCAGCGCTAACTAAATTAAAAGAGAATATCGCTGTTATTCGCGCCCAATTGCGCCCAGGGCAAACGCAAATGGCGGATTGGCAAGGGGGACCATTGGCGGTGTCTGCTGTGCCTGGGGCGGGCAAATCTACGGGGATGGCGGCAGCAGCAGCGATCGCCATTGCTCGTCAATATGAGTATTATTTAAATACAGGCAATCAGGATTATAAACAGTTAATTGTTGTTACTTTTACCCGTTCTGCCACTGCTAATATTAAACTTAAAATTCGGGAAAACTTAAAGAAATTATCTTTACCACAAACAGGATTTGCTGTTTATACTTTGCATGGTTTAGCTTTAATTATCGCTAGTCGTCATCCTCATTTATCGGGATTACAATTAGAAAATGCGACTTTAATCACGCCAAATCAAAGTCATAAATTCATCCGCACAGCAGTAGAACAATGGATTACTAATTATCCAGAAATTTATCTACGCTTACTTGCAGGAAATCAATTTGATGGAGAAGAAACCGAAAAACTCCGTCGTCAATCGGTGCTACGAACGGAAATATTACCAGATTTAGCTTATACGGTGATTCATGAAGCCAAAAGTTCGGGAATATCACCAGCAGATTTATTAAAGTGGAGTGAACAAACTCATAATAAATATGACATTTTAAGAATAGCCGCTGGATTATATGAACAATATCAAAAAATCATGCAGTTGCAGGATTTTATTGATTACGATGATATGATATTGGGGGCTTTAAAAGTTCTGCGAAATCCTAGCACCTGCCGCATTGAACAAAATAAAGTTTTTGCTGTTTTTGAAGACGAAGCTCAAGATTCTAGTCCATTACAAACCGATTTATTAGAAATACTGGCTAGTCAAGAATATGCAGATAATTTAGATAAATCAGCTTTGAATTTAATTAGAGTTGGTGATCCTAATCAAGCCATTAATTCTACGTTTACACCTGCTGACCCAATTTATTTTCGAGAATTTTGCGAAGATTGTCAAATTCAAGATAGACTGGCCGAAATGGATCAAGCTGGGCGCAGTACGCAAATAATTATTGATGCAGCTAACTTTGCTTTAGAATGGGTCAATAATCAAGATTTTGCCAAAATTCAACATAGACAAGCACCATTTAGAAATCAGAAAATTCAACCAGTTAATCAAGAAAATGGCAATCCTGAACCTGTGGGACAAGGTTTAGAAATTCATATCCCTAGAGATATTCATCATACAGTTGAATTACTTTCCCAAAGAGTAATTGAGTTATTTACAGAAAATCCCCAAGCTTGTGCAGCGATATTAGTCAGAGAAAATCGCCAAGGACGATGGTTAGGTGCGGCTTTAGCACCAATATGTGAACAACATAAAATTAAACTTTATGATGTGGGAGAAAAAGAACGCCGTTCTCATGTTCCTCAAGAAATTCTATCATTATTACAGTTTTGCGATCGCCCCCATTCCCCCGATTATCTCAAAGCTACCTTAGAAGTCCTTGTCGAACGGCAATTAATTCCTACCCAAGACATTAACACTCTAGCTAGTTTACCTGAAGAATTTCTATATCCAGGTCCTTTAGCCACACCTCAAACAGAAATAGTCCAAAAAGCCGCTCATCTTTGTCGGAGTCTACTCAGGGCTTATTTAGAATTACCATTTTATCAAATAATTTCTTTTTTCGCCTTATCTTTAAAATATGATCAAGCCGAATTAGCAACCGCTGACAAACTTGCAGAACGGGTAAATCTGCAAATTTTTGGTAATAGTTCTATGGGGGCAATGATCTCAACTTTAAGTGAAATTGTCAATTCCGAAAGATTTGAATCTGTAGAACCAGAAAATGTAGAAGCACAATACACCAAAGCCGGACAATTAACAATTATCACCATGCACAAAGCCAAAGGGCTAGACTGGGATTATGTATTTTTGCCTTTTCTCCATGAAAATTTAATTCCTGGACGATTTTGGATTCCCCCCCAAGGACAATTTTTAGGTGATTTTACTTTATCAGAAGTTGCCCGCGCCCAAATTCGTGCCGGACTTCACAAAAAACCTATACCAGATATTAAGCAAGCGTGGGAAGAATCAAAATACCTGAAAATTGCCGAAGAATACCGATTACTTTATGTTGCCATGACTAGAGCCAAAAGACTATTATGGATGTCTGCGGCTCAAAAAGCGCCTTTTACTTGGAATAAACCGGAGAATTTACAAACATCAGCCCCTTGTCCAGTTTTTACAGCTTTAAAACGCCAATTTTCTCGGTGATATAATGTATACTCAAAACGGTTGGCACATAGACTTTTATAAAATCACGAAAACCTAATATTTGTAGGGGTTTAGCACTGCTAAACCCCTACCCTAAACCCCTACTTGTGCTATTCTATTGGTCTTCTAACTGACTGCTGAATTCTTTAGGTGAACGTCGTTTTAACTCGACTGACTCAGTGCGGGGTAATAAATCAAATATTTCTCTCAATTTATCGTCTATTTCCTCAAAAGGTACTTGACCTTTTTTATTCAAGATTACCTTACCTGACTGGTCAAAAACTACAACTTGAGGAACACTTCCTCCATAGTAATATCCCGGTTCTGTGGGTTGATAGGTCTTGTCAGCTAAAAGAGTATCAACGCTGATAGGAATTATTTCCGTTGCGCGACCATAGAATGCTTGCATCTCGGAAACAACTGGGGCATATTTTTTGCAATCGCTACTATCATCAATGTAGAATGTTACTATGGCTGGTTTATGTTCTGCTAATGTCTGTGCTAGTGTTTCTTTGGAGGGAACGAGAGAACCATTACCAGCATAAATTACAAAAATATTGCCATCATATCGATCATCTTTAATACCTGCTAAAGCTGGCTGCATACTAATTACGAATAAGCAAACAAGCAGCAATAAGCATTTCGACACTAACCGTTGCCAATTAGTAATTATTTGAGTTTGTGAAAAAAGCCACTTTATGCTATTCATTAACAGAAACCTTGTCTTTGCTACTATTTTTTGTGAGTTTGTGCTGAACTGATGTTAACTGGTTTGGATAATAATCATACGCACGCACTATTTTTTAAGATAACCTTTACATGGTATTTTCAGAGAAAAAATTATTTGTTAGTTAGGGCTTGCTGAAGAAAGCTAAAACCGGATTTTCGGCTTTGGAAATAACTTATTGAGTAGAGTGCGTCAGATAAAGGAAATCTGTTTTTTACTAACTTATCGGGTCTGACGCACCCTACAAGAGATAAAATACACATTGCATATTCAAGAAACTTTGTCAATGTGTAAGCCTTATGAGTTAAACTTATACCAAGTTAAGATGAAACTCTATAGAATCAGATTTCCAGAGTAATTGACCGCAGATAAACGCAGATAAACGCAGATAAAGACGGATGAATTTATGGATTTTATGATTCTGTGCAGCTTCACATAAAGTTGGGATTACGGGTTAAAATTCTTTTTGCAATTATAGGTTATTTATAAATCATGACTCTGGGTAAGAAAATAAAGGTTATAGATAGACTCCGCTTGGGTTTTGCGGTATCAATGGCTAAAAGTGTGACGTTTTTGGTGCGGTCATTGCGTCTTGGTGCTGCTAGTGTTTTACCAGGTTCGATTGCGCGACGGATAGAACCTCGGATTTTGGAGTTATTGAGTCAGCAGGTTAAAAATGGGATAATTCTCATTGCGGGGACGAATGGGAAAACTACTACGGCGTTACTGTTATGCACTATTTTAGAACGGAATGGTTTTTGTGTTGCCCATAATTCTACGGGTGCAAATCTGGAAAATGGGTTAGCAACAGCTTTGATAGACAATGCTAGTTTGTTAGGAAATCTGAATGTAGATTATGCAATTTTGGAGGTTGATGAAAATATAGTTCCCAAGGTTTTAAAACCATTACAACCGCGAATTATTCTCTGTTTGAATCTATTCCGTGACCAGTTGGATAGATATGGGGAAGTGGATAGTATTAGTAAGCGGTGGACTAAGGTGATTGCTACTTTACCACCAACAACTGTAGTTATTCCCAATGCTGATGATCCGACTTTATCCTATTTGGGTCAACAGTTACCCCAAAAGGTGTTATTTTTTGGTTTAAATGAGCCTGAAAATTATTTAGAAGCTATTCCTCATGCTGTTGATTCTATTTATTGTCCTAGCTGTGGTCATGCTTTAGATTATCAAGGGGTTTATTTGTCCCATTTGGGAGATTTTACTTGTCCTAGTTGTGGTTTTACTAAAAGTAAACCTGCTTTATTAAGTCAGGAATGGCCACAAATTCTTGTGGGTTTGTACAACAAATATAATACTTTAGCCGCAGCTACAGCAGCGCAAGCATTAGGAGTTGATGAGGTGAATATTAGGGATGGAATTAATAATTTTCAAGCTGCTTTTGGTCGTGCGGAAGATTTAGTGATTGACGGTAAACGGGTGCGGATTCTATTATCAAAAAACCCTGTAGGAACAAATGAAACTATTCGTGTCGTCACTCAAAGTACCGATAAAACTACTTTATTGGTTTTGAATGATAGGACTCCCGATGGTACTGATGTATCATGGATTTGGGATGTGGATACAGAAAAGTTGGTAGCAAGGGGTGGAACGTTGATTGTGAGTGGCGATCGCGTGTATGATATGGCTTTACGTCTGCGTTATAGTCAGGAGTCTCTGGACAGTGACATCAATCTGATTGTAGAGTCAAATTTGCACCAAGCGATCGCTACTGCTCTAGAGCATACACCAGCAAATGAAACTTTACACATTCTCCCCACCTATTCAGCCATGCTGGAAGTGCGAGAAGTATTAACTGGTAGGAAAATTCTCTAACAACTGACCACTGACCACTGACAACTAACAACTAACAACTGACAACTGACAGAACTGTTTATATGTGAATTATGAAAATAGTCAAACTGATTTTGCTGGCTTTTCCTATGTTTTTCGCATCTCTGCTATTGGTAGTTAACCCAGCACACGCTTCCCAATTCAAACCTACATCTGCTGTGCAAATAATTGTGGTTTCATCTACTCAAGCAAATCTTGATCTAGCTTCACCGCAAATAAATAGCATCACACATTCTGTAATAGAACAAACTGGTTGCAGTTGTACTAATTGTGTTCAAGCTAATTTACAAAAATTACAAGGTAAGTTACCTATGGTGGGAATTTAAGAAATTAGAATAACCAATGTTTTAGGGACACAGCGAGTCTGTGTCTTTATTACTTTATATATAGCGCTTCTCGATTGATAAATATAGAAAAACCCCACCCCCAACCCCCTCCCCGCAAGCGAGGAGGGGACTAAGATGTAATTGAGAAATGCTATAATTCTCAAAATTAGAAGGTTTCAATTCTAGACTTTTGAATATATTCATTAATTACAATAAATTATGTCAGCAAAAGAACTATCTTCACATTTATTGAAAACTACCATTTTAGGTGTAATGGTGGGTTTATTTGGATGCGGAAATAAAACTATTAATACAACATATAATACCACCAATAATAATATTAATAATAATTTGCCCTTTGTCGTAGCAACTAATAGCGTAATTTGCGATTTAACAAAACAAGTTGCTGAAGATACAATTAATCTGATTTGTTTAATTCCTCCTGGGATGAATCCTATAAATTATAAACCCATGCCAGAAGATAATCAAGCTATTAAAAATGCTAATTTAGTATTATATCATGGTTATAACTTTGAACCAGGGTTAATTAAAATTATTGAAGAGATTAAAAAGCCTAAATTAAAAATTGCCGTTGCTAAAACTATGGGTGTAAATTTCATCAAAATTAGAAAAAACGGTAAACAAATTGTTGAACCTCATGTTTGGCATAATCCAAATAATACCATCAAAATAGTCAAAGTAATTAATAGTAGTTTAATTAAACTAGCACCAAAAAATAAAAATATCTATAATAAAAACACAAAAAGAGTTACCCAAGAAATCAATCAAATCAATAATTGGATTAAAGGGAGATTAGCTAGTATTCCCGATAAAAATCGAAAATTAATTACAACAAATTCAGCAATGATTTATTATGTCAAAGCTTATGATATTCCCTATTCAGTCAATTTAGATAATGTCAAAAATATAGGAAAATTGACAGATACAAAAATCAGAAATTTGGCTAAGGATATTCAAAAAGCTAAAGTACCAACAATTTTTGCAGATACAAATACCAATTCCAATTTACTCGTACCTGTAGCGACAGCAGCGAAAGTAAAAGTTTCTCAAAAACCACTTTATATTGACGGACTAGGTGAACCAGGAAGTGACGGCGAAACCTATCAAAAAATGATGACAACTAATACAAGAATCATTGTAGAAGGATTGGGAGGAACATATTTAAAATTTCCGGTGAGAAAATAATTGCTGATACTTGAAAATTGTTATCTACTCATCACCAAAACCTGATAAAATACCCAAACAACATCTTAAAAATTAGTCAGTTTCAACCAAATCATCACCAAAACCTGACAAAATACTCAAACAACATCTTAAAAATTAGTCGGTTTCAACCGACTTTAGCTATAAGACAGGGAATTTATTCCCTGGATAAACTGGATAAACTGGATAAACGTATTCCTGGATAAACTGGATAAACGTATTTCCTGAATCAATAAACTCCTGATTATTTCAAAATCAATTATGGCTTTGTGGAGATTGTATTATCATATTATTTGGGCTACTAAAAAACGCGAACCTTTGATAACCAATGATATAGAACAGAAATTATATGGTTATTTAATTGGTAAAGCCGATTATTTAGGTTGTATAATTCATGCCATTGGTGGAATTGAAGATCATATTCATTTAGTGGTTTCCATTCCTCCTAAATTATCTATTGCTGAATTCGTGAAAACCTTAAAAGGCAGTAGTGCTTATCATTATAATCATTCTTTAAGTGATGGACAACAAAAATTTAGTTGGCAGGAAGGATATGGTATATTTCTTTAGGAGGTAAACAATTACCAGAAGCTATTAATTATGTAAATAATCAAAAAATACATCATTTGTAGGGAACGACAATTCCATTATTAGAACAAGAAACTGATTTAGATAAACCTCCGCAAACTGCAAAAACATCAGTTAAAAATAAGCGAATAGCCGGGGAATAAATTTCCCGTTTCATAGTTAAATCAATAGCCGGGGAATAAATTCCCCGTCTTATAGTTAAATCAATAGCCGGGGAATAAATTCCCCGTCTTATAGCTAAAGTCGGTTAAAACCGACTAGAAATTACAGTTATCAATTAATTTGATTCTGCCCAGGTTTTTGCCCAATCTAGAGTTTTATGAACTTCTTCCAGAGTTGCGGCTTCACAATAAAGACGTAAAACTGGTTCAGTGCCGCTAAATCTAATCATTAACCAACTTTGATCAGCTAGTCGGAATTTATAACCATCAATTGTTTGACAACCAATGACTTCTTTACCCGCAATTTCCGTCAAAAGTTGGGATTGTAAAAGGTCTAATAGTCGCCCTCTGACTTCCATATTTGCTAAAGGTAAATCAATGCGATCATAGCTGGATGAAAAACCAGTTTGTTGTTGTAAATAGCGATAATATTCACCTAAATCCAAACCAGATTCTACCACAGCTTCTAATACATACAGTGCCGATAATAAAGCATCGCGTTCGGGAATATGGCTACCATAACCAATGCCACCGGATTCTTCACCACCTAATAGTACCTGGGTAGCTAACATTCGGTCAGCAATGTATTTATAACCTACTGCTGTTTCATGGATAGAAAGGTGATGTAATGCGGCTACACGGGGCATTAAGTCCGAACCACTGACAGTTTTGACGATTTCGCCCTGAAAGTTGCGGCGCAGGGTGAGGTGGTCAATTAAGATGGGGATTAGGATCTGGGAACTGAGGAAATTAGCATCTTGATCTACGGCGGCAATGCGATCGCAATCTCCATCAAATACCAAACCCACAGTTAAACCGGTTTTATGGGTTTGCCGATGAGTTTTCATAACTGTAAATAGTCGGGAAAGATACTTTGGTAAAGGTTCAGGCGCACCACCTTCAAATAGAGGATCACGATCGCTATTAATTTCCTTAACTTGTTCCCCTAATAATCGTGCTAATCCTCCAGCCGCTGCCCCGTGCATGACATCCACAAATATTGTTAACTTGCCAGTTGCGATCGCTTCTTTAATTTTGTGAATATCAACTTTAGCGGCTAATGCTTGACAATAACTCGGCCAAGGATCAAAGGTTTTTTCCTTACCTGGAATCGCTGCTGGGGCAACTTTTTCTGATAATAAAGCCTCTATCTCTTGAGTAACTTCCGGTGGTACTGAACCACCAAAAGCACTTTTAACTTTTAATCCTAAATATGCGCCAGGATTATGACTAGCTGTGACAACTAATGCCCCTAAAGCCTTGAGTTCTTTAGCCGCCCAACTGTAAGCCGGAGTGGGGGCAAAGGTTTCGCTAAACAGGACATCAAAACCAACTGCGGTGACGGCATTGGCAACCACACGGGCAAACTCTTCTGCCATAAATCGGCGATCATAACCGATAATAATCGTTCGGCTACCCACTTCAGAAAAGTAAGTATTATGTAAAACTTTGGCTGCTACGGTTGCGACTAATGCCAAGCGTTCAAAGGTAAACTCCTCACCTATCACACCCCTCCAACCATCTGTACCAAACTTGATTGGGTTAGTTACAACTGACATAAAAATATCCTAAATTTCTCACTGAGAATTTTAACATTAGTCAGTTCTTAACAGGTGACAAAGCGGTTGAAGATGAGATGTGGCAACATTCAGGCTCTATCTAGTGTGTTAATTCTGTGAATCCTTTAC
>NZ_VIKX01000004.1 GCF_009711935.1 Dolichospermum sp. UHCC 0259 | reverse complement strand
CCTACTTCTACCTACCCTATAAACTCTCGAAAGTGGGGGGAGAGTGAAAAACTACTAGGTAATGTAGCTGATATTAATAAAGCTCTCGATTTGGGTGCTATTGCTGCTGGTGCAGCAGATGCTCATATTGGTTACTGGAATTGTCCTAAAACAGCTAAAATGATCACAGATCATATCTTAGGTAATCAGGAAAAAATTATTAATTTGGTAATTAGACGACTAGAAAAAGTTCCAGGAATAACAACTGTTTTTCATGAGGTTACAGAAAACATAGGAAAAACTTTCCCGCTTACAAAAAATATGGGAGATTGGTTTAATCCTGTTCACCAAATTACTGAAAATTTTACATTTTTAGATAGAAGTGGAAGATTGAGATTAAGGGATAATCTGGCTCAAACTCCTCATATTACGGTTTATGATGCCCAAAATAAATGTCAGTTTCGCGGTTATGTAGGTTTGATTCATGCTAATGGTTTAAGATCAGAAATTCAATATCTAAAACAGATATATGCTAAAAAATAAGATCATACTTTTATTAAGTATTTTCAAGAAACCATGAATGACGAAAATCAGGAAATAAAACCTTGATAAATCCAAAGTTAATAGGAAATGATATAATTAAACTATTAATAGTTTTTAATTAATGTAAATTATAATGGGAGTAAAATATGCCCACTGAAACAGTAACTCTCCAAATCCCAGAAATTATCTATCAGCGATTAGTTAATACTGCTAATGCTATTCAACGTCCCTTAGAAGAAGTAATGCTTCATGCTTTGCAAGTTGGTAGTCCACCGGCTTGGGATGATGTCCCAGAGGAATTTCAAGCTGAAATTGCCGCATTAGATAAGCTAGATGACAATACTCTCTGGCAAATTGCCAATAGTCGAAAAACAGCAGATGATATGGACAGATATAACATATTGCTTGATCATAACTCTAGGGGTATACTTACAGAAGTAGAACGATTAGAGTTGATGTCACTTCGACATGAGGCAGATTTATTTATGTTATGTAAAGCCCAAGCAGCAGTATTACTCAGTTGGCGAGGGTATCGGTTATCAAATTCTTAAATTGTTGTGTCTACATATATTTCTGAAAGTTTAAGACAAAAAATCATAGAAAAGGTATAAATGCTATTGGTCGCACCACAATAGTTAAGCTACGAATCAATAATCCAATAATTCTGATTGCTCGAAAGCGTTGGGTAATTAGTGGTTGGCATCCTCCTTTTGATTGATAGCATATAAACAAATAACTTATAAAGCATCTCATTTATTATAAAGACCAACACTTCTGCCTATATTCCTACTGACTACCGTTTCTGTAACCCGATGAATTCTGCTTCATGAATAGTCCTAAAAAAGTAGTACATTAAAAGGTGCATCTAGTAACATTAAAATTTTGATTAAATCACCTGTGCGGAAAATCGTTATTGCTGGTAACTGGAAAATGTTCAAAACTCAGGCAGAATCCGCAGAATTTTTAAGCGGATTTTTGCCTCACCTGGAGGAAACCCCCTCAGAACGAGAAGTGGTAATATGTCCTCCCTTCACCGACTTAAGCCTGGTGTCCCAATCTTTACATGGTAGCCGTGTAAATTTGGGCGCACAAAATGTCCATTGGGAAGAAAGTGGAGCATATACGGGCGAAATCGCCGCTTCTATGCTAACAGAAATCGGTGTGCGTTTTGTTATAGTTGGACACAGTGAAAGACGGCAATTCTTCGGAGAAACAGACGTAACTGTCAATCTCCGGCTTAAAGCTGCTCAAAAGCATGGACTCACACCCATTCTCTGTGTTGGGGAAACCAAACAACAACGAGATTTAGGGGAAACAGAATCAATAATTAGCACTCAATTAAAAAAGGACTTGGTAGACATTGATCAAAATAACTTGATCATTGCCTATGAACCAATTTGGGCTATTGGTACTGGTGATACCTGTGAATCCAAGGAAGCAAATCGGGTAATTGGCTTAATTCGGAATGAATTGACTAATCCCCTCGTTCCTATTCAATATGGCGGTTCAGTCAACCCGAATAATATTGATGAAATTATGGCACAACCAGAAATTGATGGCGCTCTCGTTGGTGGCGCTAGTCTAAAAGCTGATAGTTTTGCCAGAATTGTCAATTATCAATAACGGGGATTGGGGATTGGGGGTAAATCCATTAAAAGTTCCAAAATTTCATGTCTAATAACTTAATTATCCGAAATCATTGTTTTGTTTGGGGCAAGCGAACTTATATTATGGGGATTTTGAATGTTACCCCTGATAGTTTTAGTGATGGTGGTAAATTTAACACTACCTCAGCCGCTTTAACCCAAGCACAAGCAATGGTTGCGGCTGGTGCTGATATTATTGATATTGGTGGACAATCAACTCGTCCAGGCGCGGAGCAAATCTCCCTAGAAGCAGAAATGGAGAGGGTGTTATCAGTTTTGGAGTTGCTACGTCCAGTCGTTGATGTCCCTATTTCTGTAGATACAACTAGAGCAGAGGTAGCTAAAGCGGCAATTATTGCTGGAGCAGATATAGTCAATGATATTTCAGCGGGGACATTTGACCCCCAAATGTTGCCAACTGTGGCTAGTTTAAATGTGCCGATTGTGTTAATGCACATTAAGGGAACTCCCCAAACTATGCAAAAATGTACGGATTATGAGGATTTAATTGCTGATATTTATAAATTTTTATTTGAGCAAATTACAAATGCTAGGCTTTTAGGAATTGATCAAAATAAAATAATTATTGATCCTGGTATTGGTTTTGCTAAAAACCATCAGCAGAATTTAGAAATTTTTCGCTGTTTGGAATCACTAAAAACTCTTAATTCTCCAATTTTAGTGGGAGCATCTCGGAAAAGTTTTATTGGTAATATTCTTAATCAACCAGATCCAAGATTACGGATTTGGGGAACAGCCGCAGCTTGTTGTGCGGCTATTTTTAATGGTGCAGATATTCTCCGAGTTCACGATGTTCGAGAAATGCAAGAAGTTAGTCTGGTAGCAGATGCTATTTTTCGCTAGGAGTCAGGATGAAGAAGAAGGAAGAATATCTGAAAACAGCAATTCTCATTTTGAAAAAAATAAGGTTAGAATTGCGGATTATATGGATTATGCGGGAAAAAGGTCTGAATCACGGATTAGACGGATTGCACTGATTTCACGGATTTTGGTAACTCCTATCATAGCAAACAACCTAATCCGCGCCATCTTTTAATCTGTATAATCCGCGATCCTGACTTTTGAGCGATACCCGGATTCGTTCAGAAATGTAAGGGTTTAAATGTCATGAAACCTTAAAATGAGAATTGCTGATCTGAAAAGTTAATGGTATCAAACTCTAATTAGATCCATTACCTTTACCATTGCCATTACCGTTGCCATTGGCGGGATTTTTACTAGGATTTTCTTGTACTGAATCAGAAATCAATTCCTGAAACATTTCTGAGGAGTTAGCAGGATCTACAAAGACAATTTTGGCATTGTTGCTTTCACCTAATTTCTGACTAGCATCTACATAATCTTGGGCGACAAGATACCTTAAAATATCCTTACTTTCAGGGTGAGAACGCAAGGCTTCAGAAATTATTTCTATTGATGTTTTAGTTCCTTCCGCCCGTTTAACTGCTGCTTGTCGCTCCCCTTCTGCTGCTTCTATTGCCGCCTTTTTTTTAATTTGTGCTGTTTGTTGTTCTTCCATTGACTTGCGTACAGTCTCTGGCGGGGTGATACGCTGAATGTCTAAACGGATAATTTCAATTCCCCATGAGGATGTGATTGGATTTAAGGCGCTTAATATGGTTCTGTCCATCTCGTCTCTGGACATATTAGTATCTTCTAAGGAGTTTTGAGCGATATTTTCCCGAAGAGTGGTTGTGGCTAAGTTAGATAAAGCTGTTTGTAAATCATCAATGGCATAAAAGCTTTTTTCAATGTCTTTGATGCGCCAGTAAAGAATTGCATCAACTTCTAAGTAAACTCCGTCTTTAGTAATTACATTTTGCGGTTTAATATCTAATAACTGCTCTCTGGTTGTATCCTCCATCACAATTTGATCGAGAATGGGAACTATGAAACTGAGTCCAGGATTTAGTTTGCGATGATACCGCCCCAAGCGTTCAACTAAGGCGACATTCCCTTGATTTACCATCTTTGCAGATGCGAAGGCATAACCTACTAGAGCTAAAAATATGATAAAAATTATTGGGTCCATTCAGTTATTCTCCTCTTTCGGCTTTGGGCAGAATTGATTGTTAGGGTTATGGCTGGCATTAACTGTAAATTAAAATGGGTTAAGTGCGTAATTTCCCGATTGTTAACTATAAAAATGATAAAGCTGCGATCGCATTATAGGCGATCGCTACACATATCATGATGAATTACTGAAAAAAATAGATTAATTTGTATAACAAAATATATAAAAATAACCCAGACTGTGAGGGTATCAATAACAAGTCCATGTCATTGACACCAGGATTTTCTTCTTCTTAACTCGGTGACTCTCTAGATTTTTTGAGTGGAAACCTAGAAAACCAAGTTCTGGACTTAACTTAAAGTCCAAAGAATAATCTGACGATTCCCAAGATAGTACCTAAAGGACCAGCTACAGTATTAACTCTGTCACCTGTTTTCGCTAACCCGTTGCGCTCAACTACAACAACATCATTGTTACGCAGGATAGGATTGGTTTCCTCGTTGATTCCTTGAGCTAAATCCACTTTAACTGCACGTTTACTAACAGTACCATTGGAGTTGAGGCGAATTAAGTCTACACTTCCTCTACTGGCTCTACCATCATTAAAACCACCAGCAGCTAATAATGCCTGATTTAAAGAACTATTCGGTTGTAGTTTAACTGCTCCTGGTCTTTTGACTTCCCCGACTACACCCACTTCCATAGTTGTTGGTGACAGTGTAGTGGTAGCCAATTGAGTCGCTTCAGCAGTGTTAATTTCTGTAGCAGTAGGAATGAAAATTGTATCGCCATCTTGCACTACAATGTCTTGATTAACATCACCGCTTTGTAGCAATTGCCATAGGTTAATATCTATAGTTTGTTCTGTACCAGTGCGGGTAGGACGGCGTAATTTTATCTTCCGTACATCGGCAAGAGATGTAATTCCCCCTGCTAGTTGTAAACTTCGCATCACAGTGGGTAAACCACCACCAGCAGCAGCACCAGCAACACCACTAGGTTCTGTATTCCCAGGACTAACAAGATAAGAACCAGGACGGTAAACTTGACCGATTACGACCACTGTGCGGGGTGATGTTTGACTAGCGGCAAAGTTAGCTGCAAATAAATTCCGAGCTTCAGCTACATTTAAAGTGGCGGCAGTGGGGACAACAATGGTATCTCCATCTCGTAAGGTGATTTCTTGGGATATTCTGCCTGTTTGGGTCAATTCCTTTAAGTTTAAGGCGACTGTCTGCTCTCCAGAACGTCCTACTCTGCGGCGTAATTGGACTTGAGTTACATCTGCTGCTAGTGTCACACCTTGGGCGCTGGTCAGGGCAGCTAAGACTGTTGGATATTGGACACCGGGGTTATTTCCTGCTCCCCCTTCTAAGCTGAGGGTATAAGCTCCTGGTCTTGTTACTTCTCCAGCCACAAACACATTAATGGGACGTGGTGATAATAAGTTAACGGAAATGAGGGGACGTTTGAGAAAGCGAGCATATTTTCTGGCAATTGTATCAGCAGCTTGTTCAGTGGTTAAGCCGGCGACAGGGATACTACCAATTAAAGGCATATTAATTGAACCACCGGGAGGGACTTGATATTCACCTGTGTATTCTGGTACTTCAAATACATTAACACGGATGCGATCGCCGCCGCCTAATAAATAATCTGTAGCGATATTGGATATTGATGCTACTGGTTGTTTTTGTGCCAAACTCACAGATGGCAAAATGATATTCACTGTTGTTAACAATGCTAAACCCGTAGTTGAGTGGGTGAGAAATTTACACAAATCTTTATTAAGCATATTTACCTGAGAATTGAAAATGACGATATTTAGAGTTATTCGGAAACATTTTAACATCGAGTATACTGAAGAATCGTAGTGACTCAACAATTTTATTTTCTAATAGATCTTTAGTTTTCCGGACATAAATAATTTGTTGCGTAAGGAATTTGATTTTGAATCTTCTTTGCGGTCAGGAAATATTTTCCCTGCTTTTTACAAGTTAGTTTTCCTAGCTGATCACAATTTTCGATCCTATATTAACAACCAATTCATCGGCTGAATGATCTAGTCATATCCCTAAATTGATCAGGAAATATTAACACACAAGTAACTGATTTTTAGGATGATCAAAAATTCTCAAAAATTACTACTTATGGGTGATTTATTCCGCTTATTTTTTACTTGTTTGTGCTAATTAAGGGGATGATTTCGGATTTGAATTTGATGGATAAAAAACTCTTCTAGAGATTGACGTGACAGATTCATAGTGATAATTTTTCCCCCCATTAGCCTCAAACTAGACAGAAAATCATAATAATCTTCTTGGAGTATACCCTGCCAAAAACCATCAGCCCCAAATTCTAAATTACCTATCCATTTTTTCAAGATTTCCCCGTCTCCGCCTTGACCTTTAACATGATATGTGTTTTGGTTGCCTAAAAGTTCATTCAGAGAACCGCAACAGATTAATTCTCCTTGAGCAAGTATAGCCACGCGATCGCAAATTTGTTCCACTTCACTCAACACATGACTATTAAAAAATATGGTTTTACCCGATGCTTTCAAAGAAAGAATAATTTCTCGCATTTGGTAACGTCCCAGAGGATCAAGCCCAGACATAGGTTCATCCAAAAAAATCAAATCAGGATCATTGATTAATGCTTGAGCCATACCTACACGCTGAAGCATTCCCTTAGAATAGCGCCGCATTTGCTTTTTGCGAGCATCGGCTTGGGATAACCCAACTAATTCCAACAATTGGGGAATACGTTGACGTTGTAACTTTTGGGGAATTTGAAATAAACCCGCTGTCAACTGCAAAAATTCCCAACCGCTCAGATATTCGTATAAATAGGAATTTTCTGGCAGGTAGCCGATATGCTGCTTGACAGAGCGATCGCCTATAGGTTTACCTAACAATAATCCCCTTCCAGAAGTAGGGCGGATAATTCCCAACAATAATTTTAACAACGTGGTTTTACCCGCACCATTAGGACCCAACAAACCAAAGGTTTCTCCTGGGTACACCTGTAAAGAACAGTTTTTGAGCGATACAACCTTTTGATTGAGCCAAAATCCCGTGCGATAGACCTTTCGCAATTCAGAAGTCAGGACTACGGGTTGTTTGTCTAGGGGATTTTGTTGAGAATCGGGGTTGTCTACAACAGAATTCATGGCTAATTAAACTACCAACTACTGACTATTTAGAGCTAACTACAGATTAACCGATGCTGAGGATTTTTATAACACACCTTTGGAACTAGGAATTGTTTCTGCCCGCCGGGGATCAATTTCCACCGCTATTCGCATGGCTCTAGCAAAGGCTTTGAATGTGGCTTCAATAATATGATGGGAATTAATTCCATCCAATTGGCGAATATGTAACGTCATTTGGCTATGATTCACCAACGCCACAAAAAACTCCCGCACTAACTGGGTATCATAAGTTCCCACCCGTTGAGTAGGAATTTCTAAACCATAACTGAGATGAGGTCTACCAGAAAAGTCTAAAGCAACTTGTACCAAAGCTTCATCTAAAGGCGCAAGAAAATTCCCAAACCGGACAATTCCTTTTTTGCTACCCAAAGCTTGGAATAAAGCTTGTCCTAAAGTAATCCCCACATCTTCGTTAGTGTGGTGATCATCAATTTCCCAATCACCTTTAGCTTGAATATCCAAATCAAAAAGCCCATGAGAGGCAATTTGATGGAGCATATGATCTAAAAAGGGAATCCCTGTAGAAACTTTACATATCCCTGTCCCATCAAGATTAATAATCACGTGAACATTTGTTTCACCAGTAGTGCGGTGAACTGAAGCTATTCGAGGAGTTTGATAATTAGTCATTTGTCATTTGTCAGTTGTCAGTTGTCAGTTGTCAGTTGTCAGTTGTCAGTTGTCAGTTGTCAGTTGTTACTTTTCTTTCTTCTTTCTTCTTTCTTCTGACTCCTGACTCCTGACTCCTGACTCCTGACTCCTTTCTTTCACTACATTCCCATAATTTCATAACCTGCATCTACATACAGGATTTGTCCAGTAATACCGCTTGCTAAATCACTGCATAAGAAAGCTGCTGTATTACCTACTTCTAATTGAGTAACGGTGCGACGGAGAGGGGCTACTTCCTCAACGTGGTGAATCATGTCCAAAATGCCACCAACTGCCGAAGATGCTAAAGTGCGAATAGGCCCAGCAGAAATACCATTAACGCGAATATTGTCAGGTCCCAGTTCTGCTGCCAAGTAACGAACACTGGCTTCCAAACCAGCTTTAGCCACACCCATGACATTATAGTTAGGAATTGCCCGAACCGCTCCCAAATATGTAAGAGTAATAATACTTCCGCCTTCAGTCATTAAAGGTTTAGCTGCACCGCTTAACTGTACAAGTGAATAAGTGCTAACTTCCAAAGCCGTATTGAAACCAGAACGAGAAGTTTGACTAAAACCTCCGGTCAAATCTTCTTTTTTTGCAAAGGCCAAACAATGGACTAGAATATCTATTTTCCCCCATTCTTGCCGGATGGTTTCAAAAGTAGATTGAATTTGCTCGTCATTTTCAACATTGCAGGGCAAAAATAGGCTAGGACTGAGCGGTTCTACCAATTCAGAAACTTTTTTTTCCATTTTACCCTTGTCATCTGGCAAGTAGGTAATGCCCAAATTAGCCCCGGCTTTGTGTAGTTGTTGGGCAATTCCCCAAGCGATAGAACGGTTATTGGCAATACCTGTAACTAGGGCATTTTTTCCTGATAGATCGAGCATAGAAATTGCTAATTTAATTCATCATTAGGAGCATACTAGAATCTGAGCCTAGTTTGACTGCATTGGGCTAGGGATTTTTCAAAATGCTCCAGAAGTAGCAGTAAGCCCCAAAAAACCATGCCCATGTTTGCAAAAATTCCCAAGAAATTGACAATTTCAGAGGCAAAACTTTTAGAGTATAATTAGTGAAACTACTTATCAATAATTACTAGCTAAACGGAACAACAATTATGTATCATTATAAACGAAAGGCTAGGAATTCCGCGTTTGAGTATAGGAAAAAACAGAAAAATTAATGGTGATTTATTGATTTTTCAGGTGTATTCTTAGGTAATTAGTTTTTGTTTTTCTGGCATTGGGTAGGGGAAGGGAGAAATGATAGTGACACAAGACAAAGCCCTAGCAAATGTTTTTCGTCAAATGGCGACCGGGGCTTTTCCTCCGGTAGTGGAAACATTTGAACGGAATAAGACGATCTTTTTTCCGGGAGATCCTGCTGAACGAGTTTATTTTCTTCTCAAGGGTGCTGTAAAACTGTCGAGGGTGTATGAGGCAGGAGAAGAAATAACGGTGGCTCTGCTGCGAGAAAATAGCGTCTTTGGTGTGCTGTCGTTGCTGACAGGCAATAAGTCTGATCGATTTTATCATGCAGTGGCATTTACTACTGTAGAATTACTTTCAGCCCCAATTGAACAAGTTGAACAGGCACTGAAGGAAAACCCAGAGTTATCAATGTTAATGCTGCGAGGTCTTTCTTCGCGGATTCTTCAGACGGAGATGATGATTGAAACTCTTGCTCACCGCGATATGGGTTCAAGGTTAATTAGTTTCTTGTTGATTCTTTGTCGAGATTTTGGCGTTCCTTGCGCTGATGGTATTACCATTGATCTGAAGTTATCCCATCAGGCGATCGCTGAGGCAATTGGCTCTACTCGCGTTACAGTCACTAGACTGCTGGGAGATCTCCGCGAGAAGAAAATGATTTCTATTCATAAAAAGAAGATTACTGTGCATAAACCTGTTGCTTTAAGTAAGCAATTTACTTAAAAGTTATGGGTAAATGGAGTTGGCACGGCTTCTATTTTTGAGGTAATGCGGTCTTAGGGTCTCCCTAAGTAGCGTCACTACCATCGAGATTAAACCGTTAATTTGGAGGAAAGTCTCAAAATTGTATAATTCCTACTTTGGCCTAACTCCATTTACTCACAGACAATGGTTGAACGTAGTAGGCTGTATCGGTCAGCATTGTGGTAGTTAAAAATGGCCACCGGGTACATCCTTATTGCAGCAATTCTTATTTTGGGAGGCGTAATTGCCACCGTGGGCGATCGCATCGGCACACGCGTTGGCAAAGCTCGTCTCTCACTCTTCAATCTACGTCCGAAAAAAACTGCTGTAATTGTCACTATTTTTACAGGCGGTCTGATTTCTGCATCAACTTTAGCAATTCTTTTTGCGGCTGATGGTGGATTGCGAAAGGGCGTATTTGAATTAGAGGATATTCAAAGAGATTTGGGGAACAAGCGAGAACAACTAAAAATCGCCGAAGCGCAAAAAAGCCAGGTAGAAGGTGAGTTAAACAAAGCCAGAGAGGAAAAAAGTCAAGCACAAGAAGAATTACAGAAAATTAATAAGTCATTACAGGCAGCAAATACTAAACAAAAAACCACACAAGCTCAACTTAATCGCACTCTTAATCAGCAAGCTAAGACCCAAACCCGACTTAATGAAACTCAAAGCCGTCTTGGGGGAATTGTTATCAGGTATCAACAGGCAAGAAGTGAATTACAAACTCTTTATAATCAGCGACAAACATTACAAACAGCGGTAGAAGAGTTAAAAGCGGAACGGCAAAGATTGTACGCTGAAGCTAAACAGGCTATTGATGAAGCGAAGACGGTGATTGAAAAACGCGATCGCAAAATTGCTAAATTAGATAAACTTATTCAAAATCGTAACCTCGAAATTAAACAGCGGGAAGAAGTTATTATAACTAGAGAATCTCGCTTGAAAGAATTAGAGAAACAACAACAATTTTTAGAGCAGGAAGTAGCCAGACTAGAAAAATATTATCAGTCCTACCGTGACCTCCGCTTGGGTAAACTAGCCTTAGTGAAGGGTCAAGTGATAGCGGCAGGGTTAATTACTGTAGACAAGCCTGATGCGGCACAGCAAGCAATTATCCAACTTCTCCAGGCAGCTAACCGCAATGCTAATATTCAATTAACCGAACCTGGTGGTACACCAGCAAATAAAGAAATACTTCGTGTTACCAAAGATAAAGTTGAGCAGTTAATCGCACAAATTAAAGATGGTCGAGAATATGTAGTAAGAATTTTCTCCGCAGGTAACTATGTTAGAGGTGAAAAGCAAATAGAATTTTTTGCAGATGCAGCCCGGAATCAACTGGTATTTTCATCAGGTGAAGTGCTGGCTACAACTACAGCGGATTTAAAAAATATGACAACTGAACAAATGCGCCAACGCTTAGATTTACTAATTTCCGCTTCCCAATTTCGCGCCCGCAATGCAGGAATTGTCGAAAGTGTGCAAATAGATGGTACTTTTTTACGCTTTGTTACCCAATTACAGCAAACGGAACAGGAAGTAGAAATTAAAGCTGTAGCCGCAGAAAATACTTATACTGTCGGTCCGTTAAGAGTCAAGTTAGTAGCCCTCTTGAATGGACAAATTCTTTTTAGTACATGAGGTAGGGGAGGTAGGGGAGGTAGGGGGAGAAAGAATTTTTCTAATGACCAATGACCAATGACCAATGACCAATGACCAATGACCAATGACTAATGACCAATGACAAATACACAACCTGTAATTTTAGGATTTGATCCCGGTCGTGATAAATGTGGGATTGCGGTGATGGGATTGGATAGACAACTGTTGTATCATCAAGTTGTTTTGGCAAATGAGGCGATCGCTAATATTGAAACACAAATGCAAAAATTCCCCGTATCCTTAATGGTGATGGGAGATCAAACGACGGCTAAAAAGTGGAAACAGCAACTTAATCAAGAATTAAGTAAACCCACCAATATCATTTTAGTTGATGAACGTTATTCCACTTTACAAGCACGCGATCGCTATTGGCAAATGTATCCACCCCAAGGCATCACAAAACTATTACCCAAGGGTTTACGTCAACCTCCAAGGCCAATAGATGACATTGTTGCCATTCTCCTGATTGAACGATATCTCAACCGACTAACTGATAATTAATTCACAATTCAGCCCGAATTGTAAAAGCATAATCCCCCCCAGGTTCTAACTGATAGTCCTGTTGTTCCAAAAAGCGTCCTAGAGGTTCTTTGATTAAAGCACGACCCTGGGAAGGCTTCACAGAAAGTTCTCCCCGGCGGAAATGCCACTGGAAATGCCACTGAAAATTACCAGCGCTAACTTCACCTTCAAGAAAGCCTTGTTGCCAAGATTGGCGGGTAACTCTCACATGAGCAGTAGTTTCTGGCAGACGTTTAGCACTCACGCTTATTTGATATCAAGTATGGGATCAAAGCCAATTATTTATGTAGGCTACTTATTCTATGTACCAAAAATAGCTTAATTCTACAAACTAATCAAAACAAGATAAGTTAGTAAAGTCCAGTTTCTTAACTGCTCTTTTGTAGTCAGCTTACGATAAATACAAGATAACAATGCAATTATTACATAAAACTATTTGTGAAGAGTGTGCTTTTTATATCAAATTAGAATGCACTCACCCCGACGAGTTGGCAGTTAATTGTGCTACTGTCACCTTCTGTAATTCATTCACTCCAGCGGTAGAAATTGATAGTCCTTGTGTGTCTTTTGGTAATGATGATATGTTGTTCATGAAGGTTTAGAACATTTATACGACTACTTTGTTGATTTCTTAGATGGATAATGTTAGGAGATGAATTATGTCTAGAGAAGATAAACTAACTGCTCCAAGTAAAGATTTTTTGGCTGATAATGCCATCCAAAATGGCATAAGAGAAGTAGAAGAAGAAAAACAAGAAACTCAAAACTTAGATATAGAATTAAGATATACTAACTCAGAGTTAGAAAAAATACGGAAGCTAACTTCAATCTTAAGATTAGGAAAAGAACTATTTCTAGAATCAGTAATCAGTTACGTACATTTTCTTTTTTCTGAGCATAAAGAAAGTATCCAAAAGATAATTGATGAAGAATCAGAAAATTATCAAGCCGAGTTAAAACAAATTACTCCAATAGAGAATATGTCTACAAAAGACCGTGATAGATTTTCAGGGAAAATTAGGCTTTCACCTGAAACATCAAACAAAATAGAACAGTTGGACATGAAAGACAGAATAAATGAATGTTTGTTTGTTGGTATCAATTTACTTTATAAACAATTAGTTGGAGAATTTAAAACTGTTAATGATGTGTTTGGAGAAACGGAGACATTTATCAAAGCTACTCAAGATTTACCTTTATTGAGAAATTTGAGTAATGGTGAATGGGCTAAATATAAATAGTATTATTTGATTTGTATTACTTGTATGTTTATCTAAATATAGATTTCAATGTATATAACAAGAATACTACCGCAAAATTTCACAATTCATTTGAAGAGGTTTCCAGAAAATGACAGCAACTCAATCAATAGCAGTTACTAATTCAAATCTTTACGAAGAAGATTTTTATTTGTGGATAAAGACAACAGCAAAACAATTAAAAAATGGTAACTTTGCCGAAATTGATTTAGACAATTTGATTGAAGAAATCGAAAGCATGGGTAGAAGTGAAAAAAGAGCATTAAAAAGCAACTTATTAGTTTTATTAATGCACCTTCTTAAATATAAATATCAACCAGACAAACGTAGTAATAGTTGGTTATCTACTATCTTTGAATATAGACGCAGATTGAAAGAAGACTTAACCGAAAGTCCTAGTTTAAAGAAATACTTATCTGAGGTATTTAACGAATGTTATCAAGATGCCAGAAAACAAGGTTCTTTAGAAACAGGTTTATCACTTGATACCTTTCCCGTAGACTCTCCATTTACCACAGAGGAAAGTTTAAATCAAGATTATTTACCAGAACAACATTAATTTTTCCTTGTCCTCCTTTGCGTCTTTGCTCCTTTGTGCCTTTGCGCGAAACAAAACTAAATCTATGCAATTACCATTAATTAAATATCCCATCTTGGGAATCATAAGTTTATTATTATTACCTGTTAATATCAAACCAGTATTTTCCAATTCTCCCCCTACTCTAATACTGGCACAAAACATAAACAGTAAAGCGGCTACAGACTCCTTAAATCAAGGGTTACAAGCGATTCAATTGGGAAGGATAGAAGAAGCAATTACCGCTTTTCGTCAAGCTATTAAACTAGATCCTAAATTAGCAGCAGCGCACTATAACTTAGGTTTAGCACTGCGACAATCAGGAAAATTACAACCTGCGGCAGATGCTTTTTATCAAGCTACCCAAGCAGATTCTCAATTTGCGTTAGCTTTTGCAAATTTAGGTGGGGCGTTATTAGAAGGAAATAATTTAGAATTGGCGAAAGACTATTTAAATCAGGCTTTGAAGTTAAATCCAAATCTGGGTTTTGCCCATTATAACATGGGGTTAGTTAAGAAACAGGAGAAAAATTGGTCAAGTGCGATCGCCTCTTTTCAAAAAGCCAGAACAATGAGTCAAAATGCACCCGAACCTGCCTATCATTTAGGTGTATGTTATTTACAACAAGGAAAAGTTGAACAAGCCAAGGCAGCTTTTAAAGAAGCAATCAGAATCAATCCTAAATATGCAGAAGCACACTATGATCTGGGTTCAATTTTGTTTAATCAGGGAAAATTAAATGAAGGTTTAGCAGCTTTTAGAAAATCAGCCGCAGCTAATCCTAATTACGCTAATGCCTATTATGGTGCAGGATTAGTTTTCATGCAGTTAAAGCAGTACAAGGAAGCCGTGCAGGTCTTCCAATATGCTAAAGATTTATATAATATTCAAGGTAATTTACAGTGGGTGAAAAATTCCCAGCATTTATTACAACAAGCACAAAAATTAAACAGGTAGAGAAGTTGTGCCGCAACTGCTACTTATTAAAGTGCGGAATGTGTGACAAAAAACTCCACAAAGATAAAAAATCCTTGAGGAGTTTGAGAGAGTATTAACAGCTTTTACCAAGCCATAAAGAATTAAGCCATAACGCACCAAATAGTAAATTTACTAATTATCTGGAAGTTGTTTTTTCAAAGCATCTAATAACGCCCAACGGCTATCAATAGGTGGTTCAGAAACAGCCGTATTTAGAATACCTGGACAATTAAGGTTACATAATTGACGCTGAGGTAACGCTAAACACATCTGCTGATAGAGCCATTCACCGGGATCAAAATGACCATCAGGTGGTAAAGTTTCCAGTAAGTCTTCAACAGGGACTTCCATTTCTAAAGGCAAATCTTCCGTTTGATTAGCAGTTTCATCTAACCAAATAACTTCCTGAGTATCAAGAACCAAACGATGGTTATACTGCTGCAAACAGCGGTTGCAAGTACAGGTAACAATTGTTTCTGCCTGAGATGAAACTTCTAAATAATTACCCTGGTGTTTGACCTGGATAACTCCGCGAACCGGTGTCAATGTTTCTAGTCCAGGCAGAAACTCTTGAACTTGAATTTCCTCTGTCCGCTCCGGGGCTTTAGATAGCTGCGGAATAAAAATAGCGTCCATAGGATTTGTGAAATACCCTCAAAATTGGTAATGGGTAATTGGTAATGGGTAATTGGTAATGGGTAATATTCTTGTCTGTTCCCTGTTCCCTGTTCCCTATTACCTAATTATGGTGTGACTGCTTGACGAACAACTAAATGACGATGAGGTTCTTTGCCGCGACTGAAGGTTTCTAAATCCGAAAATTCCTCCAATAAAGTGTGGATTTGTCGGCGTTCTGAAGAACTGAGAGATTGAAGTTCTACCTCTCTTCCAGAAAAACGGACTTCTGCGGCAGCAGTTTCAGCTAAAGTGCGGATTTCGGCTTCTCGTCTCACCCGATAACCATTCAATTCAATCGTGTAAGCTGTCTGATTTTCTTCTGGTTGATTTAAGTTGAGAACGGAATTTGCTAGATACTGAATACTATCTAGCACCGAACCACCAGCACCAATTAAAATCCTAATTTGTTCTGATGTTAAATTGGTTTGATCTATTGTCAACCAGTAGCTTTCTCCTACTGGTGCATCTTGTCCTGAAGATGGCTTAGTTTCTAAATTAGCCTGTACTTGAGTAGATACACCAGTTAGAAGTAGCAAATTTTGTAACCATTGTTCACTACTCTGCATAGAAATGTCGCTCATAATCAACCGGTAGCCTTTTTCTTAGAACTTTTGGGTTCAAATGGCAACGCTTTTACTTCGATGGTTTGGGCTTCTTTCTCTTGTGAATCTACGATTTTCTGAATTTCTTCTGGTAGAGGTTCACGGGAGAGGATATAGGTTTGGATAGTTTGGAAAACGTTACCAATTACCATATACATCAGTACCCCAGCCGGCAGAGGAAAGAATAGGAACATCCCAGAAAAGATGACAGGGGTAATTTTATTTACTGTATCTTGCTGAGGGTTGCCACCGCTGGAATTTTGCCCAGACAGCATTTGGCTGACATAAAGGCTGATACCAAAGAAGACAATCATCGCTACTATATCCCAATGGACTGTGTTATCGGGATCAATAGCACCTACTCTACCCAAGGCATCAATAAAGAGAAATCCTTTGTCTGCTGCTAGTCCAGGAATTGTCCCTTGAATGGTCACTTCTCCGGGTTCTAGGGCTTCTATATTGCCTTCGGCATCAATTTTAACCCTTTCTTCCCCTTTCATGACTTTCCAGTCAGGTGTCAACTTAGTTTCTGGGTGTTCGACTAGGAGCAAATCGAAGGGTTTACCTTCTACGGTTTGATATTGAATTTTAGTTTTTTCTCCCACGGCTAACTTATTGCCCCCCGGTAATATTGCCGAAATGGGAGTGTGTTCTCCATCAGCAATATAAATATTTTGTGGGGAAGTGACAAAGGCTTGGGGTTGAATGCGCTCGATTTGTTCTTCAGGGAATATTTGCAGGTTAACGGAGTAGTTGACTCCGGCAAAAGGAGAACCCCGCAAAGTGGCAAAGAGGGCTAATAATACTGGCATTTGCAACAGGAGAGGTAGACATCCTGCTAAGGGATTACCAAATTCACTTTGGACCTTGAGCATTTCCTCTTGTTGCTTTTGCTGATCGTCTTTATAGCGTTCTTTGATTTCTGCCATGCGCTTTTGCATGAGAGGCTGCACAACCCGCATCCGTCGCATACTACGGATAGAGCCGGCACTCAAGGGATAGAGTGCAAAGCGGATAATCAATGTTAAGGCTACGATCGCCAACCCATAGCTAGGGACAAAACCATAGAAAAGGTCTATGATTGGCAACATCACGTTGTTCGAGAGAAACCCGATACCAAAATCCATTATTCTGAATTCAACCTGCGGTACTTTGACACTCCCACCCCGGTTGGGAGTGGGATACTCAGTTGAGCCTATCCTCTGACTAGAGGCGGTTCTCTCCCAAGCTTTTGCTCTATATTGTAGAGGTTTTTGTTAAGCATTGATGTGACTATCAATAAGCTATGGAAGTTAAGGATAGCCGCACATGGTCTAAAAGTGTGAATGTTAAAAGAGCCGTCAACGGGTTGTTTAAAAGAGATTTAAACCCCATCTCCATCAGAAATTAAAACTAGAATTTAGCTTACTAGCTGATGACTGAATGCTGATAGCTTGTTAACGCGACTCATTTAGGATTGCTATATTGGGGATTTTTAGCAGCAATTTTTTCGTTAATGTAGTCATAGACTTCCCGAAAATTGGGAACAGCCCGCATTTCGATGAGAGTACCATTTTTGAGGGTGATTGCCATATCTCCCCATAGGCCGATGCCACGAGGAACTTTGACAACTTTCATCACTTCTGAATAAATTACATCATAGCGATCGCGTCCCATCCAACCACCAGTTACACATATCCTTCGATCTGTGATGCGGAAGCGTAGCCACACTGCCCTGACTATTGCCCCCACAGCTAAGGGTATACCTACCACTGTTAGTCCAATTAGCAGGTTAAAAATTAAATCCCCAATGTGGGGACCACCCTCATAATAAACTTCTTCACGAATACCCATTTAATACCTCAGTTTGTGCCAACAACTGTTCTAATTCTTGCAGAAATTTCTGGGTTTCGCACTCAGATTCTTTTGTTGTTGGTTTCACAATTAATACTAGCCGCCATCCTGGGACTAATTTAGGCAATAATTGGTGTAATGCTGCTGTTATTTGCCTTTTGATTTTGTTGCGAACAACGGCGCGTTTACTAACTTTTGTACTAATGGCAATCCCAATTTTTGTGCTAGGGGGGGCAGTATCCAAAGAAGGTTCTGTCGCAAGATTAGGTTTTAAAGCTCTCAGGGTGAAATGAGAACTATGTCGCCGAATTCCTTCTCGGAAAACTGCCTGAAAATCCTGACGGGATTTGAGACGATATGCTTTGGGCAAAGCCACAACAGTTCTTAATTACTGAATTTTATTACCCTAAACGCTCAGACGATGCCGTCCTTTTTTTCTTCTAGCGCTAATCACGTTTCTGCCGTCTGGTGTCCGCATTCTGGCACGAAATCCAGATGTTCTTTTTCTCTTACGGCAAGTGCCGCCCAGTGTTCTTTGCATACGTTTCTCCTCTTAGGCGATTTTCATAAAAAGTCACAATCTCATATTTTACCACTTTACAGGCAATAAAAACATATTTCTGGATGGAGTTGTCAGTTGCAAAAGAATATTTATTCCCTCTGCCCCTCTGCTCCTCTGCTCCCTTTTTAAGTAATACTGATAATCCACGTACCAAGATAACGCAGTAATGGGAGATCACCTGGGGAAAGAACTTGACATCTGAAATAGTAAACTCCTCCAAAAGCCGGATTCTGGACATTGGACAAGACTAACTCGACTTTGCCACCGGCGGGAACTGGTTGTTCGGGAAATATTTGAATCACACCACCTTCTTTATCCCATTTGACTTCAGATAGGGGGACTTTTTTACCTTTAACTAAAACTTCAACACTTTTGGGATCAAAACTTCCTTTGTAATAATTAGGATAACTAATAGCAAATTGAGCTACTGCTAGTTTCATTTGTCTCGCAGGAACTCTGAGTATATAACGATCTGTGCTGTTGGTTTGTCCGCCAAAATCTAACCTAAAGGGTAACTGATTTGCGCTGCTGACACCGCTAAAAAGTGTTAAACCATTTTGGGCTAAAGTTATCGCTGGCAAACCAGCTAATAAACAGCTAGTCACAGCTAAGGCAGAAAGTAGACGTTTCATAAATTAGGTTTCCTCTAGTTGGTAGTTTTTAACGAAGTATCAGTATTTGTAACTAAACTTTACTACTATATGCTTGACAATTGACGTTAGTGAAAGAGAAAAGTGCCTTTTTAGGGAAAACTTCCATTCCTAAAGTTAAAATTATTATAGGGCTTACACACTGTACTAACCTGCGTTAAGATAAGTAAACGTAATTGTGTTGTTTTTAGCTTTGGGAATAAATTATTGAGTAGGTGTTTATCGGGTTTGACACAGCCTTTAAGAGATAAAATCCAGATTATATCTTTGATGTATTGCTAAAGGATAATTTTTATTACTAATTATAAATATTTTAGTACACAAGTATACTTTAAATAAATAAAAGTTTCAAAGTAAGATTTTTTCCAAATATAAAATAATCTGAAGAACAATATACAAAATGTAGATATCGGCATAGGATGTGCGATAACTAATTCTACTTATAGCTATTTTGCCAGGATGATATTTGTATATTGTCAAGCTGAGATTGTGAATAAAGACCAAGGATAGGAAAAACAAAAAGGTCGAAAGTTCTATCTACAAAGGTAATTCATGGTTAATCATCCCCACAGCTTAATTAATAGTTAACGGGTGATGTTAAGGATTTATTTCTAGGAGATTTCATGAAAATAGCAGTTGCGAAAGAAATAGAAGTTTGTGAACGGCGTGTAGCTTTAATTCCCGATACTGTAGCTAAATTAGTCAAACAAGGTTTAGAGGTTTGGGTAGAAGCTGGTGCGGGAGAAAAAGCATTTTTCAGTGATGCTGACTATGAAGCAGCAGGGGCAAAAATTAGCCATGATTCTGCTCAATTATGGAGTGAAGCAGATATTTTACTCAAAGTTAGCCCACCCCAAACCAGAGAAGATGGCCGGACAGAAATTGAGTTACTTAAATCAGGTTCTGTATTAATTAGCTTCCTTAATCCTCTCGGAAATCCCGTAATTGCCCAACAATTGGCAAATCGGCAAATTACAGCTTTGAGTATGGAATTAATCCCCCGTACCACCAGGGCGCAAAGCATGGATGCCTTATCCTCCCAAGCCTCACTGGCGGGCTATAAAGCCGTATTGATTGCGGCGGCGGCATTACCGAAATATTTCCCCATGTTAACCACCGCTGCGGGGACGATCGCCCCAGCTAAAGTATTTATTATGGGAGCAGGTGTGGCAGGATTGCAAGCGATCGCCACCGCAAGAAGGCTAGGAGCAGTAGTAGAAGCCTTTGACATCCGCCCAGCCGTTAAAGAAGAAGTCCAAAGCTTAGGGGCGAAATTCGTCGAAGTCAAACTCGAAGAAGAAACCGTTGCTGCGGGTGGTTACGCCAAAGAAATCTCCGAAGATAGTAAAAAGCGTACCCAGGAACTAGTAGCCAGCCACGTCAAAAACTCCGATATCGTCATTACCACCGCCCAAGTACCAGGAAGACAAGCCCCCAGACTGGTAACAGAAGAAATGGTAGCGCAAATGAAACCCGGTTCAGTAATTGTGGATTTAGCCGCAGAACAAGGTGGAAACTGCGCTTGTACAGAAGCAGGTAAAGATATTGTTTGGAACGGCATAACAATTATCGGACCAATTAATTTACCCTCATCCATGCCAGTACACGCCAGTCAACTGTATGCAAAGAACGTTACTTCACTAATGCAACTGTTGATTAAAGACAAAGCCTTAGAAATCAACTTTGGTGATGATATTGTTGACGCTGCTTGTGTTACTCATGGTGGAGAAATTAGAAACCAACGAGTAAAGGACGCTTT
Organism: Dolichospermum sp. UHCC 0259; assembly: GCF_009711935.1. Lineage (GTDB taxonomy): Bacteria > Cyanobacteriota > Cyanobacteriia > Cyanobacteriales > Nostocaceae > Dolichospermum. Next base: position 9,775 of record NZ_VIKX01000004.1, on the reverse strand, counting down.
GCAAACAGTAGCGGTTTAATTAAATATAGATTGAATGAACCACGAAGAAGCGAAGAACACGAAGGAAGAAGAGTTTGAGAGAGATTTTTCGTTTGTTATGTAAATCTTCTCTTTGCGTCTTTGCTCCTTTGCGTCTACCCTGCGGGATCTCTAAGAGAGATTGCGCGAAACCTCTTAAATCCAAAATTAACATGACACAAGCATTACTTCCGGCTTTATTTGTACTCGTCTTAGCCTCTTTTATTGGCTTTGAAGTGATTAACAAAATTCCCCCCACGTTACACACCCCGTTAATGTCCGGTTCAAACGCCATTTCCGGGATTTCGGTAATTGGTGCAATCCTGGCTGCGGGGGAGAAAAACACAAATTTATCCGTAATTCTCGGTTTAATTGCCGTAATTTTGGCAATGGTTAACGTTGTCGGCGGTTTTTTGGTTACAGACAGAATGCTGCAAATGTTTAAAAAAAAGGAAATTAAAGCATGAGCGACTTTTTACCAACTGGGATTCAGCTAACTTACTTAGTCGCTGCATCATTATTTATCCTCGGTTTGAAAAAACTCGGTTCTCCCGCTAGTGCAAGAAACGGTAATCTTATCGCTGCGGTGGGGATGTTATTAGCAATTGTCGCCACAATGCTAGATCAGCACGTATTAAATTACGAGATGATTTTGGTAGGCTTGGCTATTGGTTCAGTCATAGGTGCTGTTATCGCTTACAAAGTGCAAATGACGGAAATGCCCCAAATGGTGGGTTTACTTAACGGTTTGGGTGGTGCTTCTTCTGCACTTATCGCTGTGGCTGAATTTTGGCGGTTATTAGATAGTTCTCAACCTATCCCCCTCGATGTCAACATTTCCATGTTATTGGATGTGTTAATTGGTGGTGTGACTTTAACAGGTAGTTTTCTCGCTTTTGCCAAATTGCAAGGTTTAATTAGCGGTACTCCCATTACCTTTCCTTTGCAACAACCTTTTAACCTCTTGCTTTTGGGTTCTTATTTAGCTGGAAGTGCCTATTTAATTAGGACACCAGATAGCCTCCCCGTATTTTTAGCTGTGGTGGCTGTTTCCTTGGTGTTGGGTGTGATGTTCGTCCTCCCCATTGGTGGGGGTGATATGCCCGTTGTTATCTCCCTGTTAAACTCCCTCTCCGGTGTGGCTGCGGCTGCGGCTGGGTTTGTGGTGATGAACAATATGTTAATCATCGCCGGTGCTTTGGTGGGGGCTTCTGGTTTAATCCTGACGGAAATTATGTGTAAGGCTATGAACCGTTCTTTGTTCAGTGTCTTATTTAGTGCTTTTGGTTCTGTTTCTACTTCTAGTGGTGGTGCGGCTGCTGGTGCTAGTGATCAACCTGTTCGCAGTATTGATGCGGAGGAAGGGGCGATGATGTTGGGTTATGCCCGTTCTGTGGTGATTGTACCAGGATACGGTATGGCGGTTGCTCAAGCACAGCATAGCGTCCGCGAGTTGGCTGATCAATTAGAGCGCATGGGTGTGGATGTGAAATATGCGATACATCCGGTTGCGGGGAGAATGCCAGGACACATGAATGTATTATTGGCGGAAGCTAATGTGGCCTATACGCAGTTGTATGATATGGAGGATATTAATCCCCAGTTTGAACAGGCTGATGTGGCGTTGGTGATTGGTGCTAATGATGTGGTCAATCCGGCGGCGCGTAGTGATAAGAATAGTCCTATTTATGGGATGCCGATTTTGGAGGTTGATCGCGCAAAGCAAACTATTGTGATTAAGCGCGGTATGAGTGCTGGTTTTGCAGGTGTTGATAATGAGTTGTTTTATAAGGCTAAAACGACGATGTTGTTTGGTAGCGCTAAGGATATGGTGGCTAAGTTGGTTAGTGAGGTGAAACAACTTTAGTTTATAGGTAGGGGTGTAGTTTTTGACTATGCCCTTTTTTTCTCTCGCAGAGGCGCAGAGACACAGAGAGGTTTATTCCGCGCAAAGGCGCTAAGGAGCAAAGAATAAGATTTAAAATTAAATTCTTTCAAACCATCTACGTAAAGCTTCATAAATAAAGATATTTAAACTTCGATTTTTAGCATCTTGCTTTGCAAATTCAATACGAGTTGGATTTACTTTACCAAGTCCTCTAGAGACAGGCATAACAATAGTTGCATTATTCCAATCTGTCCAAATTCTGAATCTAAAAATATTACCTTGTTGTTCCCATAAGAAATTGCGAGGTAGCCATAAAAATAGCACAAGTTCTTTTTTGCTATCTAGCCTTAATTCAGCACAATGTTTAGTTTTACCGTTACCATAATAAATACCACCTTCTTTGGCTATTTCTTGCATACGATCATCAAATTGTAAAATTGTTTCTCTAAATTTGAATAGTTTAGAGTGTTCTTGGGGTTTACATTTTTCAATTAATTGATAGAAACGCTTAGGAGGAGCAGGAATATCTTTTTTAATATGATTTTCCAGTGAATAATCAAAATCTAATTTCCAGTTGAGAGTAGTATCTACATTAATTATGTTTAGATTGAATTTTGGTTCTTGACAAATAATTTTAAACTGTAAAAAATTAAATTTTAGCTGATGATATTTTCGATCAGTATAGTTATCTCTATGAAAATTTGGAGTAACAGCAATTAAAACTACAGGAACTTGAAAATTAATATGTTCAGGAAAAGGCTTTTCATCTATAAGAGCATCATAATAACGAGTAAGTTGTTGTACAATATATCTATCTTCAGAGTTTTTTAACTCTATGATTACAAGTTCTTTATTTTTACCAAAAGCTAAAATATCACAATATTGTCCACTGACTTGATACTGTCGCTTTAAAGGTTTATATCCAAATAGCTTTTCTAAGTTGTTCCAAACCAAATCTTCTAAATCTTTTTCGCTTTCAAATTCCCATCCGCTTGCTACTTGTCTTAATTTCATTTGTATCGATCTGTAAAACTATGAGTGTGAGTATATTTACATATTTTACCTCAACCTGTTTCATTTAATACGATACAGTAAGCTATGCGATCGCTCTCTTCTCTTCTTCCTTCGTGTTCTTCGCGTCTTCGTGGTTCGTTAAAAAAGGATGTTGGGAAGTTGGAGGGGGTGCGATTGCTGTTTGGGCGTTGAGGGGTGCGATCGCTGTTTGGGGAGTTTAGGAAGTGCGATCGCTTTTGGGGAAGTTGAGGGGGTGCGATCGCTGTTTGGGAGGTTGAAGAGGTGCGATCGCTGTTTGGGGAGTTGAGGGGGTGCGATCGCTGTTTGGGGAGTTGAGGGGGTGCGATCGCTGTTTGGGAGGTTGAAGAGGTGCGATCGCTGTTTGGGGAGTTGAGGGGTGCGATCGCTGTTTGGGGAGTTGGAGGGATGCGATCGCTGTTTGGGGGGTTGAAGAGTGCGATCGCTGTTTGGGGGGTTGAAGAGTGCGATCGCTGTTAGGAAGTTGAGGGAATGCGATCGCTGTTTGGGAGTTGAGGGGGTGCGATCGCTGTTTGGGGAGTTGGAGGGATGCGATCGCTGTTTGGGAGTTGAGGGGGTGCGATCGCTGTTTGGGGAGTTTAGGAAGTGCGATCGCTGTTTGGGGAGTTTAGGAAGTGCGATCGCTCTCACATTTTAAATTTCTCCCCATTCTCTAGCATCAATAAAAAGAGAAAGATGCTTTTTATTACTCGTGGCAATAATCACATCATTTCCATAATTAGCAACTAAAATAGATTGAGCAGCTAAAATCACATCACCATCCAAAGCTTTATTATCTGCGGTAGATTTACCTTGGTTTCTGACTTCAGCCCATAATTCTGCTGCTTTTAACATTACTTCTGTGGTAATAGGAAGATAAATAATTTCTGATTTAAGTTGATTTAGTTTTCTAATTCCTGATAACTTATTTGCTCTTAATAATTCCCGCCTAATTTCATAATCTATAATTTCTGGTAAAATTACTTCATAACCTCTTTCAAAAAGACTATAAAACCATTCTTGACATTGCACAGCTAGAAAATTTGCTTTAGGATTAGTAATTAATCCCACAGGTGCAGAATCTAACACAATAACCTTACTCATTTTATTTTAAATTAAAATACCGTTCATGGATTCAATAATTTCTAAAGTTTCTTGTTGTTCTTGTTGATCATCTGATTCATTCCATGACTCGAACAATCTTTTAATATTAGTTTTTCTGTGTTCTTTTTTAATTGCGTCACTTTCATTAATCTCATTAATAGCATTTTCCCAGTTTTTCAAAGATGTCTGTTTCATCGTGACACTTTGACGAAATAACCGGACAATTTGTAGTAATTCGGGTATGTATTCTTCTGGAGTATGTTCAATTTCTAGTAATAAATCATTGCGGGTTTTTGCTGATGATTTAGCTGTAGTGGATTGGTGATTGTTAATCATAAAATACCAGATTTGATTATTTTCACATATTGCCAGTATATCAGATTTCTTTCCATGATGTAAAAACTGCGATAGCGAAGCGCTCCGAATGTATCGCTGTTTGAGGAGTTGAGGGGTGCGATAGCGAAGCGCTCCGTAGGAATCGCTGTTTGGGAGTTGAAGGGAGTGCGATCGCTGTTTGGGAGTTGAGGGGGTGCGATCGCTATTTGGGAGTTGAGGGGTGCGATCGCTGTTTACTAAATCTGCCAATCTTCTAATTTTAAAGTATCAACACTACTAAATTCTCTAATATTATGGGTAACAAGAGTTAAATTATTAGCCATTGCAATAGCAGCAATATGTAAATCATTATTTCCTATAGGAGTACCTTTAGCAGCCAATTTACTACGAATTTCGCCATAAATTACAGCACATTCATCATCAAACTTCAAAGAAATAAAACGATTTAAAAATTCCTGCTGCTTTTGCATAGTTTTCGCAGGATTATGAGTTCTCATTGCACCATAAAATAACTCAGCTTTTACAATAGAACAAACTACTATATCTATATCAGATAAATCTTGAAGACGCTGAATAATCTTTTCTGATCTTTTATTCAAATATTGAATACAAACATTACTATCTAATAAATATTTCATCAGTTTGTATTCCTAACTATTAATCATTTCTTCTAAACTATCATCTAAAGTATCATCAATTCCTAAATTATCCAGAATAATTGGATCATCAGCACAACTACCTGCTGTTTGATTAATAAATTCTTGCCAGTCTAATTTGTGTTTTTCTGTAGTTATCAAAGTTGTTGGTTTATTGATCAAATTTTGACGAAATAAACGGACAATTTCCAATATTTCCGGTATATATTCTTGGGGAGTTTGAGCAATTTCTAATAATAAATCATTCCAGGGTGTAGTTGAGGATGTTTCTGTGATGAGTTGGTGATTATTAATCATAAAATACTAGATTTGATTATTTTTACATATTATCAGTATATCAGATCAGAATCAGCAAGTGTAACTTACCCAAATAACGATACTTTGGGCGAGTTGAGGGAGTGCGATAGCGAAGCGCTCCGTAGGAATCGCTTTTGGGGAGTTGAAGGGATGCGATAGCGAAGCGCTCCGTAGGAATCGCTGTTTAGGGAGTTGAGGGGGTGCGATAGCGAAGCGCTCCGTAGGAATCGCTGTTTGGGAGGTTGAAGAGGTGCGATCACTATTTGGGAAGTTGAGGGGATACGATAGCGAAGCGCTCCGTAGGAATCGCATAGCTGATGACTATAGCTATTCTTCTTCTGCTAAAATCTGTGAAATATCCCGTGCAGAATGAATTAACCGAACAATTTCAATATACTCATCCCCTTCTAAATAAAAAATTAGATGCTTTTCAAATCCTCTAACTCCCCACTTCCGCAAACCAACTAAACGCGGATTTTTAACATTATAAACACTACCAATACCAGGTAGTCGTGCTAATTGTGAAAAAGTCTGCCTCGTAGCATCAAAAAAACTCAATGCTGCATCAAAATTACTGTCAGCAATATAAGCAAACTGTTCATCAAGGTCAACACTAGCCTTTGGTCTAATTACAATTCGTCTAGTCATTGCTATTACTTGCGGAGTCTCTCCAGAAGCTGAGTGCGTTTTTGTTGCCACCACTCATCCGTAATTTCGATCGCTTCACCACTATCTAAGCCTTCTAATAGCAATGTTTCTAGTCGTGCTTGTGCTACTTTTTCTAAATCTTGACGAATCAAATGTCGAATATATTCGCTTGTGGTACTGTAGCCACATTTTGCAACCTGTTCATTGATAAAGTCCCGCATGGAATCGGGAAGAGAAATATTTACTGTAGTCATAGCTAATAAGTCTTTATATTTCTGATTCTTTAATTATGGCAAATATTGTCAATTTTTGTCAAATGTTTTGTAGGGATGTGGGTGCGATAACGAAGCGCGAACTAGGAATCGCTATTTGGGAAGTTGAAGGGGTGCGATAGCGAAGCGCTCCGTAGGAATCGCTTTTGGGGAGGTTGGGAAGTTGGAGGGGGTGCGATAGCGTAAGCGCTGACTTGTCAGTTCGCTGTTTGGGAAGTTGAGGGGGTGCGATCGCTCTTTCTCTGTGTTCTCTGTGTCTTTGTGGTTCGTTAAAAAAAGAATGTTTGGGAAGTTGAGGGGGTGCGATAGCGAAGCGCGACCTAGGAATCGCTGTTTGGGGAAGTTGAGGGGTGCGATCGCTATGATTAAACAATACTACGTGGATCAACAACTACAATATCCGAAAACCGTTTAAAATCTTCAACATTAAATGTTAATAAATGTGTAATATTATGAGCTACCATAGCCGCAGCTAAACGAGCATCATGTACCTTTTTTCCCATCACTTGATATTTAATAACCAGAGATTCCCACTCAGTAAAAATTTGTGGTGTGTCCAATTCCAATATAAATATCTTTTTAAGTTTTTCGCTTTCTTCTTCAGCTTGAGTGATAGATAAACCTAACCCATTTTTATCCAGAGGTCTTGTAGCAACAGCCCAAAATTCAATTATATTTTGTGGAATAATACATAAAAATTCACCTTGCTTTTTGAGCGTTACAATTGCCCTTTGAGTATCAAGGTGCATGGGACTATTTTTTTGTACTAAACGCAGTAAAATATTAGTATCTACCAGATATTTCATAACATTTCATCTTCTCTGGTATAAATACTATCTCGACTAATAGCTGCATCTGAAAGCGGGGGCGCTACAGCAAAAGCAGGACTATTGATTAAATTCATTAGTGCTGTTTCCCAATCTTCCTCAGTTGTTACTTGAGAAAAAGATTTTTCCTCTTGAATTTTCAAACTATCTTCAATCAAAGATTCAAGATAAGATTCAATTGATAAACCTTGTTTAGTAGCTTGAGTAATCAGACGATCTTCTATTTCTGGTTTCAATTGTAGCTGTATAGTTTTATATTGTTTCATATTCTTAGATTCTAGTTAATTAATATCAAGTAAAACTTATGATTAACTTGATCTATTAAAAGTATATCAGATTTAAACACCGAAGGTATCGCTATTTGGGAAGTTAAGGACGTGCGATAGCGAAGCTGACCGAAGGTATCGCTCTTTCTCTGTGTTCTCTGTGTCTCTGTGGTTCGTTAAAAAAAGAATGTTTGGGAAGTTGAGGAGGTGCGATAGCGCAAGCGCGACCTAGGAATCGCTGTTTGGGGAGTTGAGGGGATGCGATAGCGAAGCGCTGCTGCAAGCAGTTCGCTGTTTGGAAGTTGAGGAGGTGCGATCGCTCTTTCTCTGTGTTCTCTGTGGTTCGTTAAAAAAAGAATGTTTGGGAAGTTGAGGGGGTGCGATAGCGAAGCGCGACCTAGGAATCGCTGTTTGGGGAAGTTGAGGGGTGCGATCGCTCCACTATTGCTCAAAAACTTAAATTTTGTACAATTTGTAAAAAACAGACAAATAATCTATAATGTTATGTAATCCTATAAATTTTGTGAGGCGCTATGTCTGTCATCAGTGCAAGTGAAGCGCGTGCTAATTTTCCCGATATTATGAACCGTGCAGAATATCGTGGAGAAAGAATTTTAATTCAGCGTCATGGTAAAGCTGCGGTAGCGATAATTAGCATTGAAGATTTAAAACTATTAGAAGCAATGGAAGATGCAATTGATTCTGCTAAATTGAGACGTGCAATTGAAGAAAATGAAGGATTTACCACCATAGAAGAAATCATCGCCAAATATCCCAATGAGTGAACGTTATACATTGAGGATTGCTAGAACTGCGGAAAAAGACTTATTAGACTTACAACCAAAACAATATAAACAAGTTGTATCAAAAATACTCTCACTTCAGGGTAATCCTCGTCCTCAAGACTATGCAGCTTTAAAAGGTTATCAAGGTGGTTATCGTATTGATCAGGGTGAATACAGAATTTTATACACCATTGATGATGATAATAAATTAGTTGATGTTTTTCGGGTTGGTAAACGTAATGATGATGAAGTTTATAAAAACTTGTAACTTTGTCAAGCGATTCCTAGGTCGCGCTTCGCTATCGCTGTTTGGGAAGTTGAGGGAGTGCGATCGCTGTTTGGGAAGTTGGAGGGGTGCGATAGCGTAAGCGCTGACTTGTCAGTTCGCTTTTGGGGAAGTTGGAGGGGGTGCGATAGCGTAAGCGCTGACTTGTCAGTTCGCTTTTGGGGAGTTGAGGGAGTGCGATCGCTCTTGCTCTGTGTTCTCTGCGTCTCTGCGGTTCGTCTAAAAAGAGATGATGGGAAGTTGAGGGGGTGCGATAGCGAAGCGCGACCTAGGAATCGCTCAAGTTAAACCCCAAAACCCAAAACCACATCCAACGCAGTACGAATTTCTTCCCAATATTCAGCTTCTAAAATACCCACCAACCCCAAAACTCGACGATAATCTACAGCACGAATTTGAGCAACATCAATAAAATGATCTTTATCTAATCCGTTAGTTACTGTTGCTTTGATATTGACAATATAGGGAGCTTGCTTACTTCCTGGTCGAAATGGCATCACAATAGTTAATAATCCATATTGATTCATAATATCATTTTGAACTATCAAACAAGCACGGATGTTTTGTGCTTCTGCTCCCACAGTTGGATCAAGATTTACCCAGCGAATTTCACTCCGTTTATAAGTTAAATTACCCTCTGGCATTAATACCATCTCCAGCTACATTATCCCAAGCAGAAATCTCATTTTCATATTCTAAATCTTTCGCATCTTCTTGGAGTGCTGCAATTATTTCAGTCTCTAAAATTTTGCGTCTTTGTTCTGCTAATAGTGCGTTAATATAGGCACTACGATTACCTTTTGCTTGTTGATCAATAAATTGGAGAATGTCTTCTTCTAAAGTAATTGTGACTTTCATCATTGTGTATGACTTATTCATCTTACCAATCAATCATACCACTTTTTTGACAATTTGCAAATACTCTGTGTCTGGAAGTAGTATGCCTACGGCACGCTACGCGAACGTAAAAAAAATGATAGCTATACACTAGAGGGGTAGATGGATGAACTGATAGATGATGCAAACTTACCCTGGTGAGATTGAGGTACAAATGCAACGATACTATGAGTCGTTGTCAGAGAAGGATCGCCGTCGATATGCCGCGATTGAAGCGGTAAAACTAGGATACGGGGGGCAGGCATACATCCGTCGCCTTTTGGGATGCCATCACGAAACCTTACAGTTGGGGTTGCGAGAACTTCAGGACGAAACGGTGCTAGAGCAGGAGCGGATTCGCCAAGCCGGAGGTGGACGGAAATCAGCCTTTGAGACAATTGCTGGATTAGACGAGGCGTTTTTGCGAGTGTTAGAGAAGCACACAGCAGGTTCACCGATGGATGAAAGCGTCAAGTGGACTAAT
>NZ_VIKX01000049.1 GCF_009711935.1 Dolichospermum sp. UHCC 0259 | reverse complement strand
TTTTCTTTGTGCAAGATTATAGACTAACAAGCACAATCCCATTATCATTGCTATTGATTCTACTCTTTCGGGAGTTTTTACAAATACGCTTGATGTAAAAAACAACGGGTCTTTTAAAAATCTAAATCCTCTCTCGTTAGATTGTTGGGCTTTATATTCCTCTAATACTTGCTCATCACTCAATTCATTTTTATCTAAGATATTCGTTGCTAATATAAATCTCCCCGCTTTAATTTTTTCAGCTTCTATCACCTCTTTTCTTGTTTCTATTTGACCTTTAACTTGATATTTTATCTGACTTGGTTCGGTCAATTTACTTGGTCTACCTGCTGTTTTATATTCTGGTTTTTCTAGATATTCAATTTCTTTTATTTGATGATACTTCCAGGATTTTGATAGCTTTTCTATTGCTATTTTAGCATCTGCTTGACAAGCGAATTCTTGTCTGGATAGTTGATTCAGCAAGGCTTTTACCTTTGATTCCTGTTTTTTAACTTGTTTTTCTACCTGTTGGATACTTGATTTTTTTCTTAATTCACTTTCGACGATTATCCATCTTTGTTTTATGTCTGCATATTCTGATTCTTTAGCTGCTATTTTATAGCCTGATATTTGACTATCTTTCCATTCTGATTCTTTTATATCTACGATTTTATTTTTTGCTTCTTTGATACTTAATGGTACTCTTGTTATCCATTTCAATTCTCCCATTGCTGCTAAGTTTTCTGCTGTATATAAGGCACTATCTGCTACACTTATGCCTTCAAATGTCCATTGCTTTTTAAATTCTTTTAATCTTTCTACAAATACACTTTTATCATCTACATTTCCTGAGTCTACTTTTAAATATAATGGGATATCTCCATCTCCTGTTACTATCATGTCTATGATAAATTGTTTGAGGTCTGGCCTTTTATCTCTTGAGTATCCATGAACTATTTTTATTGCTTTCATTTCTGGTTCTATTTCTAATTTATTCTCTCCTGTTTCTTGCTTGGTTTCATCTATTTCTTCGATTTCTTTTTTGTACTCTCCTTCTACACTCATTGAAGTCCCATCTAAATGAATACTATCCATTTCTACTTGGAATTTATGGGCTGCTTTTATCGCTACTGCTGTAAATATTTTTGTTGTTCCTACTTGATGATACTTGTCTAGTTCTCTTCCTAGTTTGTCATCATTTAAATGTGATGCTAATACTCCTTTTCCTATTAAATGTTCTGTTGATTTTCCTACGAAAAATTCTCCAAATAGATATAATGGTGCGCTTAAAAAGCCTAATCCATTTAAAATCATTGCTTTTATTACTTGTCCTGGTGTTAGGGTTTCTTTTATTTTTGTTCCCACTATTTTATTCACTTCTTCTACCAATTCCATCTCGTCTATTATTCCTGCTACTATTCCCAAATGGTCTATATTTAGGATTTTCATGGTAACTTGAGACTCTTTCATGGTTTTTCCCATCTCTATTTGATTAGATTATTTTAACAAATAAAAGCCTGAAATCTTTGCTAGGCAATCTTTTCAGGCTTTTATTTATGAAAATTTTTTAATTCCTAAATTTGCTTTAGTATCTGCGGAATGTGGGGTTAAACCTTCAAATCCCCACCAAAAATCATCCAATAACATCCTGTAAATCCTTAAATCCTGGAAATCCTGATTCAGACAAATAAAAATCACCAACCCCCCACCAAAAATCATCCAATAACATCCTGTAAATCCTCAAATCCTGTAAATCCTGATTCAGACAATATTGTGCTAAAATAAAATCTGTGAAAAATCACATTATCAAAACAATGATCCTACAAACATGGCAACAATCTCATTCTCAAGAATTGCAAAAAATTACTGAGACATTAGCAAAAATTACCCAACTTCCAGCAGAAGCAGTTAAACCTCATCTTGATGCAATGCTAGAACAATTAGTTAAAACTACAGAACTTCCATTTTATCAAAAAGTCTCCGATGAAGAATGGATTCAAGCACTAAATCAATGGAGTTCTAGCCATAATCCAAATATACCACTTTTATCAGATTATGCTGTCAGTCGAGCAGGTATTTATGAAGATGAGGAAATTTAGTGGCATATTTAATTGACACAAATATTATTTTGAGAATAGCACAACCGAATCATCCAATGTGTGCAGAATCTTTAAATGCACTCGCTAGACTACGAAGACAAAAAGAAAATTGTTATTTAACACATCAAAACCTAGTAGAATTTTGGCGTAGTGCTACCCGTCCTATAGAAAGAAATGGTTTAGGAATGAGTATAATTGAAGCAGAAGCAGAACTACAAAAATTAGAAAATCTCTTTCCCATATTACCAGATATACCAGAAATTTACCAGCATTGGAAACAGATTGTAATTGAGTATTGTGTAATGGGTGTCAATGTTCATGATGCAAGATTAGTAGCAGTTATGCTTGCTCATAGAATAACTCACATTCTCACTTTTAATATTAGTGACTTTAAACGCTATGGGAATAAAATTACTCCGGTACATCCAAATACCTTGTTAATCTGATTTATAGAGATATCATACAATATTGCAAATCCACATCCTGAAAATCTTCAAATCCTGTACTTCGACTTACTTCGACAAGCTCAGTACAAGTCGCTCAGTAACCAAATATCCTGATTCTGACAAATAAAAATCATCAATTCCCCACCAAAAATCATTCAATAACATCCTGAAAATCTTAAAATCCTGGACATCATGATTCAGACAATTACATTTATAATGAAAATTATCAGTTATAGAAAATAGACAATGAATATTACCCTAAAACCAGAACAGGAACAGTTTATTCAAAACCAGTTAGCTCAAGGGAGATTTCCTAATGCTGAAGCCGTAATTAATCAAGCTCTACAACTTTTACAAGAAAAACAAAGAGAATATGAAGACTGGGTAGAAGATGTGAGAGTTAAAGTTAATGAAGCCGCAGCAGAATTAGAACGAGGGGAAGGAGTTCCTTTAGAAACAGTTGTTGAACAGATACAGGCAAAATTTCGTCATGCGCGTGAGGAGAAAAAATGAATCAATGTTTGATTTCACCTCAAGCAATTCGAGATTTAGATAGCATTTCTGAATACTTTTTAAACAGAAATATTGAAGCGGGAGAAATCCTCTTTCGAGATTTTACAAAAAAGTGTGAAAATTTATTGCTATTTCCTCAAATGGGACGCAGTTACGAATACATAAGACAGGGAATGCGTGGACTTCCTTTAAATGGTTACATCATTTTTTATCAAGTTGTTGATAATAACGTTGAAATTCTTAGAGTCGTAAATGGTCGTCAAGATTTAGAGGCTTTATTTGCAGAATAGATAGTTTATTAACTGAGAATTTTGATCATTAATCAAATAATATCCAAAAAATTCCCCACATCACAACAATCCTGACATATAAAAAACCTCAACACAAATAAAAACCCTGAAAATCCTTAAATCCTGGATATCCTGATTCAGACAGTTAAATAAGCTTACTTGTCTATCTCAGATTTTAACCATGTTTCCAAATCATTAATATCTGTAAAATCTAATAGTGCTTCTCCTAGCTTTTCAAGTTGTTCTATGTTCAAACTGTTGATATTTTGAGTATAACTATCTCCCAACTTTCCAAACCTTTTAGATAATATCCTTAGTAGTAAGTTTATTGCTTCATCTTCTCTACCTTCCTGCTTTGCTTCTTGATATACCCTTGTTTGCTTAATATCACTCACTAAAAACATTGCTTCTATCTCCTGACGGCTCAATTGTGAAAACTTGGACAATAAAACAGTCTCCAACAATTCTATAATACCTTGTTTTTCTCTGTCATTCTGAACTTCCTTCTTAGTTCTGTCCAAGAGGGTTTTAACTAATTCCGGTGCTTGTGCTTCTTTACTGACAATTAACTCAATTAACCCCATACCAATTGAACCCGGTGGTAATTCATCTAAATAAATTCGTTTAATTCTCCCACTATTAATCAATTCTTGTTGATAAGCCGTCAATTCTCCTATATCTAAACTCCGTTTCGGAAATAACGCTACCCCTTGCCAATCTTGTACAGGTTTAAATTGATTGAGATAGATATTGATTTCGGCGATTAATTCCCAGTAAAAATCCGGTTTTGGTTGAAATTGCACTTCTACAAAATAGATGGGTTTTTCTACACTATCTGCGATAAAAATTCCATCAAATCGAAATGCTTTTTCTTTCACTTCCACAGCAGTAAATTTATAATCTCTGGCGTTTTCTGTAGGTTCACCCAGGATTTCAAATAATAGAGTGTGGAAAGTAAGGAAAATTTGATAGAATATCGTGTCTGTGTGCATTATTCCTGATATTGATATTTCTTAATTACTTATTTATCTGCTGATTTTAACCATGTTTCCCAGTTCTACATCTACTGTGATTGGATCATTGGTATTTTGGTTATGAGAACAAATATTATTTTCTTATTTCCCTGCTTCTGGGATTTATTTGGGAAATAATTATCTTGATAAATGGAAACCTTATATATATGGGCGCACACTTTCCCACTCATACCATTAGCATACCCGAAACTCGGAACACTGTCAACCCCCCTAGCTGAAATCACCAAAACTCGTTTAATTATTGACAAGATTTTCAATAATCATGAGAATAGACCCCTTTTTATTGAGAATGTTCTTTTTTGCCACAATCCTATATAAATAACTTATATCCTCTCAATGTAGGTTGGGTTGAAGCAAGGAAACCCAACATGATGAAAAGTTACATGATGAAAATTTGATTGGCTGGATTTGTTGGGTTGCGTTATCACTTGACCCAACCTACAGAGTATAATATTTACCATAACCTTAAATAATCAACTATAGAAAAATGCCATCTACCGTTACTCTCACCATTACCACAGGGAAACTATCAGGAAAACAATATATATTTGATAGTCGCAGCACTTGTATTATCGGTAGAGGAGAAAATTGTAATTTGCAAATTGCTGATGATATTGATATGACAGTTTCCCGTTATCATTGTTTATTAGATATCAACCCTCCTGATATTAGAATTAGAGATTTAGGCAGTTTCAACGGTACGATTGTTAATGGTAAAAAAATCGGACAAAGGAAACCGGGTGAATCTCCAGAGGAAGCAGCAAAGGCAGTTTTCCCCGAATATGATTTAGATAATAATGATCAGGTAGCGGTAGGAGATATTATTTTTAATATTGGTGTAGAAACAGAACTGGAAAAACAGAAAACTCCTTATATTCCAGTTGAAGAAGAAAATAATAAACCGAACTTTTTTGATATTATTAAAAATCTCCTAAATTTAGCAAATCAAGGTAATTCAAACCTGAAGATAATTTCTAATTATCAGATTATCAAATCTTTAGGTGAAGGTGGATGTGGAGAAGTATTTTTAGCGGAACATATCCCCACTAAAAAACGAGTAGCACTAAAGTTAATGTTACCTAAAGTCGCTGCTAAAGAACTGGGTGTAAAAATGTTTTTGAGAGAAACAGAAAACACCAAATATTTACAACATCCTCATGTGGTGCAGATGTTAGATTATGGCTATGCGGAAAATACCTTTTTCTTTACAATGGAATATTGTGAAGGTGGGGATGTTTGGGATTTGATGGAGAAATTAGGAGGACGTTTACCTGTTAACATCGCTGTTGATATTACTCTGCAAGTTCTCGACGGGTTAATCTATACCCATAATGTTGAAGTTCCTTGTGTGAAATTAGCCGACGGAAGACTAGGAAAAGGTAAAGGTTTAGTACATCGAGATTTAAAACCGAATAATATTTTTATTACCAATGTCAACGGTAAAATGGTGGCGAAAATTGGAGATTATGGATTATCCAAAGCTTTTGATTTAGCTGGGTTGAGTGGACACACTTTCACTGGTGCGAAAATGGGGACTCCTGCGTTTATGTGCCGTCAACAATTACTAGATTTAAAAAATTCTTTACCAGAGGTTGATGTGTGGGCAAGTGCTGCTTGTTTATATAATATGTTAACGGGATATTTCCCCCGTGATTTTGTTGGTGATTCCTGGAATTGTGTGCTAAGAAATGATGCTATACCCATTCGTGAACGTGATAGTAGTATTCCTGAAAAGTTAGCAGAAGTGATAGATTTGGCTTTAATAGAAAAGCCAAAAATTTATTTTGAAACTGCGGCTGAATTTAAAGCAGCGTTGTTAAAATGTGTTGGTGATTACTAAAGTTTTTGTGATTATAAGTTTGTACCTCATTTACCTGCAATATGCTGTATCAATTATTTGATTTCTAAAGGTGTTGAATTTTGCAACAAAACTTCATCTATCTGTCGTAAAAGCGATTCTAAATTAGCAGAATTATCTAAAACTATATCAGCACGAGCAATTTTTTCCGCAATAGGTAATTGACTATTAATTCTCGCTGCTGCTTGTTCTGGCGTTAAATTATTCCGTTCTATTAATCGCTGTTGTTGCTGTTGTGGTGAACAACTTACCACCCAAATTTGATTAACTAGATTTTCTAAATTAGCTTCAAATAATAGAGGAATCACTAAAATTAAAGTATTTGCAGATGATTCATTAATAGCTTCAGCAAAACAATTTCTCACATAAGGATGAATTATGCTTTCTACCCAATAACGTTCTTCCGGTTGATGAAAAATAATTTCTCCTAATTTAGTTCTATTTAAATTACCATCACTTAATATGATTTCTTTACCATATTTTTCGGCAATTTGTGACAAAATAGGAGAACGGACAGATACCGCATCTCTCGCATAAATATCTGCATCTAAAATCGGTAAATTGTAAGTTGTCGCTAAATAATTAGCAACTGTACTTTTACCCGTCGCAATTCCACCAGTTAAACCAATTAAATTCTTAGTCATTAGTCATTGGTTATGAGAAAATTTAATTATGGCATTTGTTAAACCGTCTAAAGTATATTCTTCTGCTTCAATATCTACTCTCCCAAATACAGTTTGACAAGTTTTTGATGTTTGGGGACCAATGGAAGCTATGCAGACTCTGGCTAAATTTTCAGGGTTGTAGGTAAATATATGCGCTGTTAATTGCGAGAAAAATAAGACTGTTTTAGAACTAGCAAAAGTAATAATATCTACAGTATTATTAACTAAGGCATATTCAGCCGCAGCAGGGATACTTTGAGGACAGCAAGATTCATAAGCGGGAACTTCAATTACTTCTGCACCTTTGGCTGTTAATTCCTTTACTAATACTTCTCTTCCACCACTTTCAACTCTAGGAAATAATATCTTTTTACCTATTAGTGATTCGGGAAAGTTTTCCACTAAGGAATCAGCCACAAAGTTAGGAGGAATAAAATCAGCTTGAATATTTTGTTTTTGTAAACTTTGGGCGGTTTTTTCCCCAACAACAGCAATTTTCACACCAGCTAAAGCATTTTTATCTTGACCGGATTTTTCTAATCTCTCAAAAAAGTATTCTACACCATTACTAGAAGTAAGAATTAGCCAATTAAAAGTTGATAAATGTGAAATTGCCTGATCTAAAGCGTCCCAACTGCTAGGGGGTCCAATTTCTAAAGCTGGCATTTCTATCACATTAGCACCTGCGGAGGTTAAGCGATCGCTAAATTGATTTGATTGTCCCACAGAACGGGTAACTAAAATGGTTTTCCCAGCAAGGGGAGAAAGATTGTAATTCACGGTTGACATTCAATTTGTTGCAGTAATAATTTTAGGTTTCGCGCAAAATCAGTAGGTTGGGTTGACGCAAGGAAACCCAACATTTCCTATATCTCAACATTTCCTAGACTTAGTTGGGTTTCACTTCGTTTTACCCAACCTACAATTAATTTTAATACATTTTTACAAATGGAAGATTTCTATTTTTTCATATTACAGGTAATCGCGTAATCGCACAACTTCACCAATAACTATAACTGCGGGGGAGAGAGATAAACCAGCCGTTTGTTCGAGGATATTTCCCAGTTCTCCTGTCCATATTTCTTGACTGGGTGTTCCAGCCCAACGGATAATAGCAATCGGTGTAGAATGAGATTTTCTATATTTTATCAGTTGATGGATTATTTCTGGTAAATTTTTTCCCCCCATCAAAATTACTAAGGTTTCTAAACTTGCTAATGCTTCCCAATTTAAAGTTTCTGGTTCATGTGCTGTACAGACTGCAAAGCAACGACTAAGAACATTATCTGTGAGGGGAATTCCGGCTAATAATGGTGCAGCTAAAGCAGAAGAAATTCCCGGAATGATTTCAAATTCACAACCTGCATTTTTCAAAGCTGCAATTTCTAAAATACAGCGTCCAAAAATAAAAGGATCTCCCGATTTTAGTCGAATAACTTGTTTTTTTTCTAAACAATATTTTACTAATAAAGCGTTGATTTCATTTTGGGAAGTGCTGGATTTACCTCCACGTTTACCAACATCTATTTTTAGGCAATCAACAGGAACACAATCCAATAATTGACTATTAACTAAGGCATCATACACCAATACCTGAGCAGATGCTAACAGCCGATAGGCTTTAACGGTTAAATATTCTATATCTCCAGGTCCTGCACCAACAAGATAAACTTTGCCCATTTCGTTAATCATATTTATTGTTTACTTTTAATAACTTACAATTGGGTTTTGATACGATATATAATACTAAGTTAGGATGAAAATGGAATCAGATTTTAAGAATTGTTGAACGCAGATAAACGCAGATAAACGCAAATAAAGACAGATGAATTAATGGTTTTCCCCTGTCTTAGTAGTCAATACTTACCAAATTTCGCTAGATTAGATCAAGGTACACTTATAGGAATTTTCAATGTCAGCACAATTGTTACTGGTAGATGACGAACCAGGATTGCGGGAAGCCGTCAAAGAATATTTACAAGAAAGCGGTTTTAGGGTTCAAACTGCCAGTAATGCCCGTGAAGGTTGGAACTGGATGCAAGAGAACACCGCTGATTTGGTCATTTCTGATATTATGATGCCCCAGGTGGATGGCTATCAGTTCCTTAAACAAATGCGAGATGACCCCCGTTTTCAAGCCTTACCAGTGGTATTTTTAACTGCTAAAGGGATGACAGGCGATCGCATTCAAGGCTATCATGCAGGTGTTGATGCGTATTTACCGAAACCATTCGATCCTGATGAATTAGTTGCCATAGTTGAAAACTTACTAGCGCGTCGCAGCGCCCAAACTCCCCCTACCGGAGAAGATAGCGACACACCAAATCTTGCCGATTTGGCTAATCAAATCGCTCAGATTAGAATACTATTAACTCACAGGAGTGCCATATCCCAATCTCCAGCCCCCTTTAAAATAGATTTGACTCCTAGAGAGCAAAGTGTTTTAAATTTGGTAGCAGAAGGATTAATGAATAAGGAAATTGCCCGTCGCTTAGAAACCAGCGTCCGCAATGTCGAGAAATATGTCAGCCGTTTATTTAGTAAAACTGGTACTAATAGTCGCACGGAGTTAGTTCGTTTTGCCCTGGAACATGGTCTAGCTAAATGAACTAACCTATTAGTGATGAGAGTTACTTGGTAAAAAATGGTAAAATGCACCTAGATAACTTTGCTGCCAATTTTGACTACTAATTTTCCTAGTTTGCCAGTACGAAGACACAAATATTGTAGACGTAGTTTTACGTTTACAAGCAAACTTATTATTTGGGAAAATAGGTAGAGGCAGACTTTTAAAACTTAATCTTGAAAACCCTAAATTACATCGGTTATAGGGAGGAATGACACTGAATACTATTGTATAGTATCAGCGAAATTGCGTAACCGCATCAGTTGACGACGCATTTGTGGAGAGGCTTTAAATTCCGAAATCTCCTGAGCTTTAACTGATGCTTGCAAGGTTTCTAAAAAATCGTCAGATCCTTCTGTTAAAGCTTCTAGTAATACTTGTAACAGTTGCTCACGATCACTTAACAAACTCTTTTCCTCAATCAGACGGAATTTGAGGTGAATTTCACAATCATAAACACCTACTTCGGGATTATTTATTTGACGTGGTAATGCTTTGGAGTTCATAGTTTTGAGGATTTATTTGCTTAGTGGTTATACGGATTAGGGACTAAATCTCCAGAAAAATTCCTTATACTTTCTTTATACTTTTGTGAATCCAAAGTTTTGACAGATTAGAAGTTCTCCTTATCCGTAAAACTGGCATTCTCTTTTACTCCCCCTGTCTTTTTTCAGTTAGATTTTACTATTTTTTGATGTTTCTTTACTAGTTATGGCATATCCTAGCCATAAACTATTATTCGATTTTTGAGATGTTATACCATGAAGTTTTTGTAAAGAGTTGATTAGCCCTTGATAAAGGTTTTTACATCAACTTGTTAAAAACGTCAAGAAATATTATTTTTTTTACTTTTATTTTCTGGTAATACTTAAGCATTTGTACTGAAGACGCTCCTTTGATAAATGCAATTCATAATTGTAGGAAAATTCATTAAAGTCACTACAAGCTGAGTATATTTACATGAGAAAAAATCAGAATCAGTCAAAAAATCAGGAAATTTTTTGTGAATGATCACATCCTTGAAACAAAACTAACGGCAAAATTACAACCGAGGGCAGATAAATGAGATACAAAGTTGAAATCAAAACCCAAACACCTCTCTTTCTCCTTGCTTCTTCCTGAACTCCTGATAGCGAAGCGTGGCGTTAGCCATACTCCTGAACTCCTGAACTCCTAAACTCCTGAACTCCTGACTCCTGACTCCTGACTCCTAGATTCAGTGACTTTTGCATTCATTTCTGCTGTAAGCTCAAACATAGCAGTTAAAATGATTGCAGTGTAATTCAGCTAAATTCTTACACCCAAATTTATGGATAACCTGATGCTGCTTAAGTCCACAACCC
This sequence comes from Dolichospermum sp. UHCC 0259, assembly GCF_009711935.1. GTDB lineage: Bacteria > Cyanobacteriota > Cyanobacteriia > Cyanobacteriales > Nostocaceae > Dolichospermum. The sequence goes on along the minus strand of NZ_VIKX01000049.1, from coordinate 10,966 downwards.
GTCATGTTCGCATTTTTGCGGCTGAAATGGACAAAGATGACCTGATTCCGAGTAATCAAGTCTTGACATTGGATATTGATCCAGACAACGAGTTCAACTGGAATGAAGATGCTTTGCAAAAAGTTTATCGCCAGTTTGATCAACTCGTAGAAGCATCTAGTGGCGAGGATCTGACAGATTATAACCTACGCCGTATTGGTTCAGATTTGGAGCATTATCTGCGATCGCTCCTCCAAAAAGGTGAAATTAGCTATAATCTCTCCAGTCGGGTTACTAACTACAGCATGGGACTACCCCAAGTAGTAGCTAGTAGCAATCAATAAAATAGTACATATTTACTTAGTCCTGGCGAAGATAATTCGCCGGCTATGTCAAGTTTTAGTGACAGATTTAAGGATTAGTTCTGCTATTGCTACATATTCCCACAACAATAAAAGTTATGATGAATTTGTGGGTTGCTAAAAATATGAGCAATAATAACTATTGCTACCAAATACTGTTAAAAAAATGCTAATTGCAGAATCGGTGGGAAAACTATGGAAAATGATGCGGTAACGCTCTGCTGCCCAAATGAATATTGTCAATCTGCTAATCCCCTCACCCACAAATTTTGCCAGCAGTGTTCCACTCCCTTGCCGAAGCGTTATCTCTGGGCTGTGGGCAGTGATTTTAGCCATTGTCAGCCTGGGTCTATTTTAAGCGATGCGAGCGCTCGCTATTTAGTCATTAATAAATCCATACTTTTAGATATCAAACCTGGGTTATTGCCCGAAATACCTGAATTAGATGATTTAGAAAAAATTAAACCCTACCTCAGACTAATTACCTATCGTCTCCACATCCCACAAGTTTATGGAGTCCTCAATTTAAGTAATGAGCAGACCAAAACAGAAATACTATTATTAGAAAACCCACCATTAATAGTTAATGCCAGCATTACTCAAGTCAATCTATGTAAAAGCCTAGACGATACTTGGAGTCAAGCCTCATCAATGCGCCAAATTCATTGGCTGTGGCAATTAGCTAATTTGTGGCAACCCCTAGCCATTGAAGGAGTAGCATCTAGCCTCTTAGACAATTCTGTATTAAGAGTAGAAGGGGTACTAATTCGCTTATTAGAATTGCGGTTTGATCACAAAAACTCGCCGACATTATCCCAATTAGGAGAATTTTGGCAGCAGTTACTACCAACGACTAAACCAAATATTACTCCATTTGTCCAACAAGTATGTGATTGGCTAATTACAGGAGAAATTAACTCATCAAGTCAATTAATTAAAATTTTAGATCAGGGATTGAGCCAATTAGCAAAATCTCAAACAACCACAATTAAAATCTATACTAAAACAGACCCAGGCCCAAGCCGCCCCCGTAACGAAGATGCTTGTTACCCTGCGGGAGACACTTTAATCGCTAAACCACCGCAAGAGAACACCCTAGCTATTGTTTGTGATGGTATTGGTGGACATGAGGGCGGTAACGTGGCTTCCAACCTGGCCATTGAAACTATTTATAAACAAGTCAAAGAACTGACTTCAGTTCCCACCGAAAATATAGATCCCGCCTTAATACTTTCGGACTTAGAACTGGCAGTAGCCAAAGCTAATGACAAAATCAGCCAGCGTAACGATAACGAACACCGTCAAGGGCGACAACGCATGGGAACAACTATTGTTATGGCGTTACCCATTGCCCATGAAATGTATATTGCCCATGTCGGTGATAGTCGTGCCTATTGGATTACTCATCATGGTTGTCATCAAGTTACCTTAGATGATGATGTCGCATCCCGTGAAGTCCGTTTAGGTTATGCTCTCTACAGAGAAGCTTTAGAACACAGTGGTTCTGGCTCATTGGTTCAGGCATTGGGAATGAGTAAAAGTACCTCGCTGCACCCCACATCTCAACGCTTTATTGTTGATGAAGATGCTGTTTTCTTACTCACATCCGATGGTTTGAGTGATTTTGATAGAGTGGAAGAATCTTGGGAAACTGAAATATTACCTCTTCTCTCTGGAAAAACAAATATAGAAGATGTTGCCCAAAGATTAATAGAAATTGCTAATACTAAAAATGGACATGACAATGCCACTATTGCCTTAGTACATTATCATGTTGAATACTCTGAACCAGAGACGATAATTACAGCGGATATTTCTCATCTTTTGCCTGACACAGAATTATATTCAGCCGATGATGATACAGTCAATGGACAGAGTTTTATTAATAATCCGAAAACTCAAGTTATTTCGGAACGCAAGACTGCTAAACTTTCCCAAGTACCATTACAGTTGTTTATTCTTTTAGGGTTAACGTTGTCATCTGGTTTGTTGGGATATTGGTTTAAACTCCAAATTAAGTCACCAACAGGAATTTCTTCTCCGTCTCCCTTTTCTACCACTCAACCACCAAGTTTGACGGCACAAAGAACTTTAGACAATCTTGCTCCTAGTTGGGTAATTCAAGCTAATAATTCCATAATTTTAAATAAGCAAACTTTCCCGGCTGAAAGTTTTTTCCAAGTTCAAGTTATAGAAAAAAAAGCTAATCCTGATGCTGTGGATAATCCAGATGTGCGGTTGCGCGTCTGTGAAAAATCCAATCCTGAATCAGAAACTCCTAAAATAGTGCAACTGAAATTTTCTGAACTGCAAGATTTAGCCAAGGACATCTCTATTTTACAATCAGATCAACCTAGTATTTGTGAATAGCGAACAGGGAACAGGTAGCAGGGGAAGTAGGGGAAGTGGGGGAAGTGGGGGAAGTGGGGGAAGTGGGGGAAAAATAACAACTGACAACTGACCAATGACCAATGACCAATGACCAATGACCAATAACAACTGACAACTGACCAATGACCAATAACAACTGACAACTGACCAATGACCAATGACCAATGACCAATGACCAATGACCAATGACCAATGACCAAATCCATGTCTAGCCCGAATTTGGCAATGCCTTCGGCGAGTATAGCGATCGCCCGTCTAGTAAATACTGGCACAGATCACTTCGCTATTTGGGTAGTCAAAGCACCATATCCCAGTGGTTATGTTCTCCGTGATTGTGTTTTCTCCCCTGAACTTAATCAAGTTTGGCAAGAATGGCAACAAATGTTTGCTGGTCATAGTCCCCTGGATATTCCTTCCCATTCAATTTCTTCATCAGTTAATACATTGTCATTAACTGTAATCTCACCCTCTGAAGGTCAAATTACAAGTCCCTATAGTAGTCGTCTGATGCAATCCTTGGGCATCAATCTCTGGCGATGGATATTTGATGGGGCGATTTTGAGTAGTTGGGAACGGAGTCGGGGTATGGCTATGGGTCAAAAGACTCAATTACGCTTTCGGTTAGAAATTCGTGATCCTGATCTAATCGCCCTCCCCTGGGAAATTATGCAGCGGGAAGTGGGACAAGCCGCCATATCTCTGTCCCAAAATGTTTTATTTAGTAGGACTATCAGTGAAGTTGAACCATTGCCAGAATTGCGGACTGACCGGGCGGTAAATATTCTGCTGGTGTTAGGACATAATCATCAATTACAACTAGATCAGGAAGCGTCTTTACTGAAAAAGACATTGCTAGAAGGTCATCCTGTGGGCAAAACTGCTGCTGGATACGCACCTTGTACAGTAAGAACCCTGATCCAACCGACAAAGGCAGAGTTAATTCAGGAGTTAGAAACTAAAGTTTATAATGTGTTTTTTTATGCTGGTCATGGATTGCCAGATCCAGATGGAGGCTCATTATTTTTAGGAAATGAACTCAAAATTAATGGCATAGAATTAGCTCAGGTTTTAACGCGAACAGGCATAAAATTGGGAGTTTTTAACGCCTGTTGGGGAGCGCAACCAGCAGCAGTTGATCACAAGGCTATTCCGGCTAGTAGTTTGGCTGAGGTGTTGATTCGTCATGGTGTGCCAGCGGTATTGGGGATGCGTGATGAAATTGCTGATGCCGAAAGTCATAGTTTTATTCAAACTTTTGCGTCAAGTTTGCGATCGCGTAAATTAATTGATGAAGCTGTGGCAACCGCGAGACAAGAACTATTAACACTGTATAAATTTAATCAACCAGCTTGGACATTACCCGTTCTCTACCTCCATCCTGATTTTGATGGGGAACTGATTAAAGATGTAGATGAAGGAGTCACAGAACTACCCAATACGGCGATTTCTGACCTAGCTACCCCCATTGATACAGCTTATTTGCGATCGCTCACACCGGGAGGCAAAACCTGGCCGTTACGTTGTGGAGTCACCCGCATCGGTCGCACAAAAGAGAATGATATTATCATCCCTGAAATTTATATTTCCAGACACCACGCAGAAATTTTATGTCGAAAGACTCTCAAAGAAACTACGTCCATGACCACTTATTACCTACAGGATTTCTCTACCTATGGGACAACCTGGTATTTAAGCCCTAATGGTTGGCAACAAATCCTTCGGGAAGAAGTTCCTTTAACATCGGGAATGCAGTTAATGTTTGGGAGTTCTAAAGGTGAAGTTTGGGAATTTATCCGAGAGGATTCTATCAGTAGGGGCAGCTCCTCCGTGCCTGCGCCCAAAAGTCAGGAGTAAAAACCAGTTGATAATTAACAATGAAGTAAGTAGGTAGGCGTTAAAAATTGTCGTTACTTCGACTTACTTCTTCTTCCTCCTGACTCCTGCCCTATTTTGCGGAAATTCAATTTTTGAGATTGTAGCTGTCAATAGAACCCATAAATTAATAGTGAGAAAAAAATGAAAAACCACATTAATGATTTAAATATTTTGAATATTGCCCCATCGAATGTAGATTTAGAATTTATAGAAGCACTCTTAGAACCTGAAGATGCTGCTTATCCCTGGAATTTAGCTGATGAATCTTCAGAAGCTTATTTTCATAATCTAGAACTACAGTTTGGGTTGCAAGATTTTTCAGATGCAGAACTGAGGATCAATACCGACAATTTTTATCAAAATCTAGATACAATGTGGGATCAAGTTGCTGTTCTTGAAAATAACAGTAGTAAAAATACCGTTAATTATCTTCAGGAAGTTTTGCAGAACGCTTTTTCAGTTATCCCTGGAGGTTTACTCACTGCTATCGCTCAAAAAGCTACTGAAGTTTCTATTCTTGAACAATCAGCTAGTGAGAAATTGGTGGAATGTGTACAAGCTTTACTACCTAGTTGGGCAGTAGATGATCTGTTGGTTTTAGCTCGTCCTTTTGCTTATGCAATGCGAAGTAGTGAAGCATATACATTAACATCGGTAATTAGAGATTTTGAACATCGGGATTGGACAAATTTATCAGAAATAGAACAAGCAAAAATTACATTAGCGATCGCTGATTATGCCCTCCAACATCTCTCAAAATCTGATTCTTAAGCAGTATCCACTTCAATAAAATTAAGAATTTAGAGAAAAAGTCATACACCCAGTCAATTTTAATTTTTTCTCTCTCATTCTTATTTCTTTCTCCTGACTCCTGACTCCTGACTCCTAACTCCTAACTCCTTGATTCCTGCTATTTTGGATCAAGAAACCGGGTAGCAAAGTTTTCTGATCTTGTGGGTGACAATACCCGTGCCTTGAGAATTGCCGCCATTAGAAAGGCATAAGATAAAACACCAACTACGACCAAAAACAAAGCATTAATAGAACCCGTCGCATTCCATAAAGCGTGGAGTGCAGAAGCACTCAAATAACCCACAGTGAGGATTTGCTTGCCTTTGAGAGGTTTTAACACAGCCAAACCCACAAAATAGCCTAAATACCCACTGTAAGCCATGTGTCCAGCCACAGAACCTAAAATGCGGGGAATAAGTAGCTGTAAACCGACCAATTGACCAGAATTTTGGGAAATTAAGGGTACATATTGACCAAGAGTTTCTAGTAAGGTGAAACCCACAGCGGAAGCTGTACCCAAGAGAATACCATCCAGCGGTTCCCAGACCCCAATCCGTTCTCGCCAGGGCGATCGCAAGGACTTACCAATCCAATATGCTCCTAATACTGGTAAGATTTTCAGGAGTTCCTCCATTAACCCAGCACCAAAAAACATCCGTACTAATAATTCGGTGAAGGTAATCCCATCTGGAGATGTCGCATCCAATGTCCCAGGTAAGATATCTCGGAAAACTGTGATAAATAAATCTAAAAGAGGACTCAGTAAAATTAATATTGTACTCAGTGCGGCAGCCATGAGTACCCACCAAGGCTTAGATTTACCACACAATTGATAAACAAAATAGTAAGCAGCAAAAGCGATGTAAGATCCCACAATTACTTGATTTGCTTGGGGATGACCTACAGTAGCAAACATTAATACCACGAAAACTACTGTTAAGATTCCTGGGATCAGGTAGGCTTTGCGAGTGAGATCCTTACCAGTAGAGATAATAGGAAATAATTGTGTGAAGCTTACAGAATCTTGCTTTGATGATAGATTTTGGTAATTGACAGATGATAACACTGTTGCTTTACTCACATTGACCATCGTTTTTTGAGCAATAACTTCGTACTCAAAAATAAATTGTGGTCCATCAGCGCCAAGGGAAATGCGATCGCCTAAATGTAATTCTTGACATCCTTTCAAGCGTTCTCCATTCAAAAAAGTACCATTGGCACTATTTAAATCACAAATTACCCAGCTATAACCGCTATCGGCCGCTAAAGAAAGGGGACGAACTACCGCATGACGACGAGATACCATTCGATATATTACGGCATCCAAGACAATTTGGCAGATGGGGTCACGTCCAATTACCATTTCTTTACCAGGAAGCAACAAGTAGCGAGATGCTGACTCGGAAACTTCGACCTTACTGGACACCAACCGCAGAAATGCATTCTGTCTTGCGCTTTTGCCTGTCATCGAGTTAGTGAGTGTGTCTAAACAAATTCTCTGGCTTATGCCACGCTATCAGATTTTGTGCTAGTAGACTGAATTTTAGCCATGTTCACGGCTGCACCACCCCCAAATATACCATAGCTTCACTAGCTGTTACCCTCATTTAAAATACAAAATTGCAGAAAATTATTTATCAATACCATTGAGTTGGAGATAAGTAGTCAGAAAAAATTAAATTCACTTGTTGAGAGAGGCAAGAGGGAGTAGAGGAGTAGGGGAAAAATTTCTTTCTTCTTTCTTTTTTCTTTTTTCTTTTTTCTTTTTTCTTCTTTCTTCCTCCTGACTCTTGACTCCTAACTCCTAACTCCTAACTCCTAACTCCTGCTGCTATTAATCCCTGGCTTGAATTTTCGTTGTTTCTATTAGCTAAACTTTCAACGGTAGAAAGAAATTCATGCTCTAAGTAAGGCTTAGTTAAATAAGAATTTGCCCCTAATTCATAAGCTAACTGACGATGTTTATCTGCGCTACGAGAGGTGAGAACAATAACTGGTTTTTCTGCAAAATCTGGGTTTTTACGGATATGGCTTAATAATTCAAATCCGTTCATTCTTGGCATCTCTAAATCAGAGATAATTACTTCAATTTCTGGATGTAACTGCAACTGTTCTAAAGCCTCTACACCATTTTGTGCTTGTAATACTTGATAGCCAGATTTTTGCAAAGTCAGAGACAGAGTTTGTCGCAGACTAATAGCATCATCTACCACTAAAATTACTTTTGGTGATTTGCTATTTCCTGATACATTAGCAGTTAAATGTTTTTGGGTATGAGTGGCATTAATCAGAGGTGTAGAGGTAACTGTCTCTGGTAAAGCTTGTTGATTTTCTGGAGGCAATGCCATCGGTAGCGACATGACATCCAATGTGGCTTGCATTTCTTTAGTATCAATCAACAGCGTACCATCAATAATTAGGATCAAGTTACCATTAGCCAAACTACTGCAACCATAAACATATTTTGGTGGAGTAATGGAACTTCCTAACGGTCTAATTACTAATTCTTGTTCTCCAATAATTTGATCAACTTCTATGCCTACCATACTATGATGGTGACGCAGTAAAATGATGGGATTTTTCACCATTCCTGCTTCTGAATAATCGGGTAAATTTTGCAGATTATTTGTACTTAAAACTGCGCCATTGTAATACATCAAACTTTCTAATTTTTGGATATTTACCATCAATTCATCGTCATCTGTTCGCCAATGTAAAAATTGTTTGCCTTCAAATTCTTTGATTTGTTGAGCAGAGGGAATAACTATTTTTTCAATACTATCTTGTAGTAAAGCATAAATAACACCACCTGCTTGAACTAACATGAGTTTATCTGTAGTCATAGAGAAAGGAATTTTAAGAATAAATGTTGTTCCCCGGTGAGGTGATGATTGCACGGAAATTGAGCCGTTAAGTAATTGTATTTGGGTACGAACAATATCTAAACCCATCCCGCGTCCAGAGATTTCACTGACTTTACCGGCTGTAGAAAATCCCGGAGCAAACATCATCTCTATTAATTCAGATTCGGTGAGGTGATGAACATAGTCTCCACCATGATCATGAGGAATCAGATTAAGTTCTATAGCTCTACTGCGAACCTTTTCTAAGTTTAATCCTTGTCCATCATCATGAATTTCAATAACAGTTTGACTGCCTTGATTGTAGGCAGAAATTTCAATGATACCCTGTGCTGATTTACCTCTTTCTTGGCGAATTTCTGGAGATTCAATTCCATGATCAAAAGAGTTGCGTGCCAGTTGTAAAAGGGGATCATAGAGTTTTTCAGCGATCGCTTTATCAACTAGAACATCTGTACCAGTAAGTTTTAATTCTACCTGTTTTCCATAAACATTAGCTAGATTCTGCACCATTTGCGGAAAGCGACTCAGGATAGTTCCTAATGGTAACATTCTAGCTTCTACCAAGTTATCTATAATATTTAAGGTTAAAGTTTGTTGTTTCTCCCCAATTTGAGCAGCTTGTTTCATCAATAATTCTAGAGATTCGGAAGTTTCTAGTATTTGCAAAGTTTCTTCCATTGCTGAATGTAGTGTTAACTGAAACTCTGAATATACATCCATTTCTAAAGCATCAAAATTAACCGAACCAAGGGAATGAGTATTATGAGATGTGACATTACTACCCTGTAATGGTAAATCTCGTAATTGATATAAAGTTAATTGTTGTTGGTTAATTTGCTGACTTAATCTATCAATTAATTCTATGACTTGTTCATCATATAAAGTCCGTCTTTTTTGATAGATGAGTAATTCACCTGTTAAATAATTAAGGCGTTGTAGTCCTTCTACATCTACCCGCACAAAGGAAGATTGACGAGAAGTTTTATTAACCGTATCAGTAGTCTTTTCTTCTAATTGCCGGCTAATTATTGTATCATAATTTGTGATTACCTCTTCACTAACTGCTGATGATGTTACACTTTCTAAGTAAATATCATCTTTAACACCTTCTGTTGTTTCTATGATTGGTGTTGTGAGTATATTATCTGGCTCTAAAATAGTTTCTCCTCCCCATATTGATTCGAGAAGATTATTATTTTCTTCCAGTGATAAGGAAGGAACTATTTCTTTGATTACTAGCAAATTTTGTAATTTAGGATGATCAAGCCAGTTTTTTTCTGCTTCTGTGACTGGTGGATAATTTTTATATTCTTTGCCTAATTCGCGGATTTGCTGTCTCAATTTTTTGATAATGGGAATAGCACTATTATTTTGCTCAACAGTATATTGGAATTTAGCAATGGCTAAAAGAATAATTAAAATTACACCACGACGATGCAGACATAGAGATTTGCTATCCCCCACTTTTTCAATGAAGTAAAGAAATTGTTCTAGCCAATATTCTAAATAATTGACGGGATATTTTTGATTAGATGAAGGAATTAATAAAGATAGATTTAATTCTGATTCTGGTATTTCTCTGTAGTGATTAAACCAGCCAAAAATATAACGAATGGTTTTTAAATAAACTTTGGCATGAACTGGTTTTAAAGGTTGATTATTTCCATTGCTAAGAGTAATTAAAAATTGATAAAATTCTGTTGTAATATTAAAAAATGTATCAGCAAAAGATTGGTGTACAGATGCCAGAGATGACTCGAATTTTGGGACTGTTGCCAAAGAACTGGTTGCTATGACAGGAAACAAATCATTACTTGTAGTCTGTACCAGTGCTTGCAATTCTAAAGATGGTGAACCTCCAGAAGTGCGATCGCCTCCTAAAACGGCTATTTGTGCTGCTTTTAAATCAGTGAAAGCGATTTTAGCAATTTCTAATACATTTTGGGGATTTGCATCTAAAGCCGCCATAATTGTCCGCGCCAATTTTTCTAATCCTGGTAGATTTAAGGATTCTGCCAAACCAATAAATACTTCACTTTGAGAGTGAAGTAATTCACGAAATTCCGTATTATCTGGCGGATTAGTAAGAGCCTGATTCAGAATATCTAGGCGTTGTTTTACTCCTACTTCAAAAATAGATTTAACAATATCAAATCCTAACTCTTCCGATGTCGGAATATGGGATTCTGCTCCAAAAGCATCACCTAACTTTTCCTGAATTTGCATGAACACTGTAGTAGCTCGGTTCAAAAGTTCATCAGCATTGATGTTGCTGTTGGTAACTTCTGATGTCACTGCTAATTGTAGGCATTCATAACCTTCAACAAGTAAAGTTTGTAATTCACTATCAATAACAACATGAGGATTATATAAAGCCTTAAATATATCTTCTAAAGAATGGGCAATTGTCATGATGGTATCAAGTCCAACATTTGCCGCCCCACCCTTAATTGTATGGGTTGCCCGCATTAAATTATGTATTTTAGCTGTACTAGAACTTTCAACTAAAGTATATAAATCTTGTTCAATTGTTTGTAATAATTCCGGTGCTTCGCCTAGAAAATAGGCATAGCCTTGTTCACGAATTGCTGCATCTGTAATCATAATAATTTTAAGGAGTCAGGAGTCAGGAGTTGGGGGAGTGGAGGGAGTTGGGGGAGTGGGGGACATATTTTGGTGGAGTAATGGAACTTCCTAACGGTC
>NZ_VIKX01000048.1 GCF_009711935.1 Dolichospermum sp. UHCC 0259 | reverse complement strand
CTTTTGCCCGTGCTTACAGTATTGCCGCAGCTAAAGCACCAGACTGGCAAGGATTCACTACCTTTCATAATTTAGCTGGTGGAGTCATGGAAGAACTCAAGCTGCATGAAGCTTATGCTACTCAATGGGGGGTTAATTTGCGTGATCTAGAACCAGGATTTGCCACCCGACGCTACACTGACTTTTTGTTAGCTACTGCTTGGGGTGGGGACGTGGGTTTAACTGCTGCTGCAATGTCCCCCTGTATGCGTCTGTATGCTTTTTTGGGAACCAGTTTGGCGGTTAATGGTATTCCTAATCATCAGTATTCGGATTGGATTCGCACTTACAGCAGTGTCGAGTTTCAACCGTTGGCACAACAATTAGAAAGTTTAGTTGACAATTATGCTAGTAATTCGTCTGTAGTTCACTCAACATATCGCTATGCTATGTTCTGTGAACGCGACTTTTTTCAAGCAGCTTGGATTAATTGAGGAGTGGTTATTCCGATGGTGGAACGCTTACCTTTTGGCTGATTTTCTAACCTGACTGTGTTTTGATTAAGGTAGACAACCAAAACCATATATCATGTCCACTAAAGTTCATTTAGTTACTATTATTGAAAATGTTACCTTGTTGGTATTCTACACAAACTCGAATTGTTGGCAGTTCCGGTTAATTAGTGCTGGTGGTGAGGTGTTTGGAGAACGCAAGCTTTACTACAGTCCAGAAGCCGCCGAGAAAGCCGGACGGGAATGGATTGATCTGGGCTATTAAGCTGTTATAACAATTTTATATGATGCTCTACAGAATCTTTAAATCCATTAATTTATCCATCTTTATGTGCGGTTATTTTCTGGAAATCTAATTGTATACAATTTTATATTAAATTGATATTATACCAATTTAAATGGATTACAAAAGAAGGTAACAGGTAACAGGTAACAAATAAAAAACTTTAGTTCTGAGTTTAGAGCTTCGGTCAAAAAAAAGGATATTTTTACAAGATGCGTAGTACGAAAAAAAACAGTGTCATTATTTCAATCTCATATTTTTAAACATGAGTTTTTTCTGTTCCCTGCGATGCACTGAGCTTGTCGATAGCGAAGCGTGGCGTTAGCCATAGTGTTGCCCGTTCCCTGTTCCCTCTGAACAATTATCAATTCATAAACTCCCTAAAACCTCCAATTTCTCCCGCCAATTTTCATCATAGCGCAGGGTTAATATCTGATATCCAGCATTGTATCTCAGATTATCTCTCTCAATTTGGTCTTGCTTTTTCTGTTCAGGACTATCATGAACTGAACCATCACAGAAAATAGCAGTTTTTTCATCTTTATAAATAAAATCTGGTTTACAATTGGCTTCGGGAATTAATTCCTGGGCTGTATCAGGTAGTTTATAACCCCGTTGGTAAATCTCTTGTAAAACTTCTCGTTCAAAATCAGAGTTTGCATCTGTTTGTGTGAATAGTTCCTGATATTTTTCATCTCGAAATACACCGGATATTTCTACTGTACTTGCTTGCAGATCATCGAGTAAAGGTTTAATCAGATGACGATTAATCAAAGGATGGTCAAATTGATTTCTGTAGGAAAGTAAGCATTCATAGCAAGCTTGGACACAGCTATCTTTAGGTGTTTTAAAATGACAGATATCTAAGGCTGCATTGGCGATTTTTTGAAAAGCATTTGGTTGTTGGAGTAGTTGAGATAAAACTCCTGCACCACCTTCTGATGCTTCCCAAAATAAAAGATATTTTCCTTCTCCTAATCGTTCTGAGTCTAGTTCATCTGGTTCTAATTTATAAACTGCTTGAATTGCTGTTTCTAGGATGTATTGGAGTGTGGCAATAAAGGCTTCTTTATTGTCTTGGGGAACACTCAAGGGTTCAATGACGAGAATATTACAAGTGTCATCTACCATTAAATTAACTTCAGTATGTAAAGTTTCGGCAGGTAAGTTGGTTGGTGATAAATTTGTTTTTAAATCTCCCCAAAGTCCTGTTTTGATATCTAATTTAAAACCTCTTTCTTCGGTGTTTTTCTTCAGTCCCCGATTAATCCGCCATAAGGTGGCTGTACTACCATAGGTTAATTTGAATAGTGGTGTATGATCTGCTGCTAAAACTGTAGCAGATTCTTGTTTTTGGGCGGCATAGCGGAAATGGGTAGTGATGTTATAACCGTATTTAAGTCTTTCTTCTTCGTCGCAGGTGATCCTTTCTCTTCTGCGAGTGAGGGCGGTATCCATTGCGAGAACACGACTTAGTTCAGAAAGATTTTGATAGGCATCTGGTTTGAACTGTGTACCGCAGTTTTCACAAGTATCACGACTCAAATTATCTGTATGGAAATAACCGCAGTTAAAACAACATTTTACTCGTTGGTACTGGCTATCAATTCCGCCGACAGGAATTTTGGTTTTTGACACCATGAATTTACTACCTTCATAGTAAATAATATTACTGGGTGCAAATTCCCGTAAAGCGACAACACGAGGACGGGAGATAAATTCACCACCGTCATTAGTGGGAATATAAGCCCTCACAGGTAAGCGGGGGAAGTTAAACCCTGGTAAAAATCCTTCAGCAGCGAAGTAGCGGTAGGGATAAAATTCAAATTCGCTATTACTTTTACCTTGGTTGAGTCCGACTAATAAGCTTCTTTGTCTTAATGCTTCTCGTTCCTGGGCTTTGGCAATGTCATTTTCTTCTTGGCTGACATAGCCTCTAGCATGACGGTCTATGATGTTGCGGGCTTTCTCTAATTGGATCACGGCTTCACGGTATAGTTCCCGCCAGCGATCGCATTTTCTATCCAATTTGTTCAGTGCATTCTCTATGGTAAATTGTAGCCAATTCACAGAATACCAAGAGGCTTTTTGTAAATCAGTTTGGCAAAAAGTATCTGCAAGTATTGATTGAGTGGCTTTTAAACACGACTCTAATTTATTGGAACTCAGTATCAATTGTTGACGAATGCTGTCTTTGAGGGGATAACCATCAACATCTAAATCGAGAATTTTGTTCATGGAGTCATCTAAGTAAACTCCCGTATGTGCCAGCCAGATAGAATATACGTGAGATTGGACTAAATCTTGATTGGCTAATTCTAGTTTGGGTGGTGCAACAGCCCCAGCTACCATCTGTTCTTGACGTTTAAAGAAATATTGATCATGTCCACTACCAATGGCCGCATAGGTAATAACTAATGCTTCTTGTCCACTCCGTCCAGCCCGGCCACTGCGTTGGGCATAGTTAGCCGGACTGGGGGGAACGTTCCGCAAATGGACAACGCTGAGGTCAGAAATATCAATTCCTAATTCCATTGTCGGGGAACAGAACAAACTGGCTAATTCTCCCTTTCTAAACATCTCTTCTCTTTCTTGACGTTTTTTGGTTTTGACTTGTCCTGTATGTTCTCGCCCTTCCATTGTTTGAATTTTTTGGGCATTGCTTTGATAAAATTCTTGAAAGAAGCTGTTAACAGGTCTTTTTGCGTCTTCCTGCCCCTGTAACCGCTTAGATGAAAGAGGATCAGAGGGAATTTCAGTTAATGTTGTAAACTTCCATACCAAGGAATTGATTTTTAATTGAATGCCATTTTTCGTAGTTAAAAACCCAGCATCAGCTAAAGCCGCAACGAAGGTACTAATTAAACTATTGTACTCTGTTTCTGTTAACAATTCACTGCGTAATGACCAAGCTTTAGGAGAGCGTAAAAATCTGCCAATTTTACTTCTAATTGTTAATTTTACCTTAGCTTTTTTGTCCGTATTACTGTCAATAGTTGCGAACTCTGCAAAATTCAACTTTTCTTTTTCATCAAATACCCAAGGTTCTTTAATGGCTTGAAAAACATCTCGAAATAAAGAGTCTCTATTATCATATTGGAGTAATTTAGTATCAATAGCTAATTCCCGACGGAGATGATTTAATAAAGCTTGAGCAGCAATAAATTTTTCTTCAGGGATAGCTTGTAATAAAACCGGATGACGATGTTTATTCCAAATAGCCTTATCTGCACAGATATCTTTTAAACCATTATATTCAATTACCAAAAGTCCGCACTGTTCTAAATTAGGTTGAACAATGCGCCATCCTCTGCGTAAGTCTTCGTAAAGACGATATTCAATTAATTCTTGAAAAGCTTTTTCGTTGGATTGTTTACCTGGATTAAATTCTGCCACTTCTTTGGCGTAAGCTGCTTGTTTTAGTCCCATTTGTTTAATAACTTCGCTGACTAACTCGCTGTGGGTGAGTTGTCCTTTATTTTGTAATGCACCTAATAAAGCAGCCCGTAAAAAACTGGTTTGGACAAAATCATTAAAATGCCCCGCTTGTAATGAGGCATCTTGGCGATTATCGGTGAAACTGAGAATTTTGGCGGCTTGGGCTTTTTCGCCTGTGAAAACTTGTTTGAGGCGGCTGACAGTGGATAAACACAGCAGGGTTGTAGCGGTACTGCGTCCTTCACTGCTGAGGCGGGAAAGTTTGGTAAATTCGTTTTTGTTACCGTCGTGGACAACTCCACAGTTGAGACAAACACGAAATGGACGGGGGATAAACCAACAGGTTGTTCCCTGTAAAATTGAGGTTGTAATTTTCCCGTTGGGGAGAATTTGTAATTTTTGGGGAATGAATTTAGCAAAGTCTGTTTTAGGATATCGTCCTTTCTTTTTGCTTTCGTTAAACCAAGAATCAGGAAGTCTTTCTTCATCTTTATAAGAGTCCCAAAGTTCTGGTTCATCTAAGGTTAAATAACCTGCTCGAATATCAGCATATTCGGGACTCATATCTAATGCTGTGGGCAGTTGGGGAAGGACTATTTGTTTGTCGTTATTGTAGTTGGCTACATAATAATCTTGTCCGCATTCTCGACAAAAGACGAGAGGATAAAGTAAACGGTTTTCTGTGGTGGTATATTGTCCTTCTAAGGTGAGAAAGCGTTTTTCTGGAGTTTCGATAGTGGCGTAAACACTACCACCTTGGGAGATAAATTGATGGAGTCGAAATGCTAATCCTTTGGTTGTGCTTCCCCAGAGGAACATTTGTTTAAGGACATTGAGATATTGTTCGTAGTTTTGCTTGACTGCATTCTCATCTTCTGGTGTTAAAGTGCAACTACTAGCCAATATTTCTGCACCAGATTCTAAACTTATGGGTGTACGTCGGACAAGATGACCTTGTTTATCTTCTAAACCAAAGGTCATTTCTATCCAGTAACTCAGGGGATGGTTTTGGAAGTTTTCTAATGTTTGTTCTGTCTCTGGTGGTAAACCTTTTTCAATGCTTTCTCGGAGTTCTTTTATCGTCGGTTCAGTCAGTTTTATAGACCGTTCTAAGGTTTCATCTATGACGTTATGGGGTTTAATTTCGACACCAAATAATTTACTCGCAACATCTGCTACTACTTGACGGCGTTCTGTGCGTGTTCCTTCTGTGGACATGGTAGCACTTGTCCCAATACATAATAATTTTTGTCCACAACGTTGGCGGAGTTTTCTAATTAAAATGGCTACGTCTGCACCTTGTCTACCGCGATAGGTATGGAGTTCATCTAATACTAAAAATTTTAATTCTGGAGAAGCAACAAGTTTTTCTTCATGGGTGCGGGAAAGCATTAATTCCAGCATCACATAGTTAGTTAATAATATGTGGGGTGGGTTATTTTGAATTTCTGTTTTTGTGGTTAAACTTTCTTGTCCTGTGTATTTAGCAACGCGAATATGGGTGTTAGAAACGTTATTGAGAAATTTCTTGATTTCTTCTTCTTGGGAGTTAATCAGGGCGTTCATGGGATATACTAATATTGCCCTGACTCCTTGAATTTCTGGATGACGGAGTAAGTCGTTAAAAATGGGGACTACATAGGTCATGCTTTTTCCAGAACCTGTACCTGTTGTTAATACATAAGGTTCTTGTTTTTCGGCGGTTTCAAATGCTTGTTGTTGGTGATAGTGGAAGTGAAAGGGTTTGCCGTTTTTAGAGAAGTATTGAGTACATTCAGGATGTAAAATACCGCTATTTACTAATTCGGTAACTGTTGCACCAGGGCGATATTTGGGGTTAAGTTGGACGAGGGGATTTGTCCACAGTTGTCCTTTTTCAAGTTCTTGATTGACGAATTCTCTAACTTTAGTATCACGGATTTTTAAGAAGCTTTCTATATAGCGGCGATAGTCGCCGATAATTTCATTACGGAAGTTAAATATATCGAGAGAATCGGGAATTGATGATTGGTAATTGGTAATTACGGAAGATTTGGGGGTACGTCCTAAACAATGATCTATATATTCACAAAGTTGGATAGCAAAGGTTTCTGTGAGGGTGTTAGGATTAAAGATTTCTGTTAGTTCTTGATAATCCCATGTTTGGGGAATATGGGTGAAAATTAGGTTTAGTTGTTCGGGGGTGAGTTCAGCAACATTTGTACAGTCAACTAATGCTAATTTTTGTCCCATGAGGGAACTAATTGATAATATTGCTGTTTCTGGTTGTGGGATTAGTTCTTGGAGTTTGACTGGGATTTTCATTGTCTGAATCAGGATTTCCAGGATTTAAGGATTTACAGGATGTTATTGATAAATAATTGGTGAATATTTAAGATTATAAAATACCGTTATTCTCATAGGCAACTAATAAAAGCAGATAATATAAAATTCTTTACATTTATTTTTTAAATTTCATGCCAAAATCTCTATTTTTTATAGACAATAAAACACTTACATCCTGTACATCCTTTAATCCTGGATATCCTGATTCAGACAATTCTTTATTTACTCATTTATATGCCAATTTTCTAAAGAAAAATCCCATGCTTGTTTAATTTTTTGAAAATCGCTATCACGAGAAACTACAATTAAATTATTTTCTATAGCAGTAGCAGCAATCCATAAATCATTTTCACCAATACCTAAATCAGTAATTTTTGTTTTCCGGCGTTTATTTCTTTCCTTTGGTGCAAATTTATCCATAATTTTTGCTTTCAGTTTTGCATAAATATGGCTGACGCTATCATTTATATCATAAATAGAAATATCTGCTATAAAATCTTCTATAATCCGCAAATTATCTGCTATTTTTTGAGAATTTTCGGCCATATATAGTAATTCTCCTTCAGTTACTACCGAAATAGCTAAATTAGATTCTCCAGCACTTTTCGCATGATCTATAATGAGAGAATCACCAAAAATTAAAGCACTACAATGGTTAGTATCAAGTAAATACATAAAACTCTATATTTAGATTAATTAATTAATTAATTGAATTATTGATTTTACTAAAATTCCGCTACTCCACGGGAATCATAAACTGCTTGTAAACAATCTTTAAGATCATCACCCTGCCATTTACCAGCATGGCGTAAAATTGATTTACCTGAACCTGGACGTTGAGGTGGTTTTGCTTTTTTAGTTTTCATGTTTTTCACCATCATTAGCAATTCTGCTATTTGTGCTTCTGTCATGGTTTCAATTTCTGCAACTAGTTCTTCTTTAAATGTCATTTTTGTTTCTCCTATATCTACAAAACTTTAATATTATATCATATACAATTTTCAATTACCAAACACCACACTACAAATATCAAAATTACATCCTGTAAATCCTTTAATCCTGGATATCCTGATTCTGACTATTAATTACAAATTACATTCTATCCCAGGCTTCTAAGACTAATCTTTGGGTTCTATATTCCCCAAATCGCTTGGTTTCATTGTTCTTTAAAACTCTAAATGTTTCACTGGGAAAATCTGCACCATAGACATCAGCAGGATCTAATATATATCGTAGTTCATCGCGGGTGAGTTGGTAAAGTTTGGCGTAATATGCGTCTAATTCGGCTCGAATTAAGGCGCGTTTGTTGGGATTCCAAATAAAAGGTTCTCCGTTATATCCCATGTCTAAAGCGAAGGGTTGCATATCCCAGGATGTGTACACTAATTCGAGGACGCGGGGGGTGATATATTCTATGTCTTTTTGTGTGTATCTTTCTGGAGGAATAACGGGGAGTTGTTTGACTATGAAAAAGTTCATGTGATTTCCACCAACTTTTTGACGAGCAATAAAGTCAAATGTTAATGAACAAACATTAGCTATAAAACAATTAAATAAATTAATATATTTAACATTTAATAACAGCAATGGGGCATTATTTCCAATACCAACTTTTGGTAATATACTAAATATAGATGTGCGTTCGTTAACGGCTAAAGTAATGTCTCGGAAACAGAGAAGCCAATTTTTATGCCATAGATGACTTAATTTTTTATCAACTTCTTTTTTATCTACCCAATAACGAGGTTGAATAGTAAAATCTGTATTTTCCTTCATTTCTGCTGTTGTTTGTGGAAGTCTACCAGCATTTATATCAGCTTGAGAAGCATTTTCATAACTTGAGAAACGATGATCATAATGCCAAAACATTTTCGCTTCATATAATGGTACTAAATCTTTACCTAGTCCATTTTGAAATAACCCACTGTCACTAGACATATTAAATAAACCTTGCATAAATGTAATACCCCAAGGGTTAATTCCAGTTTGCTCATTTTCTAAAACTGGTACATTTTGATATATCTTTTTAGTTAACTCTGCATCTTGATTAGTTCTAAAAATTGGACAAGTGAGAGTATTAGGATTAATTAATGCAATATCTTGGGGTGAAAGATTAAAATGACGTTGTAAATTATTAGTATCTGCAAAGTAACGACAGAAAAATACAAAATCTGTTTGTTGAACTTTTATCTTTTCACCAGCAATAGTTAGAGTACAAAATTTAAAAGCATTATGAACTGATTGAAAAATAAAAGCCTCATTTTCAAAACCTATTAAACTTGTTAAATTCTGCTTTTGAATTAAATCACCAAAAAACTTTTTACAAGTATCATCAGTTGCGATACCTGTAGGAACAATTACCCCAACCCTACCATTACCATTAATTAAATTTCTTGCAGTTTCCGCAAACACTGAATAAGTATTAATTTTACCCACAGCAGTTAAAGGAAATCTCCCCCCCTCTCGGATAAACTTATTTTGAGCATCAGCATCATGTTTAGCATCTTCAAACGCTTGTGCTAAAACTGGATTTTGCTTAGGTAATTCTTTAATCAACCTTTCCCGCGCTGCTTTATTTGGTGCGTTAGCAATTTCCAAATTACGAGAAGCAAAAAACTCCTTTTCTGCAATTTGTAGTAATTCCCAAGGAGGATTACCCAAAACACAACTAAAACCACCATCTTCAAACACTTCAGGAAACTCTAAAGGCCAATGAAAGAAATATTTTTCCTTTGCTAAATTATTCGCAGCTTCAATTAACCCTTGTAATTCGTAATTCGTAACTCGTAATTCGTAATTAGAATCTGAATTAAGAACCTTTTGCACTAACTCACGTTTTAACCGGTTTAAAGTTTCTGTTGTGGGTAATAACTGTAAATTATGTTCAGTTAATGGTCTAAAAAATGCCGAAGTCCATAAATTACAAGCTACATATTTTAACCACCAATGATTATCTAAAAGATTATCTTGATATTTTCTCTCTTTTTCTTTAACTTCCTGGGGTGTATTTTCGGAAAAGTCCGCTAATTCTTGCCATAACTTCGCAAAGATGTAATTATCATCAGCAGAAGTTTCAAAAATAGATAATTGTCCTTGGGTTTCCCGTTCTTTTTTATTCCGCTTCTTAAAATCAGTCGCTAATTTCTTATCATCACCAGTCACCGCTTTAAAAGCATCATCAGGAATACCTGCATCTAAACAATCTAAATCCAAAACACCAACGAGAGAATTACCGCATTTTATCCGATGATCTAAAAAGTTCAAAGGTTTACCAGTCGCAAAACCTTCAATCCATAAAGCCACCTTACACAAATCTACCGCTAAAGGGTTCAAATCTACGCCATAAATACAGTTTTGAATCACATCACGCACCGCTTGACGTAAAGGTTCTGGTGCTGGTTGAGATTCCCCTGTTCTCACTTTCGCTAATTCCTTTCCTATGCGTCTTGCTGCTGCTAATAAAAAATGTCCAGAACCACAAGCAGGATCTATGACTTTTAAACTTAATAACGCTTGTTCTTGGGCGGAAATGACCTCTCCCCCAGCCCCTCTCCTACCAGGAGAGGGGGGTAAGAAATTCTCTCCATTTCCTTGTATTTCATACTCCCCATTCCCTTGTAGGGAATGGAGTTGGGGGGTTAGGTTCTTTAATTTCTCCTCAATAACTGGTTCTAATGCTGTCTTAATTAATTGTTGGACAAGTTGGGGAGGTGTGTAATAAGAACCTGTGGTTTTTCTATCACTTCCAAATACTAAATTAAACTCATATATGCCTTGATTTTGTTTAATTTGGGGGTGAAAATCTAATAAACTTTCATAGACACTTCCCAACTCTTCTACATCCAAAGCCGCATAATTTACCCGGCGAATTTGTCCTTTATCTTCATACAAAGATAAACAACGAATAGCAGTTAATAAATCATAATTATCAATACCACAATCATCTAAATCCGTCAAAGTTTGTGAACCAAATAAATCACCGTTTAAAGGCGATAAACCTAACATTCGTCCGCGCCAATTTTCATCAAATAACTTAAATGTCACCCGTAAACCTTGCCAAATATCTTGAAATCCTTCCCGACGATAGCGGGGACGTTCTGCTAATTCTCTCAACCGTTCAATACTGTAATATTCAAGATAAATTCTCGCTTTTTCTGTATCTTCTCCAATTAATAATAAGTTGCGAGATTCAGCCACCATTAAGAATAATAAGCGATAAATTAACCGCAATAATTGACGATAATAAGTTAATTCGTGATTCGTAATTTGTAATTCGTAATTATCGGAGCATTTTTGGCGGAGACTTTCACTATCACGATGTTGAATAAAGCCATTTCCTAACTGTATCAAGGCTTTTTCTACCCCGTCGCGCAGTCTATCCCGGACTCTTCCCCCTTGTTGGATACTCTCTTGATGGTAATATTCCAATAAGCATTTATCCGCATCATCGGCAGTTTCTGGTAAACGAGAACGATGGAAAAGCCGATAAAATAAGCCAAATTCGGCAAAGTTCTCACCGTTGAGAATCTGCTCTAAGTCAAATTCGATATAAGTAAGGCGAGTCATTAGGGAAGAGTCGCGTAATAACCGCCAGCGAAAACCATTAGTTGCGATCGCCCAAAGATGCTCTGTCTTGTTAAGATATTCCTGTACTAAGCCATGTGCTGATAACCGAGGAGTCCCACTGGGAGGACGTTTATCAATATCCAACCGACAACCAATAATATGAATGGGGGGATAATTCGTAATTGGTAATTCGTAATTCGTAATTGAAGAGTCGGATGATAATACAGCGCGATGGGAAATGGCGTAGGTTTGCCCTTCTACCACCTCAGCTTTAGCGGTATATACGGGAGTATATCCAAGACTTTTTAACAGCAGCACAGCCATTTCACGGGTGATACTGGTGGCAGTATCTTCCGCATCCAGCCTATTTAATTGGCGTTGAAAAGATGCCCAATAGGCTTTTGCATCACCCCAAGCGATCGCAATTTCATCTTCTAATTTATCAGATTTAGGTAATCCAAAATCCGCCGGTGTTTGTCCTTTGATATTACCGGTTAATAGTTCGGTGGTAATATCTGCTGCGAGTAAGTTGCCTTCAAATTGTACGCCAATCATAATATTTTTCTGAATTAGGATTTTCTGGATTTAAGGATTTACAGTATTGAATATTTTTGTCTGAATCAGGATGTCCAGGATTTAAGGATTTACAGGATGTTTTTGGTATATTGTCTGTGAATATTTGAATACCATAAAATACAGTTAAACCAATAGTAAACAAATAACAGCAGATAAGTTAGTAAATCATTTATATGTCATCTTCAAATCTGTATTTTTTATAGACAATAAAACACTTACATCCTGTACATCCTTTAATCCTGGTTATCCTGATATGGCTTGCGCCACGCTACGCTATCAGACAATTAAGAGCTATTTTTGCGGTTTCCTGGCTGTAAAATATACACACCCAACAAATCCATCGGTAATTGTGGTATTACCTGAACCTTGCCCTCCTGAGTAATTGCCCGTACACGCTGATGGGATTGGGATAAGGAGTGCGATCGCTCTTTGGCAAATAGTTCTAAATCTGTTTGCAACTCATCTAACCGATTCAACAACTCTTCTACCTCCTGTTTTTTCAGTCCCGCAGGAGCATCAGCGACCGGGTTAGCTTGTTCTAACAATGCTTTTGCTTCTTCTGGTGCTAACCACATCGGATTTGAGGGCGGTCCGGTAAACCCCACTACCGCACATTCTTCTCCTAACAATTCATGATTACGCTTGAGCGTATCCCCACCTTGAGCTAAAGCCCGACTACTAACTTTTTGTGTCAACAAATGTCGCAATCTTAACAACAATAAAGTTGTCCGTTTAGTTACAGTATCTGTAGTTGTAAACCCGCACCTCGCCGCCAAAGGTTCTGGGGAATTAACCAAAGCTTCTTCGATAATATGACGCGCCAAACCCTCCACCAAAGGATGATTCCGTCCTACATATTCCACCCCAAACGGTGCAGGTGTGGTAAAAGTAATTAACCGTTTTTCATTCCCTAAAGTGGGTTGTAAAAAATTAGGAATTGACGGTAATAACCATCCTTGTTTTTTCTCAATCAAGGCACAATTTAACTTTGCACAAGCATTATTCACAAACCTGAATACATCCTCTTCACTACCGAGAATTTGATCAGATTCCATCAATTCCTGTTCTACTTCCGTTGGTTTAATTGCCTTTTGTGCAAAGCGAGTCCGGCTGATTTTTTCCCGTTCTACAGCCTTATCCCATTGTTTATGCACCTGTTCAACGGCTGATTCTCCCTCATCTAATAAATCCAATAATGACAACTGCTGCGCGTCTGTACTCTTATCAAATAAAGATTTAAACACCGCTTCAGAAACAGTAGTGCTATCCATTGGTACAGGAACAGTAATACCCAATGTCTTATGTATTTGCACTGCTTTACGAATTAAAACTTCTAAAACTGCCCCATCTACGGGATTATCCTGACCATAGAGTAAACAACTTTTTACCTGGGTTGCTACCTGTCCATAGCGGTCAATGCGTCCTTCTCGTTGTTCTAATCTGTTAGGATTCCAAGGTAAATCATAGTGAATCACCGCACTAAAATGAGACTGTAAATTTACCCCTTCACTCAAACAGTCAGTAGCAACCAGCACCCTTTGAGGATAGGATTTCAACTCATTTAATCTAATTTCTCGTTCATCTTCCGACTGTTCCCCTGTAATGGCAATCACCCGAATTTGCCCACTTTTCTTTTCTAATTTCTGTTTCAGGGCATTTGCCAAATAATTAGCCGTAGCAATGTAGCGACACCAGATAATCGGGTTGTAATTATTTGCGAGTAGGGATTGAATATAATTAATACAAGTTTGTAACTTTTGATCCTTATTCCCCTGTAACTCTGCCGCAGCTTGGATAAAAGTCCGCAGCTTGCGTTTATCTGCATCCCCATAACTTTGCTTTCCCTGTTCTATTACCACAGTGGGAGCAGCATCTACAGCTTGTTCCTGGTCTGTGGGATCATAAACATAAGAAATCATCAAATCTTCATCCAAATCAGTCAGCAAACTCTCGTCGCTGGATTTACTAACTTGACGGCTTAATGTGGCCACAGCCGCAGCCGGAGAAGACATCACACAACGAATTAATGCCAATGCTGACCAATAACGTCCCCGGCGTTGGGCATGACTCATTTCTGCGGTAGTAGTTTTGACTAAACCCCGTGCAAAGTTATAAACTTCTTCAAAAAGCTGTTTATATTCCTTGGATAATTTGTAGGGTTCTTCGTCTGACTTGCGTTCAGGAAAAGGCGTTTCATTCCCTAACCATAGTTTCACATCTGCCCGTCGTCGTTGGATAAAATGACTGGCTAATGTATCTCGTTCTGGTTCTGTCAGTTTGTCCAACGTTAAATTTTCAAACTCTGGCTGGAGTAACCCTAACAATGACAGGAAAGATTCTTCAATTCCACTATGGGGAGTAGCCGAAAGTAATAATAAATGGCGGTTTTGTTTTTGGGCAATCTGCTGAATTAATTGATGTCGTTGCTGTTGGGATGTACCCTTACTGCTAGAACGGGTACAAGTATGTGCTTCATCAACAATGACAAAATCTGGACAGTGGGTAATAAAACTAGCTTTACGGCGTTCTGCTTTAGCATAGTCCAGACTAACAATTATGTGGCGATAATAACTAAATACATGAGAACCGTTAGGTATTGCCCGTTCTAACTTGGAAGCTGTACCAGAACGGACTACCACCGCATCGATATGGAATTTTTCTCTTAATTCTTGCTGCCATTGCTCACATAAGTGAGGAGGACATAAAACCGCTATCCGTCTCACTTCCCCTCTATCTAGCAGTTCACGGGCAATTAAACCAGCTTCAATGGTTTTACCAATACCCACATCATCAGCAATCAATAATCTCACTGTTTCTAATCGCAGTGCCATCAACAAAGGAACTAGCTGATAAGGACGAGGACGCAATGACAACCGACCCAAGCAGCGAAAAGGACCCGCCCCACTCCGTAACAGATGCCGGGCTGCATCCATCAATAACACGGCTGCTGTGTGGTCTTTAATACTGTCAGCAGTAGGCAGGGGAAAGGTTGCAGGTGCTAGATTTTCTAAATTTAACTGCCGATAAATCCCTACCATTTCCTCTTCGTGACCACTGAGAGGACGGAGACGAATCAGGTCTTGATTTTCATCTGGCAGCACTACCCATTGCCGACTGCGGCAACTGACTATAGAACCGGGGGTGGGGGTTAAAGTATCTGTCATCGTTTCGCTGTGTTGGCAAAGTTAGCAATGTAAACCAGGGAGAAAGGATACTTCTTAACTACCTGCTAGTTTATGTTATATTAATGACTATCAATATTACTGTTTAGTATAAAGCCATTTAATCAAGCAAATGCAACTTTATTATAAAAAGTGACAATTTTTACTTCTTTGATAAAAACTGTAATATTTCCACAAATATAGTCCAGGAAGGTAAAATCTGACTATGTAAACTTTTGATAAATTAAGAAACCAATATAACCTGGTATTTACTCTTAGTAGTGCTAATTGACACAGCTTACTTGCAATGGAGTATAAAATATGTAAACCTGCTATGACTGCTATGTTTAGGGGTTTAGTATTTATTTGACACCAAGAGACAGAGCGTAGTGATCCGAAGGTAATGATCTTTGAAATATTGACTATACATAAATTATAGAGATTTAGGTAGTCGGGAAACTGTTGATAAATTTAAAATTACCTAAAATGACTGAACAACAACCCATACAACAGAAAATTC
>NZ_VIKX01000047.1 GCF_009711935.1 Dolichospermum sp. UHCC 0259 | reverse complement strand
ATTTTGCACCTTATCTCATTGTTGTTGTGAACTGTATCCCATTGGGAGAATAACTATAAAATTCTTATCTGATAGTTATTCTCTTCTGATTCTCGAATCTGCTAAATAATTAAGCAGGAACTGCTGCGGATTGAGTTAAACCAACTGCTTCTGCATATTTTAAATAGGTTTCAACGGAAGCGATAACAATCCGAGCTTCAATTGCTAGTAGTTCAATACCAACTAAAGAAACACGAACCCAAGCATCAATTACGATACCTTTGTCAAGGATTCTATCAATAACTTCTGCCAAGCTGGAGGAAGAATTGGTTTTTTCGACTGCCATTTTTCTAAGTCCTTGTTATTTTTGTTTGTGAAATTGATATTATGTAGAGAACAACTGTCAGATTTTGCTCTTCGAGTTATTCTACTATCCTATGGAAATCTACTTAATTAAGAATTAAGCAGGAACTGCTGCGGATTGAGTTAAACCAACTGCTTCTGCATATTTCAAGTAGGTTTCAACGGAAGCGATAACAATCCGAGCTTCAATTGCTAGTAGTTCGATACCAACTAAAGAAACACGAACCCAAGCATCAATTACGATACCTTTGTCAAGGA
>NZ_VIKX01000046.1 GCF_009711935.1 Dolichospermum sp. UHCC 0259 | reverse complement strand
TGCTAAAAATTGACTCTTACTTTGATTAGCAATTTCTGCTTCTTCCCCCACCTCCCCCACTTCCCCACCTCCCCTACCTTCTATGCTCAGTACATTGATTTTACTGCCGTTAATTGGTGCGGCATTTATTGGTTTCTATCCTTTTGCCATCTCTGGTAAACTAGCCCGAATTATCGCTTTTATTTTTAGCGTGATTATTTTTGTATGGAGTATTTTCCTAGCAACTCAGTTTAATCCTGGAGAAATTGGTCAACAATTTGCTGAATCATTACCTTGGGTAGATGCTATTGGCTTAAATTACAATCTGGGTATAGATGGGTTATCTTTACCATTGTTAATTCTCAATGGATTATTGACTTGCATTGCGATTTATAGTAACGATGAATCTCAACAACGTCCGAGATTTTATTACTCTCTAATTCTGCTCTTAAGTGCTGGAGTCACAGGGGCATTTTTAGCACAGGATTTATTATTATTCTTCCTGTTTTATGAATTGGAATTAATACCCCTATATCTGCTAATTGCGATTTGGGGAGGTGAAAAACGGGGTTATGCAGCCACAAAATTTCTGATTTATACAGCTTTTTCAGGAATTGTCATTTTAGCTAGTTTTTTGGGGATGGTTTGGTTGAGTGGTTCTCCCAGTTTTGGACTAGCAACCTTAAACGCCCAATCTCTACCCTTAGCAACGCAAATTTTACTCCTTGCCGGAATTTTGGTAGGTTTTGGGATTAAAATTCCCCTCGTTCCCTTCCATACTTGGCTACCAGATGCCCACGTTGAAGCCTCCACACCTATATCTGTGCTGTTAGCCGGGATATTATTAAAATTAGGGACTTATGGTTTATTGCGATTTGGGATGAACTTATTACCAGATGCTTGGGCTTATGCAGCACCTTGGTTAGCCACATGGGCGGTAGTTAGCGTTTTGTTTGGGGCATCATGTGCGATCGCTCAAACTGACATGAAAAAAATGGTAGCCTATAGTTCTATCGGTCACATGGGCTATGTCTTATTAGCAGCAGCCGCATCCACACCCCTCAGCGTTTTGGGTGCAGTCATGCAAATGATTAGTCACGGATTAATATCCGCCATGTTATTCCTGTTAGTGGGAGTTGTCTATAAGAAAGCTGGTAGTCGGGATTTAAATGTCATTCGGGGACTACTGAACCCAGAACGAGGTTTACCGGTGATTGGTAGCTTAATGATTTTTGCCGTCATGGCTAGTGCTGGTGTACCGGGAATGGTGGGATTTATTTCCGAATTTATTGTTTTTCGGGGCAGTTTTGCAGTTTTTCCCGTCCAAACACTATTAGCCATGCTCGGAAATGGTTTAACAGCCGTTTACTTCCTCATTCTTTTAAATCGGGCCTTTTTTGGGCGGTTATCAGCAGCAGTTACTAACTTACCTCGTGTGTATTGGAGCGATCGCATCCCTGCCATCATTCTAGCAGTAGCGATCGTTATTTTTGGTATTCAACCTAATTGGTTAGTCCATTATACCCAAGCCACAATTACCACAATGGTAAAAACTAATAGTCATCATGTAATAGCTAACGTGTCTTTGGATAAAGCTAAAATCAAAAGTTAAATGATGGATATTGGAGACTGGGAAAACTCACCCTATGTCTTAATCCCAATCTCTAATTATCAACGAAAGTATATATCTGAACAATAAGTTTCCGATATGATATAATAAAAAAGTGAATGAATTCGCACAAATTACGCAGTCCTGTTCAATAAAATTAAAAGGTATTCTATATGAAAGCGGATAACTTAGAAATATATGCTGATGGAGCGGGACTTATGGTTGGACCAACTATAAGTAAACTTAGTTTTTACTCTGTAGTAGATATTTCAGAAAATAATGGACAAAAGGAAACTGAAGAAGAATTAAAAGTACAGATAGCTATTCCAACACTTACTTTACTGAAATTATGTGCTAGATTTTTAACACAAGTTAAAACTGACGAAAAGGGAATTATTAATACTATAGATAGTCATAAAGAGGAAATTATTAAGACATTGGCAAATTTAACTTTAAAAGAAAGTGACGGAGAATAAAAATGTTAACCATAAAGTTGGAAAGTGAAATATCTTCTTTTATTCAAGAAAACAGCAAAAGAGATAATTATGAATTCTTGTATAAAACTAAAATTCCAAATCCTCTCATTCATATTAAGCAATGGCAAACAAATCAATACTCCTATAAAGTAGTTGCTTTTGAAAAAGAGGAAAGCAGACATAACAAATTACAAAAATTAGTTCAATTAGTTACAAAAATACGTAATTATCTTTCTTTACCTAATGATTGGGATGGTTATGAAGGAATTGCACCTAAATCAAAAACAATTGAAGAAACTATTTCTGTAGTTAAACGTTTGAATGATTATAACATATCATTACCTAAACCAATGGTAAGTGGTACGGGGATAGTTGGTTTATATTGGGAAAAAGACAGTATCTATATTGAGATATGTTTTGAAGGTGATGGAACATTTTGGTACTATGGTAAAGATGGTAATTTAGAAATTGGAGAAGAATCTGTGTCTCTTAAAAAAGAAACTGAATTTCCCAGAAACTTAATTAATTTAATCGCCAAAATTTAATTTTCTATGAGTTGTTCAGAGATTTATACTGTTACATCTAATAGATGTAAGTTCACCCAGCAAAATGACCCTCAATGTAATTGTGAAAATGTATCAGTTAGCCAATTTTCTCCAGGCATTGTAGAAAATAATGAAATATTAGTGAGGCAAATTTATTCACCAATTCATATAGATGAACAAACTGGAAGAGTAAACACATTTGCCTTTACTGATGCTCAAGATAAAGGTATGTCAGTAAATCGTAAAACCTATTCCTCAAGAGAAGAATTAACTAAAAAAGTTCAATACAAGTTAAAGTTAGATGAGGAACGAGGTAAAGATAGAAGTTTTCAGGGTGTTATTTATGCAACTTGTCACGACGTTAGAGCAATAAAAACTAATGATAATCTAAAAGCTTTTTGTGTTTATGATACAGGTAATAAAAATGATATTTCTCATGCTGATATATGCCAAGCCACATCTAGTCGTTTAGACGGTAGTAAAATGCGTGTTAAATTAAGGGAAATTTTTTCAGACATACCTATAACATTAGATATTTTATTTACTAATTAACTTCTATTTTTAGTTTAAATTGAATTATGACTTACCCTTCAATCCTTCCTTATACTTTCTGGAGAAACACTAATGCTAACAACTCAAAAAAATCACACTTACAACCCTCTAGCTGAATATATTCACCGCTTACAAACTGGTGGAGCATTACTGAAAGATAGTCCCGAAAACGTTCTAGAAGTTGTTGGTATTCTCAAAAGTTATGGTGTAGTTTTAGATGCCTATTCTAAAAATCTTATTTACATTGCTGAACATCAATTTCTCATATTTTTTCCCTTCTTTAAATATTTTGATGGCGATATTTCTGTTGCCAAATTACTCCGCCATTTATGGCATGATCGGATTAATTTTGAATATGCTGAATATTGCATGAAAACCATGATGTGGCATGGTGGCGGCGGTTTAGACACATACTTAGATACTCAAGAATTTCACGATAGAGCTAAAGCTGTTATTGCTGCTAAATTTAAATACAATCCCCTGATATGGGGAATAAATGAACTATTTCCCGAATTTTTAATAGAACAGTTACGAGTCTCCGCTTATTACACTGGATTAGGCCAATTTTGGCGAGTCATGGCGGATATGTTTCTCAATTTATCAGATCGCTATGACAACGGTGAAATTAAATCAATTCCCCAAGTTGTCGAACATATTAAATTGGCTTTAGTTGCAGATGCAATGAAACCAATTACATATAGTGTTAAAATTGGCGATAAAGTTTATGATCTTATTCCCAAATCAGTTGGTTTAACCTTCCTTGTAGATACCGCAATTCCCTATGTAGAAGCAGTATTTTTTAGAGGTACACCATTTTTAGGAACAGTTTCCTTAAACGCCCAAGCATATCAAGTTCCCCCAGATCAATCTCGATTCCAATATGGTGCATTATACGCAGATCCTTTACCTATTGGTAGTGCAGGTATTCCTCCCACTTTGTTAATGCAGGATATGCGCCATTATCTGCCAGAATATTTACATAATATTTATCGTCGCAGTCTCAGGTGTGAAGATGATTTACGAGTACAAATTTGTATGAGTTTTCAAAAGTCTATGTTTTGTGTAACTAGCGCCGCAATTTTAGGACTTTTACCTTATCCTCTAGATAGTCAAGATCCATCTGAGCAAAAACATAATCAAATCTATTTAGAAAAGTGGATGTCAAGATTAGAGACTTCTCAGTTATTGGAAGTGAATAAATAGATTTCTTGTCCGAATCAGGATGTCCAGGATTTGAGGATTTACAGGATGTTATTTGATGATGGTTGGTTATTCTTGAAGGATTTTTTTGTCTGAATCAGGATGTCCAGGATTTGAGGATTTACAGGATGTTATTTGATGATGGTTGGTTATTCTTGAAGGATTTTTTTGTCTGAATCAGGATGTCCAGGATTTGAGGATTTACAGGATGTTATTTGATGATGGTTGGTTACGCACAAGTCATGGAAGGAACGAACTACAGAGACACAGAGGACGCAGAGGTAAGAGGGTTTTAGAGAGATTTTCCTATTTCATCCTCTACATCCCTAAATGTTGGTTATCCTAATTCTAACCATCTGCGTCTATCTGCGTTCATCTGCGTTCTTATCCTGTACATCCTTTAATCCTGGATATCCTGATTCTGACAAAATACATCTTAACGTTTTAGCGTCACTAGCTTAACAATTCTTAACCCCATTTTCCCAAAAAAGTTTAACCTGGCATTTTCACCCAAAATTATTGAGAATAGCTGCGAATGACTCAACGTATTTTCAAGGGTCTTGACTTCTGAGAGGGTTATGTTATGATAGTATTGAGAAAAATCCAAGGGTTTGATATTATCTAAATTAAAATAACTCCTAATAGAAGTCAAAAACCAAAAGTTTGTAGGTTGAATTGACTTTTATTTAGAAAAGATCCTAAATTAAGATCCCCGACTTCTTTAAGAAGTCGGGGATCTGGTCAAAGAAATTTACAGACCAAACCAAGCTAACAATCTATCCCACCAAGAAGTGGAAATATTTCCCACGGTTAATTGCATTTTTTGGCGAATGTTTTGAATATTCCAGTTGGTAAGTCTAGCTAGGGTTTGCGCTTCTTTTTCAAATCGCTGATTTAAAGAACTTTTATATTGTCTTCCCGCACTACATTGAAGATTCCCTGTAAATGGGTGTTGTAAAATATAACGTCCTTGAAAAGAATCCCGTTGTGAAGTTGCTTGAAACATCAAATCTTCAGGAAATTTATTTCTGGTGTAGCGAACGTGCAAGCGAGTAATGAAAACACTACTGCTGGGAAAACGAGAACGAAAATTGGGAGATACTTGTCTATCACTACTATTATTATCTAACCAAAATACACCCGCTTGTTTTAATTCTTCATTATTAAGTGGTTCAGCCGAACAAGGATCACAACTACTCATATCCCAAGCATATTCCAAAAAGCCGACTTTTTTATCTTCCTTGGTGTAGGAAGTTTGAAACATGGATTTATAAAAATCACCAAATTCATTTTTGACGAAAATAGGAATATTCACATCTGAAGGAACTTTAACTGTGCGATAATTAGTAATTTCTGCCTGTCCCTGGGGTGAGAGAATATAAACAATTAAATCCTGTTCTTTGGTAGCATTAACCATTCCTAACCGAATCGGTAACATAAACTTTAGTGATTCGTAGGAAATTTGCAAAGGACGCAGTAATTGATAACCCGATTCGGCAAATTTCTCTAGGTTGACTTTAGCAACAAAGAATTTCATGGAAGAACGAATGTAAGGTTTTAGTAATTCCTTTGCACCTTTGGGAATTTTATAACCATTGCGATTTAACCAAATTTCTAATCCACCAGATTCTTTAGCACTGAGAATGACAATATCATATTCACCAACATTAAATTTGGCTTCAACAGTCACACCTAAATTGCTATCTTTCTTCATGCGATTTTCTGCACTTCTCATTCCTCCTACTGCTGAGGGTGCGGATTTTTCCTCCATTCTATCCATGACAGCACAGGGGTCAGAATCGAAATATTCAACTAATCTTGGCGCACTAAAAGCATCTAATCGTTCAATAATTTTCGGTTGGGCTACATGAACTTGTTCTTTTTTTAAAACAGTGGGAACGGGAATCACAACAGCAAAATCTTTAACATCACCTTGAAAATCGTTAGCCATTGTTAAGACGGTGCGATTTCCATCTCTGGCAAGTATGACTTGTGACGCTTGGTTATAGAGTTTTGTATCGGCTTTAGCTACATAAAATCCACAAAAAGCCCAAGCTGTAGGCGCAAAACACAGCAATGCTAAAAGTGCAGATATTACGGGCATGAATAGGCGTAAAAGTTGCATTTTGATACCTTAGTTGATGATAGTTAATTGGTTATTTTCTGCTGGTAATTCTGGTTGTTGCCACCAGGAAAATCGCGGTGTAATCCAGAATTTATCTAGTAGAATAGTTAATGGTGCGATGGCAAATAAAGCCCAAAAAACAGCGGTGGAGATAAAGAAGAAATTTCGCAAAATAAATGTTAATACAGCAATGGATATTGCCCATAAAATTCTACTCATTGGGGCGTTGGGAATTGAACGCGGATCTGTCACCATAAATAAAGAAAATAACAGTAAAGATCCACTCATTAAATGATGAAAATAAACGTCCCAAGTCCAACCTAACCACATATTTCTGATGGCTGCTAGGAGGGAATAAGCACCGAGAAAAGCGGCGGTAGTATCCCAGCGACCAATACGCTGTAAAATCATGCCTCCAGTGCCTACAAATAACAACGCATACCACCATTCTTCTCCCCATTGTCCAGGAGATACCCAAGCGTCATTAGTGAGGGTAAGCACGGCAATAATGCCAAAATTGGCAGGGTTGAAAAAATGCTTTTCACCAAATTGGAAAATAAATTTACTAGCTATGGCGGCAAATCCAGCTAAAGCCATTGTTGACCAATGATCAGCGCGTAGTAATAAACTCAGTCCCAAAGAGGTAATTAGGGGACTACGGATATTAATTACTGGGATTGTCTTTTCAGATTTAGTGAGCAATGAGCAGATGATTTGAGTTATGATGCAGGAGGCGATCGCCACAACAATAAATTCTGGATGTAGTGTCCAGTCTCGCGTCGCAATTCCCAAAATCAGAAATAAACTCAAAAAAAGAATTTGATAATCTCGAATATCTTTGCACAACGTCATTTTCCGTTCAGGGATTACCCGCAGATTTTTTACCAATTTAAACCAGTGTGATCATAAGTTAGGTTGTTGTTACAGTTTTTGTTACAAAGATATTTTTAACAATGGAATTTGCACCTCTATTTCCCCTTGTTTATCGGCTTCTCCAACCCACTTTTCCCCATTGTCTATGGTGTGGAGACTCAAACAGTAAAACTATCGCCCTCACGTTTGATGATGGACCTCATCCCCAATACACACCCCAGGTATTATCGGTTTTAAAGCGTTACAACATTACCGCTAGTTTCTTCTGGTTAGGAAATTGTGTGAATCGGTTTCCAGAAATTGCGAAAGAAGTCAGCGTACAAGGACACTGGATCGGATTACATGGATATGAACATGATTCTTTTCCCCTGCTTTCCCCAACGCAATTAAAACAGAGTTTAGAAAAAACCCAAATTGCTATTTCTAATGCTTGTAATTTATCACCCGAACAAGTGCGAGATGTGCGTCCACCTAACGGATTTTTCACACCTGGGACATTAAAATTATTTCAACAGTGGAATTATCGTCCAGTGATGTGGAGTGTCGTTCCTGAAGATTGGGTTCATCCTGGTGTCAATGTCGTGGTAAATAGAGTCATGAAGCAAGTTAAAAATGGTTCATTAATTGTGTTACACGATGGGTATTTTGGGGGTAAAGATGTGGCGGAAACTATTAATATTTTGATTCCTCGGTTATTACAACAAGGGTATAAATTTGTGAATATTAATAGTTTATGGTAACAGTTAATCACCCTCCCACATCCCAAAAAGCGAACTGCTTGCAGCAGCGCTTGCGCTATCGCCCCTCACATCCCAAAAGCGATTCCTGCGGAGCGCAACGCTTACGCACTAAACAAGCATAAAATTATTGAGTGCTTAATTTAGATTTTTTTGTTTTGTATTGTTGCTGTAATTCTAGATAATACTTAATTAAGTTATGCGGATTATGCTGATTATTTTCAGAAATTTGATGACGAATTTCCCGAATTTTTTGCAGTACAGAATCATCAATAGTAATCATTAGTTATCTTCCATTAATTCTAAAGGTGTTACGAGTGCAGGGACATACAAACCTAGCATAACATTTACTCGTCTAATATGTCCAAACTTGTTGGCGTTAGCTAAATGGCGACAATTCCATGTTAACAGGAAATCACATTTATGATAGGATGCTATGGCAAGATGGAGAGCATCGCCTAAAGGATCATTAGGCATAACCTGATTTTGAATATAGGTTTGCACAATTTCAGCAATTTCTGGCTCGATATCTATCAACTGGATATCATTTATAAGTTGAATTACTTCTTCTTTATTAGGAAAATTTCCTTTGTTCAGTTCATCTAAAACTGCAATACTTGTAACCAGTTCATATTTTTGTCTAACGTTATTCCACCAAAAACGAGTCCATTCTTTACGCGCTATCATATCCGGTTCAGTCCGAATTTCATGGTAAAAGCTGGGAATACTTGTTTCAATGTAAATTTTTGATTTCATTATTATGTTGAGTTGACGTTAGAAAATCCTGAGTTTAACACAGAAATAGCTGTAGGGATGTAACTGTTCACACTCCCCCACTAAAAAGGAATTAGGAAGTAACAGGGATAGGAG
>NZ_VIKX01000045.1 GCF_009711935.1 Dolichospermum sp. UHCC 0259 | reverse complement strand
TGCTGTGTTCTTTCTATTCACAGCTTACACTGGGAGAGCTTTTTTACTCACTCACTGACTTTTCAAACACCCTCTAAGTTTTCTTGATAAAGAGGATTATTGTCAATTAAAGTTCTGACAATTTCGGGTAATTTTTGATAATTAGATTGATGATTAATAATTTGAGTCATAGTTAAACCTCCTCAAAATAATATCGGTTTTGGACAATGTATTGTATTTTGGGTAAAATAGCAAATTGTGGTCTTAATTCCGTTTTACCCAAATAATACTATGATAGAGAAGTTAAAATTTACGCAACTAAAGAAATACGCTCTTCTCCTTTTTCAAGAATAAGACGATAACCACAAGATTGAACTATCTGTAAAAAATTACTAATGTTCATATCTTTTTGCTGACCAGAACAAATATCTTGAATAACCGCAGGAGAAATATTAACTTCTTCGGCTAATTGAGCAATGGATATATGATCATTTTCCATAATAGAAATTAACAATTCAGATAGTAAAAACTCCTGATATCCCGCTGCAAATTTATCTTTAAAATCGGGGTTTTGCATCATTCTATCAAAAGTTGATAGTTGTTCAATTTTCTTCATAATATGCTCCTTCTTGGTTACGTTTAATATAATCATTCATATAGTTGATAGCTTTTTCTTTCTGATTTTTTGGTAATTTTTGTTGTTTTTTCTCAAAAGCATTGGTAACAATAATTTTTTGACCAGTAAAGAAGAAGCATAAAAATCGATCTGGTTGTGGTTTAAAAGCGTAGATTTTATCTCCTTCATTACGAAATTGCTCTTTATTACTTATTTGGCCAAAATCACCAATTCGTTTTACCAAAAATAAAAATCTTAATTGTTGTTTTTCATCTAGTCTATTAAAATACTCTTGAGCCTTGCTTTCACCATTTTCATCAAAATACCACTCCAACTGAAACACTGAACCAACATAAATTAAATATTCTTGAGTCATATAAGTCCTATTATAGCAGCTACAATTTTCCCGCAAAAGTAGGAATCAACAAAAAAAAACAGCCGCCCCCTTGCGGAAGCGGCCATTATTTAAAAGTAGGAAAAGATTTTAGTAGTCGTAATCTCCGCCACCCATGCCAGCGCCAGCAGCAGGAGCACCATCTTTAGGTTCTGGCTTGTCAACAACGATACATTCGGTTGTCAACACCATACCAGCGATAGAAGCAGCGTTTTGCAGAGCAGAACGAGTTACCTTAGCGGGGTCAACAATACCAGCTTCCAACATATCAACGAATTCGTTGGTAGAGGCATTGAAACCAATGTTGAAATCCTTCTCTTTGACTCTTTCTGCAATTACCGCGCCGTTTTGACCAGCGTTTTCAGCAATTCTCTTCAGAGGAGCAGGTAAAGCACGAGCGACAATTAAAGCACCTGTCAACTCTTCATCTTTGAGGTTGTTGTTAGCCCAAACTTCCAATTGAGGAGCGAGGTGAGCCAAGGTTGTACCACCACCGGGAACAATACCTTCTTCTACAGCAGCTTTGGTAGCGTTGATAGCATCTTCCAAGCGGAGTTTCTTGTCTTTCATTTCGGTTTCGGTAGCTGCACCAACTTTAACAACAGCTACACCACCGGACAATTTAGCCAAACGCTCTTGGAGTTTTTCTTTGTCGTAGGAAGATTCGGTTTCTTCCATTTGACGACGGATTTGTTCGCAACGAGCTTTAACACTAGCTTCATTACCTTCAGCTACAATTGTGGTGCTGTCTTTGGTAATGGTGATGCGACGAGCTTTACCTAAGCTTTCTAGCTTGGTTGTATCTAGTTTTAAACCAGCGTCTTCGGTTACGAGTTGACCACCAGTTAAGACGGCGATATCTTCTAGCATAGCTTTACGGCGATCGCCAAAACCAGGAGCTTTTACAGCAGCCACGTTCAGAACACCGCGTAAACGGTTAACTACCAAGGTTGCTAGAGCTTCTTTTTCGATGTCTTCAGCGATAATTACCAAAGGACGACCGGAACGAGCTACTTGTTCGAGGACAGGAACTAAATCTTGTACCAAAGCAATCTTCTTGTCAGTTAACAAGATGAAAGGCTCATCGAAAACGGTTTCCATCCGTTCTGCGTCGGTAGCGAAGTAAGGTGAAATATAACCCTTATCAAAGCGCATCCCTTCGGTGATTTCCAATTCGGTGGTCATAGACTTCCCTTCTTCTAGGGAAATTACGCCTTCTTTACCCACCTTGTCCATAGCTTGAGCAATCATGCTACCGACTTCTTCGTCGTTACCAGCAGAAATTGCCGCAACTTGAGCGATCGCCTTAGAATCTTCTACAGGGCGAGCGTGTTCAGCAATTTTTTCTACTAAAAACGCAGATGCTTTATCAATACCGCGCTTTAATAAAATCGCATTAGCACCAGCAGCAACGTTCCGCAAGCCTTCTTTAACAATAGCATGAGCTAAAACGGTAGCTGTGGTTGTACCATCACCAGCAGCGTCGTTAGTTTTAGAAGCAGCTTGACGAATTAGAGCCACACCAGTATTTTCGATGTGGTCTTCTAATTCAATTTCTTTAGCGATGGTGACACCATCATTCACGATTTGTGGTGCGCCGAATTTCTTCTCTAAAACCACGTTACGACCCTTTGGACCAAGGGTAACAGCTACAGCTTCAGCGAGAATATCAATACCACGCTCTAGAGCGCGACGGGCATTTTCGTTGTAAATAATGCGCTTTGCCATAATAAGTCTAAATTCCGGTAGTAAATTAATTAAATTTTCAAAAGAATTGGTGAGTGGTGAACAGGTAATTAGGAAAACTCCTTACCCATCACCCATGTCCAATTAGTTGACAATTGCTAAAATGTCTTTTTCAGAAAGGAGTACATACTCATCTGTACCCAACTTGATATCAGTGCCAGCGTACTTGGAGTACAACACTTTATCGCCAACATTAATATCCATTGTTTGACGAGTACCGTCGTCATTGCGCTTGCCAGGTCCAACAGCGGCGATTTCGCCTACTTGGGGTTTTTCCTGGGCATTATCGGGCAAATACAAACCGCCTGCGGTTTTTTCTTGGGGGGCGCTCACTTTGATGAAAACGCGATCGCCCAGGGGCTTAACGGTGGAAACGCTTAGAGATACAGCTGCCATACAAAATTTTTTGCTAAATTAGCACTCTCGACTCATGAGTGCTAATTTAGCTTTATCTGGGACCCAATAGCAATCATGGCTTGTGTACGGGTTTCCGAACTAAGATGAGGGTGGCGACACTTAAGTGCAAAT
The DNA here is from genome assembly GCF_009711935.1 of Dolichospermum sp. UHCC 0259. Taxonomy (GTDB): domain Bacteria; phylum Cyanobacteriota; class Cyanobacteriia; order Cyanobacteriales; family Nostocaceae; genus Dolichospermum. The sequence continues at coordinate 4,651 of NZ_VIKX01000045.1, read as the reverse complement.
ATCCAATTATTTTAGTTGTCAGGGTTTGTTGCGTAAGTAATGAATATTTTGATATGGACAACTTTATTTGCAAACTTGGGAAATTGTTATAGAACTGTAATCAGGGATCTACTCAATGAGTAACATCACAATGATCCACAAACAGTCGTCTCATCCCTAAAACTACTAGGGGACTAGGGACTGGGGATTGGGGATTGGGGACTGGGGACTGGGGATTGGGGACTGGGGAGTAATTATCAATCACCCATTACCAATTACCAATTACCAATTACCTATTGCCCAAAACAGATAAATGCTCAATTCTGTTACAAATCGGCTAGTCTAGAACTTGGTAATGCTGTTAACCAGGACTGGGAGAGCGATCAACCCATCAGTTAACACATCGTTATTCCATAGGCATCTTCACAGCCCAAGTCAAAAACTTGCGTGTTTGTTGTTCTAGAACGATAATAGTAGTTTACCTAGATGGGGTCTGGTATCGCCAATTAAATCCAGAAGTCATTAGAGTAGGTCATCCAAGACCAGTAGATTGGCAACGAGTATGGTGAAGAAATCTATATTTTTAACCCATGCTTGGCCAAAACATTCCCCGGTTGATTTTGTACCTCCAAATGGAGGCTGAACATCCGAAGGATAAGTACAGCAGCAGTTTACCAATGAAAGCGCGGGTGAGTTTTGAGCTAGGGTCATCTTGAAAAAAATACCGACTTGTGAATCACAAGGACGATAATTTGATCAGGGTTTTCAGCCTGCAACTTTCAAATGGATCTATAATAGCGCATTATAAAGACTACTGCTATACGTATCCTTACTAGACTTTTTCCATTCACTTGCAAGTCTGTTGAAAGTAACTAACACTTTTAAGACTTCGGTGAGTTAAAGTAAGTTAAGTGGGAAAAAAGACAACATCCTAAGTCATCCACCATACGGGATAACTATATCAATACCTTAATGGATCGAAGCGCGAGAAGTGCCACTGTTATGAAAGAACCCAGCATGAAAGACCACAAACGACTTCTACTTATTGATGATGACCCTAACCTCATCTTGCTGGTGAAGGATTACTTAGAGTTCCGGGGCTACGAAGTCATCACGGCTGCAAATGGTAGAGAAGCTCTGGATCTTCTAGAAACCGAAGTTCCAGATATGATCATCTGTGACGTGATGATGCCGGAAATGGACGGATACACTTTTGTCGAAGAAGTCCGCAAGACTGAACGAACTAGTTGGATTCCCGTTCTTTTCCTCTCAGCTAAAGGTCAAAGTGCAGACCGAGTTAAGGGGTTAAATAAAGGTGCTGACGTATATATGATCAAGCCCTTTGAACCTGAAGAACTCGTAGCACAAGTAGAATCCTCACTCAAGCAAACTGTGCGTTGGAAAGAACATCAAACCAAGGGCGGGGACAACGGTTCTCGTATCCAAGTTCCTTTCGATGTCCAGTTAACCCCAACAGAACTGAAAGTAGTCCAGTTTGTCGCTAGGGGTTTAGCAAACCGCGAAATCGCTGAAGAATTAAATGTCAGTCAGCGAACTGTTGAAAGCCATGTGTCCAATATGTTGGGCAAAACCAATCTCCACAACCGTACTGAATTAGCACGTTGGGCGATTGAAAATCAAATGGCTTAAACAATTTTAGATTTTGGATTTTGGATTTTGGATGATTTATCTAAAGTCTAAAGTCCAAAATTTATGATTGTGGATTTGAGGAAAATTACGCTAGAGACGGAAAATCTACATCTTCATAAAGTATTGCAGGGTATGTATGGCAGCCACGCTATAAAATAAAATCCGTAACGCAGGATAATCAAGAGTTTGGTGCGTTACACTGTCATTAATAGACCTTACGTATATTTTCAAGAATCAAATATTATTCCTATAGTTTTCATCAGATACAGAAATTAGATATTTTAATCAAATTAAGTGGCAAAAATTAAATGAAAAGTTATTTTACCAAAAAACTAATAATTCTCTTTGCTGCCATAAAATCAGGACACCACTGAACATGACAAAAGATATAACCAGTTGCCGGAATTGTTTTTCACTAATTTTCTGGAGAACTAAATGTCCCAACCAGTTACCAGGTAAAGCAGCTAAACCAAGGACAATTCCATAACCAATATATGGTAATTTGAAAGCCCCAAAAAAACTATAGACAACAACTTTAACGAGATGAACAATCACTCGATTTGTTGCCTGAGTTGCTAGTAATTCTTCTTTTTGTAAGCCATAGTTAATATAAAGAGGAGCTAATACAGGACCCATACTCCCTATCAAACCAGAGAAAAAAGCATAAACGAAACCTGCTGGTAAAAAATACCAAGCTTTGACTGTGAAAGATTTTTCTTCATTCTTGAAAAAGTAACTAGCAGCCGAAAAAATCAGAAATATGGCAACTAAAATACTTAACCAATCTAATTTAAGTTTTGTAAGTGTAAAAGCTCCTAAAATTCCGCCAAAAATTGCTCCTGGTAACTCCCATTTAACGATATCCCAATTAATTTTTTGCCAATAAACAAATACTCTTTCACTGTTGCCAAATATGCCACTAATAGTAATGACAGGTGCAATAGCTATTGCCCCTAAAAATGTGCCAACGATAGGCATGAGAATTAATGAACTCCCACCACCGGCTAGTAAACTGATAAACCAGCCAATAATGCCAGCTAATGCCAACCAAAATATTGTCATAAATTGTTGAATAATATGTTAAACCGAATAAATCAGGTGCTTAATTTTTACTCTACCCTATAAATGATTGATAACTCTCAGATGATACAGGGTTGGCATGGTCAACTTAACTTAGTTTATGGTCATCGCCAAGATTCCACTCAGTTAATTTATAACCACCATCAAGCCCCATTAAAGGTACAACGCCCCTTTTACCCGGAAGGACAAGAAATTTGCCATAGTGTGATTTTACATACTGCTGGGGGGATTGTGGGGGGCGATCGCCTATCCTCTCATATTCACCTCCAACCCGATACAAACGCCTTGATCACTACAGCCGCTGCTGGTAAAATATATCGCAGTAATGGCTTACCAGCAAGACAAACCGTAAATATCCAAGTTGATGCTCATGCTTGTTTAGAATATTTACCCCAAGAAACGATTTTATTTAATGGGGGAATTTATCGGCAAGATTTACGGGTAGAATTAGCGACAGATGCCAGTTATTTAGGTTGGGAAATTACGCGGTTTGGACGGAGTGCTAGGGGTGAAAAATTTGTACAGGGAGAAATGCGATCGCACACAGAAATCTGGCAAAATGGTATACCCCTATGGATTGATAGACAAATCGTCCCCGGTAGCGAACAAGTATTTCACAGCCCTCATGGTTTAAAAGAAAATCCTGTTGTTGGTAGTTTTGTTGGGATTGGTTTTCCCATATCTCCAGAAATCATCAACCAAGCCCGTTCTTTAATTATTCAAAACTCTGATGCTGGGGTAACTCGCTTACAACATGGATTTTTGTGCCGATATCGTGGTAATTCTACATCAGAAGTCAGAAATTGGTTTACAAATATTTGGCAAATGTTACGAGTATCTTGTCTAAATCGTGGTAATTGTATTCCTAGAGTATGGCAAATATAGAACAAAAGACCGAGATCCCCGACTTCTGATATTAATTGATAATTTATTTACAAAATAAAAAAAGAAATCGGGGATCTTAATTATTCAACTTTGGCAAATTTACAGGAGAAAAACGTGCAGCTTACACCCCAAGAAAAAGATAAATTATTAATTTTCACCGCTGCTTTAGTGGCAGAAAGACGTAAAAATAGAGGTTTAAAATTGAATTACCCCGAAGCAGTTGCCTTTATTTCTGCTGCTATTTTGGAAGGTGCAAGAGATGGTCAAACTGTAGCAGATTTAATGAGTTACGGCACAACATTATTAACTCGTGATGATGTCATGGAAGGTGTACCAGAAATGATTCATGATGTTCAAGTAGAAGCTACCTTTCCTGATGGGACAAAGTTAGTGACTGTACATAATCCGATTCGTTAGAAAAGATTAAAATAGGAGAAAGTACAAATGAAGACAAAACAATATGAGATTAAAATCAGTTAATATCCAAGGTTATCGCCCTTTTGGAAATTTTCAAGCACCATTACAACCACTAGAAATTATTGTTGGTGCTAATGGTGCTGGTAAATCAAGTTTCTTTGAATTTCTCAAATTTTTGCGAGATAGTCTTTATTCTGATATTCCTCCCGAAATAATTTCTGGTTCTATTGGTCAGCAGATTTTTCATATTCCAGGACTAGAAAAGTTTCAATGGGATATTGAAATTGATAGAGGTCTTCCAACTGGTATTAGATATCTAGGAGAACTTATGGGTCCGGTTGGTCGAACTCAAGTTTCTTATGAAAGAGTAGAATCATCTCCACCTTTTAGTGATAGATACAGTAGTCCATACATATATATGGATATTCAAGGTAATAAAGGTGTGATTAGAGAACCTGGAGAAAAAGGATTTACAACATTAACAGCAGATAAATTAACACAGGATATTGCTTTAAAGCGTTCTAATCAACTAACGCTAAATGCAATGACAAATCCATCATTAGAAACTTTATATAACTTACGTGAGTAGTTTTTCACTCTCCCCCCACTTTCGAGAGTTTATAGGGTAGGTAGAAGTAGG
>NZ_VIKX01000044.1:9258-10545 GCF_009711935.1 Dolichospermum sp. UHCC 0259 | reverse complement strand
TTTATTTTTTTCAAAATGAGAATTGCTGATTGGAAACAACAGTGCTAGATTGAGTTCGGGGTTGATTGACGATGCTACCTACTTTTCCCAAGCTACTGAGTAATCCCACCAACAAATCTTGTTGAGCAATTTCTGACCCCACATCATTGAGCTTTTGAGCAATCAATGGTCGCTTGTTGTTACCACGAATTAATAGTGTACTAGCTGGTATTGTTTCCTGTTTGACTGTACCTTGGGAGTCAGGATAAACTAAAGCGATCGCAGTAGCTGAAACTAAATTATTTTTTTTACCCACTGCTGTGGTTTTAGCGACGATAACAGTACCAACAGGAAGTGCCTCTGTACCATCTGTAGCTTTGAGAGGTTTAGTTAACTCCACAGCAAAGCGGTCATTGGGATTTTTACCACCCTCGTCCCATATCATCGGCATGATCACTTTAGCAGGCACAGAAGTACCCAGTGCTACATCCTTATTGCTGCTGACATTGGAATTGACTAAATTTGCAGGTGTACGGTTGAGGATACCCACCATACCGGGAGTTAAATTAGCTTGAGTATCAACACTTTTAGAGCCAATTAAAACTGTTTGTAGTTCAGCTTCTTGGGGATTGGGTGTACTTGATTTTAAGGTTTTGAGAGTTTGATTATTTGCTGTCGGTGTTGTTGGATTCTCTTGAGTTGAGGCTATTGTTGAGTTACCGATTTGTGACTGTCCCAAACTGGCTAATTTGTTCCATTGTTGCAAAGGATCAACATTATTTTCAGCTTGTTGTACTGGTCGTTGAATTGTTCGTGGGACTGTACGAGTTACAGGTGAATTTACCGAAGTTGGGGAAGAATACCGCCTAAGACTGGGTGCAGGTTCAGCAACTCTAACAGCAGTAGTGCGAGGTGAAATAGTCTGTCGGACTGTCCGTACTGGTGATGATGGTTGTGGTTTAGCTGGTGATGTTGGACTCGGAGATGTAGCAGAAATTGGTTTGACATTGAGTTGTTGCTGTTGATCTTGAAAAGCTAATCGGCTTTTAAGGTCAGCAGACTCATCTAAAACTGGTTCATTACTGGGAGAAGGATTAGCAGTTTTCGCCGCTTGTTTAGCAGGAGGTTTGGGTTGCAGAAATCCAAACCAGAGGGTTGAAGCAGAAGCAATAACCACTCCTACCAAAGCAACTACTGATACTAGACGGACACCAGGTTTTTCTGCTAACGGTCGTTCTATTGCTGTTTCTTGATCTTGTTTCAAGCGATATTCTTGAGAAATTAGTTGATTTGCAGTAGGGTTATGTC
>NZ_VIKX01000044.1:0-9165 GCF_009711935.1 Dolichospermum sp. UHCC 0259 | reverse complement strand
ATTCTCGTTTTTGCAGCTATATCCCTGTCAATAAAGCGATAAGCAGGAGTTTGTGCCTGGACAATAGGTGCTGTAATCCCCAGCAATAATACGCTAGTAGTGATAACAAAAGTAGTAAATTGTTTCATAACAACCTCCAAGAAACCCACCCGTTGTGGGCGCAGTTAGTTTACCGGGCAACTTGTAAAAAATTATTGACAACCACTGAAACTTCTGTACCTTCAGGTAGAAATTGAATATTAGGACGTTGCAGCAACTCCTGAACCGCTTGGTCAGACCGTCTCGACAAGCGCTCACTCACTGGACTGAAAAACCCTTCCAACGCAGCCGCCCAAATTTGCGGGTCAGCGGTGCTAGAAACAGTATTTTGATTAAACGTGCCATTGGAAACCAGCAATTCTCATTTTNAATTACAATTGCTAACTTTTTAGCACGGGTTAAACCTGTATAAAGTAGATTACGACTCAACATCATATAGTGCTGCATATAAAAAGGCAAAATCACCACCGGATATTCAGAACCTTGGGATTTATGTATAGAAACACTCCAAGCTAAAGTAATTTCATTGAGGTCAGCATAATCATAAACTACAGAACGTTCGCCATATTGCACATTTATTTCTTGTTCAACAGTGTCTATGTCCGTGATAATTCCTAAATCACCATTAAAAACTTCTCTTTGATAATCGTTAGTCTGCTGAATTACTCTGTCACCTACCCGCAACGTCATCCCACCCCTGGTAATCTCTACCTTATCGGGACTTTTAGGATTAATTAATTCCTGTAATACCGTATTCAGATTGCGAGTACCCACTAAACCCCTTGACATCGGACAAAGCACTTGTACATCCGTAGCAGGGTTAAATCCTAATTTTGGGATTAAGTCTGTAATTAATTCGCAAATTGTTTGCACCCCATGTTCTGGCTGAAATCCCCCTCCATGCCACAAACAGTCAGAGACTGGGGAATTACTGATTGGTTCGATGGTGGGATACTGACCCCGGTTAATTTGATGAGCAGCAGTAATAATCGCACTCTGTTGAGCCTGACGAAATACCTGAGTTAGTCGCACCACTGGCACTCTACCAGAATTTATCAAATCAGCAAGTACACTACCTGGTCCCACTGATGGTAACTGGTCAATATCTCCTACCAACAAAAGTTGTGCGCCGACGGAAACTGCTTTGACTAAGGAGTATGCTAAAAATAAGTCCAACATACTGGCTTCATCAACAATAATTGCTGTCTGAGGTAACGGATTATCGTTGTCAGATTTAAAACCCCTGGTTCTGGGGTCAAATTCCAATAAACGATGTATGGTCTTTGCTTCTAAACCAGTCATTTCCGCCAAACGTTGTGCTGCCCTTCCAGTTGGTGCAGCTAAAGCAATGGATTTACCCATCGCCTTCCATAAACTGACTATGGTATGGGTAGTGAAAGTTTTACCAACACCTGGACCCCCTGTAAGAATCATGATCTGCGAGTAAGCAGCCATTTCTACAGCTTCCTGTTGCTGTTGGGAAAGTTCAATTTTTTGAGTTTGTGTAAATCTTTCTAGCCAAGCACGAACGCGGGGAATGTCAGTAGTAACAGGTTTATTCAAACGTTCATGTATAAGTTCTGCTAAGTTTTTCTCTGTATGATAATAGGTAGGCTTGTAGCAAAGTAATGTATCACCATCCTTTTCCCTAATTAACTCATCTTTCAAAGCCATGTCTGTGATAGTTTGAGTTATTGCCTGTTCTGTGGGCTGATGAGATTCAGTAGTCAGTAGTTTAATTACGGACTCAATCAGTTCTGGTTGTGGTAAGTAGCAATGACCATCTTCAGCAGCTTCACTCAAAGCATGAACAAGTCCGGCACAGTAACGAAACTGGGAATCGGCGGGAACTCCCAAATTACGGGCTATTTTATCAGCAGTGAGAAACCCAATACCATAGATATCAGTAGCTAATTGGTAGGGGTTATTGGTGACTACAGCGATCGCTTTATCTCCATACTGTTTATAAATTTTGACTGCATAGATAGTAGAAACGCCATGTCCTTGCAGAAACACCATCACTTCTTTGATAGCCTTTTGGGTTTCCCAGGCGTTTTTGATCAACTTGATCCGTTTTTTGGCTATGCCATTCACTTCAATTAAACGGTCAATTTGATTTTCAATAATTTCTAGGGTTTCTACTCCAAAATGGGCAACAATCCGTTTTGCTGTGACGGGTCCCACACCTTTAATTAATCCACTGCCCAAATACTTTTCGATACCTGTAAGTGTAGCTGGTTTGGTTTCTTTATAATTGATTACTTGAAATTGTGGTCCATATTGGGGATGTTCCCGCCAAAAACCCGTTAGTTGTAGTGTTTGTCCGGGCTGAATATTAGCAAAACTGCCAACAATGGTTGTTAAATCTTTAATACTGGAGCGAGTTAAGCGTGCCACTGTGTAACCGGACTCCTCCGAATAAAAAGTGAGGCGTTCTACTACCCCAGTAATAGTTTCTTGGGGAACAGAAGCATTAATTTGTTGGGAAGTCGGGTTTGGTGCAGTGGACATTTTAAAACCATTTTTTGACTAATCTATTTAACTTTAAATAACCTTAACTTTAATCATCATCAGGTTTTTTCAACTCTATCGTCCATTCATCTTCTATAAAACATACTATATATTCTTCTTCTTGTTCTGGTGGTTGACCATGAGATTCTAAAACTTGCGATTCTTGTATCTCCCCATGATCGGGGTCAATTTTTTCTAGATATAAATCAAATTCCCATTCATTCCGTAAATCAAAGATAAATTGTAAATGATTTTCTATTTCTAGGGATAAATCACCTAAGCGAAAATCGCTGGTATCGGGGTTAGATTCAAGTTCAGGATGGTCAAATTCAAGAATTCTGCCTGTGCGGTCTTGGTAGATAAATGTGTACAGATGTCGAGGGTCAAAATCAAAGGCTTCGGCAATTGCTGTAGCTACTTCATCTAAATTTAAATGACTAGGAATAGCAATGCGTCGCCAAGTATCCTGTAAAGTAACTTTAAATATATAAGTACCTTCAGTAAAACCGCCTTCTGCAATCACTAAAGTTTGTGACCATTCGGGGAAATAGGGTTGAAAATAAGGTTTTAAAGTCTCAAAAGCTATCCGAAAATCTAACCGAAATTTAGCATAATCTTCTATTTGGATATTTGTACGGCTTTCTGTTAATATAGCCATAATTGCATTACCCAAAGGCAAAGGTTTAACATCAGTAAAACGCCAGCCTTTAGCGGGTTGTGGTTGTCCTGATGTTAGTTCAATTAAACCAAATAAATGCAAAAGAGCGAGATTATGGAATCCAGGAAAATAACCTAATTTATCTTGTTCTAAATAACTATTAAATTTTAATCCTGCTTCTGGCATATCTTCCCAAAAGAATAAACACAGATATGCTTGGTCAAACATATCTCTTTCGTTGCCTAATAGTTTATTATCTCCCCAAACTAACCAAGATTCTAATAGTGTAAAATATTGTTCTGTGGGGTTAAGATTCTGCCAAATTTGCAGAAATTTTGGGTCTAAAACTAATTTGCTCTTTTTACCTTTGGTAATTAGTTGAGATAGTCCAGAAGCGCGGAGAAGGAAATAAAGACCGTGAATATAGGGGTAAGATTTTTGGACAGGACGTTTAAAATTAATATCTATGGGAGAACTTAATAGAGAGTTAAGCTGTTGCAGGTATTTAAGGGAGAATTGGTGATGAGTGTTACTAACTTCAACGCCATCAGGTTGGAGAAATTCTAAAATAGTTTGAAAATCTTTTAAAATTGTGCCTGGGGTATGTTGACTAATGGTTTGTTGTTGAAGCAGTTGTTTTATATCTGCCGTCAGTGGTAGTTTATCTCGGATTTTGTCGGGAATGATAGAAAATAGTTCATTCATCTGATTTAAGAAAATAAATTTATTCAACTACAGGTTTTTATTTGGGGAATGGTTGCAAAATTTTCGATATTTAGCCCATCACTCTTTACTAAAAATCTCTTCGAGAGTTAGGGGTTTACCCGCAAGTTCAGAAGCTAAATCTCTGAGTTTAAACAGAATCTCTGAGTTTAAACAGAGTTTTAAAATGTCCACGATCTAACTGTCCTTTTTTGGCAGATGATAGAGTTCTTTTGTCTAATCCAGTCATTTCCTTAGCTTTTTGAATAGATGTGTTTTTGTCTTCTGTCCAATAACCAGAAAGATCAACCTACTTAGTCATAAAAATACTTAGCTTCTGTTAGATTCTTCATTTGTTATTAATTCATCCCATATCTGGTTAACTTGGGTGTTTATTGCATCCATTGTAATGGATTCACCTTCATGGTTTAGACGCTGACACACTTCATACAAAAGAATCATTTACTCTACCTGTGCGTCTTCTGTTCTGTATTCACTTTTAGACATTTGATTCAGTATAATTTCCATCACTATCAAAAGTATAGTCAAACAGATCGCCTGGAGTAATAATTCTATCTTCACCACGGGAGCGGTAAGCCTTTGTTAAGCCGTTACACAAATTGTTCAGAACTCTACCGCTAATCTGTTCAATCTCATCAGTATTTTTCAGCTTTGAGATAGATGTTGGGTGTATATCTGAGAGTGCCGCTAGTTCTTTATTACTAATTTTTTTCTCGGCCATTAATATTCTAAGTCGCCAACGAATCATGCTTTAAGAGCCTATCCTTTTTCGGTTTTCTCTCATAGTTTCCTGCACTAAGGCATTTATAGCTAGTTTTTTTTATATCTAAACTCAATTATATAGCAAGCTAAATTTAAATATTGTCTTTTCGCTATATATATAGCTAGAATGGTATATAATATAAAAAGCAAAAAGGCGATCGCCTTCCGTCCAAAGATCGCGATCGCCTTTTAAGAAACAAACCCAATAATATAGTCGGGGTCAGAAACAGACCTCATATCAGAAGTCCAAACTATATAGCGGTCAAAACTATATAGAATTCCAAACCATCAAAGATGTCAAAACTACATATCTGAAGCCGAAACTATATATTCGAGGTCAAGATTATGATGACACAATATCAAGGTTTTAGGGTAGCTCTAGCAGAAATTCCAGTAACTGCACAACAAGAATTAGAACAATACACTGACAAACAAGCTGATGCAGTTGCGCCCTTTGCTCTCAACTACAACTTCGATTACAACCAATTTACAGACCCCGAACTGCAAAACAAAGCCAAAACTACCCTAGCTAACTTTATCGGCTTTGTCCGTCAGACTTTTGATGGCTTACTCGCTAGTGGTCAAGCATTGCAAGATATTTACTACAATTGCATCGCTTTTTGCCCAAATGGTAAACAGGTTTTTAACACCTGGCTATTGAGTAATGATTTTGGCGCATCTCGCTATATTGCCTCCTCAGCCATGAAAATTTACGCTTGGTTTGAGCAACTGCCAGAGCGAATCCAACGTTTAGTGCGAGAAAAAGTCCAGAACTGGAGTGTTGCTGCCCTTAGTCAACTGACTAAAGTAACTGATCACCTTGTCAAAGAACTGGTCAATTCTGGCAAGAAAACAGCCGCACAAGTCAAGGCAACAGCAGAAAAGACTGGAACAAATCCAAAAGCCAGTCCAAAAACAACTAATTCCACTACTGTTGCTGCTGCCAGTAACGAACAAGTAGATGCGCCAGAATTTGCGCCGGGGATGCGAATTGTCATTGTTGATCATGGAATCTGGAATGGTTACAAAGGGATTATTACCGCCAAGTGGGAGGTAAATGGCAATGAATGCTGGTGGGTGCTTTTGGACTCTGTGGTTGCCCAAGGGTCGTTCTCAAAAGAGTTATTGAAACCAGAACAAATTCAATTGGAAATGCCACTAAATCAGGCTCAGAGTAGAACGACTCGTTTACAAGAGACTTTTACTGCACAACAGGTAGAACAAAAAATTGCTGAAGCTTTAGCACAACGCGAACAAGAAAAAGCAGAAGCAGAACTGGGTAAATTTATCGAAATTCGTGAAGCTGCTCTTCAAGCTGCCGGAGTAGAATTAAAAGCTGCTCAACAACACGCTCAAAAAATGACACAAGACAAGGAAAAGTTAGTTCAGCAGTTAATTGAAACAGAAAGACAGTTAGCCGCAGTTCAACATCTTCAAGTCACAAACCAGCAATTAGAGCAACGAATAGCTGATTTAGAAAAGGGACTAGAACAAGCCACTCAAAACAGTTGGAATAACACATTTTCTAAGCAAGCCGCAAAAGTTGTCAACTCAGAATTAGAAAAAACAATTGCACCATTAACGTCAGAAGTTGAGCGATTAAATGAGGTAATTTCAACTAGAGAACAGGAACTGGCACAACTCAAAGTTTCTAATCACAAGCAACAGGCTGAATTAACAAATGTTGTCAATTTGATTATAAATACAGATGCAATCAATTTAAATCAAGCAGAAATTCAGGAGCAATTTATGAAAATAAAAACTTTGGTGCAAGAGATAAAAATCCATGAGTATGTTACTTAATTCATATAATCCAATTAATCTGGATTATATAAAGTTATGGTTCTACTATTCCCTCTATGGAGGGAGGAATAAGTAGTTTAGCATTGAAAATTGTCGTTATAGCAAAGCAAAAGGCACTCATGCAAGAGTGAAGAAACTTTGGGCGATTTTACAAGAAAAGGGAACAGGCTTCGCCGTGAGCATCAGCCGATAGCATAGCGTGGCGTTAGCCATACGGGAACAGATAAGAAACACTCTTTTGCACCAGTTTGCACCAGTTTAGAACTTCAGTCAAAAAAGAGATGTTTTTACAAGATGCGTGATTTTTTTGTTAGTTAATACATTAACTTAAAATTCTTGAGAAATAATAATTAAAATTGGTGATTTCAAAGAACTAATTTTAGTTTGAATAATATCCCAAATAATCTCATCTTCTAATGAAAAATAAGCATGAACTAAAATATCTCTCAATCCGGCAATTTTGCGCCATTCAATATCTGGATATTTATTTCTTATTTCTGGGGGAATTTGTTTAACTGATTCTCCAATAACCTGTAAATTTCTAATTACTGCATCAAATCTTAATTCATCACCAAAAAAACTCTGATCATCCAATCCTTGAGTATAACGGAGAATTTTATCACAACTAATTAAAATATCATCACAATAAAGTTTTAAGCTACGCGACATAAATAGCGTCCTTTTCTACAGCATCAATAATTTGAGGTTTCAACATTTTTTTGGTGACTAAATCAACGGATAAAGATAAGTTATCTTCTAAGAAAAATTTTAAATCCATATATTTATCAAAGGTAACTTTTCCTTGAAATTCTACTAATAAGTCAATATCGCTAGTAGTTTTTGCTTCATCTCTTGCATAAGAACCAAATAAAGCTAAGGAAGTTACACCATAACTTTTAATGGTGGTTAAGTTTTTTTTGAGAAAGTTAATTAAATATTCTCTGTTCATAATTTGTATTTTTGTCTGAATCAGTTGGTTATCGAGTTCCGACTACGCTCAACTACCGCGACTTGTACTGAGCTTGCGATGCCCTGAGCAGTTCGACAGGCTCACTGTAAGACCTGTCGAAGGGTCGAAGTAAGTTGAGATAATGTCCAGGATTTGAGAATTTACAGGATGTTTTTGTTGTTTGATGTAGTAATTTGGGAGTAGAGTTTTGATAATTTGCTGATTATACTAATAAATTGCCTAATTGAACAATCATTTTAACATTATTTCACTTTTTTAAAAGTGACTAAATTGAAAAAATTACCACACCACAAACATCAAAATCATATCCTGTACATCCTCAAATCCTAGATATCCTGATATGGCTTGCGTCACTGTACCTCATTACCCTAAAATACGCTGTATAATTGAAGTTAACAATCAGGAATAAGCTTTTGACAATAGCGTTGATTAATTGCTATTTTCCCTAATTCTAAAATTACTTCTAGTGGCACATCAACAGATTTAGCTGCTTCAGAAATAGTAACTTTATTAGTGCGTAACAAAGCTAAAAGTTGTCGGACTTTAGGAACAATAGGGTCATTGCTATTGGTATAACCACGTTTTATAGCAATTTTTAGCCCAGTTTCAATATCATCAACTGTAACTTGACGATTTTCATCTATTAATAATTTTTGCTGTCCAGGAATTGCATTAGCAATTTGAATACCGACATACCCAGGTTTTTTGCGCTGGGGAATGATATCAAAATTGTAGAGTCGCTTTTGTCCTTGAGAATCTACAGTTTGAACAAGTAAGTTAGTGAGGTGGGGGCAATTATTATTTTATACACTGAAGATACCAGTAAATTAAATAACTAAATTAGGGAGTATTTTCACTATAAATTATCCTTTGGATGTATTCCCCAAAAGATAGGATAGGCAATATTTTGATTCTTCTCTAAATAAACTATTTAATTAAACAACAAGAAATTGACGTATTCTTTATTACAAAAGTCTGCCAATGAGCGACTTTAAGTATAAAATTTATCCAACAGGTTTTGGTTTAATGAAGGAAGTTAAAATTGAATCGCAGAAATTGTTCCAATTACCAGCCATCCATTGACAGCGGAGATGTAACATAATTTCTGCATTATCTTTTAACCAAAATTTACTGTTACCCTTCATTCTTAAATTGACAACCTGTCTGATTAAACAATCAAAAAGCCCCACTACCAATCGGTAGGTTTTCTAATAAAATTTTAGCGTAATTCAACCGCCCTTCACGGTATGCACGTAAAAGATAATCTCGCTGTGAAACCATTGTTTTACAACTCTCTCCAGTAGTTTTTATAATAAATTCATCCATCTGCTTTATTAAAGTCAGAGCGTTACCCTTTTTTAAGATTTTTCTGGCTTTTTTAAACCAATCTTGACGCTCTTTTTCATCATGAAAAGCCACATCTGCAAAAGTCTGTAAATGCTCGGTAATGTGATAAAAAAATAATGATTCTGGGGTCTTGACGATTTAATCCTTTTTCCAAAAGTTTGGCACTATCTATATAACTTGTGCCATATTCTGTAAGGTCGTCAGAATTCCCTCCTATTGTCCAAAAAGATGTACTAGATGAAGTAATGTGAGATATCGTTACTTTGATTTTCAATATCTCTTTCGCAAATTGCTGGTAAATTTCTGGTTTAATCCAGTTTGTACCTAGTACACTGCGGCGTAAATGAGATAA
>NZ_VIKX01000043.1 GCF_009711935.1 Dolichospermum sp. UHCC 0259 | reverse complement strand
CTCCTATCCCTGTTACTTCCTAATTCCTTTTTAGTGGGGGAGTGTGAACAGTTACAGGACAAAGTGTTTTGGTAAATTCATTCATGATTTTAGGATTTTTTATTGCACGCAAAGGCGCAGATATGCAGAGAAAATCAAGAGGAATGTATGATTTTCATAATTCTTTATATTCTTACTTTTGCACCTTTGAGTGAGACAATTATTCTTCAGCCATTAAAATCGGTTGATGATTAATTATTTCTGCTTCAATTTCGTGATCAGATGCTATTGTGGGGCTTTTTACCAATTACGGATTATGCCAATTACTCATCAACATGAGCGCAGCGACGATAGAGGAAGTCTAAAGCGTAGTTTCGTAAGTTGTAATATTCTGGATTTTCCATAATGCGGCGACGGTTGCGAGGACGAGAAAAGGGTATTTCTAAAACTTCGCCAATATTTGCTGCTGGTCCGTTTGTCATCATTACGAGTCTGTCAGCAAGAAAAAGGGCTTCATCAATGTCATGGGTGATCATTAAAACGGTGACTTGATGATCTGACCAAATTTGTAGTAATTCTTCTTGTAATTCTTCTTTAGTAATGGCATCTAAAGCGCCGAATGGTTCATCTAAAATGAGGAGTTGGGGACGAATGGCTAAAGCACGGGCGATCGCAACTCTTTGTTTCATTCCTCCAGATATTTGACCGGGCTTCTTTTGGGCTGCTTCTGTTAACCCTACCATTGCTAAATGTTCTCTAACTATTGCCCGTTTTTCGGCTTGGCTTTTGTTAGGAAATACGGAATCAACACCTAAATAAACATTATCAAAAACATTTAACCAAGGTAGTAAACAATAGTTTTGAAATACCATCATTCGGTCTGGACCGGGTTCGGTTATGGGTTGACCTTGTAAGCACACGACACCGTTGGTAGGTTTATTAAATCCAGAAACCATGTTGAGTAGTGTTGATTTTCCACAGCCGGAATGGCCAATTAAACAAATAAATTCACCTTCACTAACTTTGAGGTTAATGTCATCTAGGACGGTGTATGGACCTTCAGCAGTGGGGTAAATTTTGTTGACACCATCAATTACTAAGAAGTCTTCTTTTTTCTGGGTTTTTAATTGTTGGGTTTTGTGATTAAAGTTTATTGTTGTCATGATGATATATTCCTAAATTATTACAACTCATTATTATGGGTAAACGAGGGCGGGGTCTCCCCGCCCTACGAAATAAATATTTCTTCAACGCGAAGCTGGCGTTTAATTTCCAAACTTTTTAAATACTCTATTGGTTCTGAAGGATTAAAGATTTTGCCATCAAATAATTGAATTATTTCTTCCCTACCAATATCTAAAATGCCTCTTTCTCGTGCGGCTGCACCAAATATATCTGGACGACAAACTCTATCAATTACTTCTACCCAATTTTTTGGGAAGGCTACTAAACCCCAACGGGCTAATTGAGTTAAAATCCATAGCATTTCATGACGATCTGGATAATTGGCTTTGTTGAAATAAAACTGATGGGAAGTTTGGGTTTGTTGATGATTACCATGCTTGTAATTGTCTATTAAACCTGGACGAAGATGCAGAGAATTACTACCAAGATAGTCAGGTTGAGAAATTAATTTGAGAACTTCTTCCCGGTTGCGAATATCGTCGCAATATTCACAAGCTGCTAATAGGGCTTTGACTAATGCTAGATGTGTTTGGGGATTTTCCAGCGCCCAATCTTCTCGTACTCCTAATACTTTGTCTGGATGTCCATGCCAAAGTTCTGAGGTGATAGCGGTGATAAAACCCACATTTTGATCAACTGCGTGAGAGTTCCAAGGTTCACCGACACAGTAACCATCAATTTTTCCTTCTTGGAGGGCAGTTACCATCTCTTGTGGTGAAATTACCATCAGGCTGACATCTACATCAGGTTGAATCCCAGACTCTGCTAACCAATAGCGCAATAATAGGTTTTGCATGGATGCAGGATGGACAATTCCCAATGTGTGGGTTTTGTCTAAGTCAGCGTTAATAATAGCTTGGAAATCTGTTAAGTTTTTTACTCCACTGTTGAATAATTCTTGGCTGAGAGTAATGGCGCTACCGTTGCGGGAAAGGGTCATAGCTGTTACCATTGACACCGGATTTTTACCTCCTGCACCTAATGTCAGGGCTAGGGGCATTCCTGCTACCATTTGGGCGGCATCAAGTTTGCCAGTTACTACACCTTTGGCGATGTCTTTCCAGCTATTTTCAGGGTTGAGGTTGACTTCTAAACCGTATTCGGCAAAGAAACCTTTTTCTTTGGCAA
The DNA here is from genome assembly GCF_009711935.1 of Dolichospermum sp. UHCC 0259. Taxonomy (GTDB): domain Bacteria; phylum Cyanobacteriota; class Cyanobacteriia; order Cyanobacteriales; family Nostocaceae; genus Dolichospermum. The sequence continues at coordinate 11,678 of NZ_VIKX01000043.1, read as the reverse complement.
TTATTAAAGGTGCGGCTTGAGTGAGAGGAATATAGCCAATTTCTAAATGAACTTTTTCTAAGTTGTTGTTAGAAATAATTGCTGGTGCTGTGGGTTGTTTCTGGCGTTTTTTCGCTTGTTTTTGTTGGTTGAGAAAGTAAATTATTTCGTTCCGCAAGTCGTAGTAACAGGGATTATTAACTACTTCTAAACGCTGACGGGGACGGGGAATAGGAACTTCGAGAATTTGCCCAATATGTGCTTCTGGTCCGTTGGTTAACATGACAATGCGATCGCTCAATAATAAAGCTTCATCAACATCATGTGTCACCATCACACAGGTAATTCTGTGTTCATTGCAGATGGTCATTAATTGTGCTTGTAAATTTCCCCTTGTCAGGGCATCCAAAGCCCCAAAAGGCTCATCTAATAATAATAACTTAGGACGGGTAGCTAAAGCACGAGCGATCGCAACACGCTGTTTCATTCCCCCTGATAATTCACTAGGACGTTTGTTAGCTGCACGTCGCAAACCCACCATATCAATATATTCTTCTATTATTCCCCGACGTTCTCCTTTAGGTAGATTTTGATGAACTTCATCCACAGCTAAAGCGATATTTTCTCGTACAGTTAACCAAGGAAGTAAAGAGTAATTTTGAAAAACCACCATCCTATCAGGACCAGGTTCTCTGACTTCCCGATCTTCCAAAGTTACACCACCAATACTAGCTCGATCTAAACCAGCAATAATATTCAGTAAAGTGGACTTACCACAACCAGAATGTCCAATTAAAGAAACAAATTCACCTTCAGAAATTTTCAATTCAATATTTTTTAAAGCAATATATTTACCACCATTGGGGAGGTTAAATATTTTATCTACGTGATCAATTTCTAAAAAAGTCTTCATTATGAATGGTAATAGGTAATTGGTAATGGGAAGTAGATCCCCGACTTCTTTTTGAGCGTGTGAGTAAATTATGAATAAATGTCAGAAGTCGGGGATATTAATAAGAACAGGTAATTTAAATAATTACGAATTATTTTTGTTCTGTTGTTACAACCTTTTGGGCAACAAAAGCCACCATTCTATCTAAAACTAATCCCACCAAACCGACATATACCAAGGCGATAATAATCTCACTCATATTAGTTTCAGTAGTCGTATTATAGGCATCCCAAATAAACGAACCAATACCCACACCACCAACTAACATTTCTGCCGCGACAATTGCCAACCAAGATAAACCGATACCAATTCTTAAACCCGTAAAAATATAAGGAACAGTTGCCGGAAACACAATCTTCAAGAAATAATTTCCCTTTCGCAACCGCAAAACACGAGCCACATTTACATAATCTTGGGGAATATTTTGTACACCCACTGTGGTATTAATTAAAATCGGCCAAATCGAAGTAATGAAAATCACGAAAATCGCCGAAGGATTAGCTTGTTGAAAAGCCGCTAAAGAAATTGGCAACCAGGCTAAAGGAGGAATAGTTCTTAATACCTGAAAAATCGGATCTACAGCATTATACAGAAAAGTATTAGAACCAATTAATATTCCTAAAACAACCCCGACAACTGCTGCTAAAGAAAAACCTAAAGCAACCCGTCCTAAACTGGTCAATATTTGCCAACCTAAACCCTTATCACTGTCACCATTATCAAAAAAAGGATGAATAACAAAAGGGTCCCAAGTTTCCCGAATTGTTTCTATCGGTCCAGGTAATTGAAAACTAGGAATTAAACAAAGTAATTCCCACAACATCAGAAAAACAAATAATCCAAACAGCGGTGGTAGAACCTTATTGATCAAAAACTTATTAATAGCCTTCCGTTGTTTACTACCAACTCTACGACTTCCAACAATAGCAGCCATTTATTTCTCCTAAGTAAATTATTAAAAATCTCTTTTCCTTCTCTTCTTTGCACCTCTGCGCCTCTGCGTGAGACTTAAAAATTGAATAAATACACCAAAGGTAATGGGTAGGGGTAATTCATGAATTACCCCTACTACTTACACCTTCTTAATTTGCAAACTCTTTAAATATTCCTCGGGTTTTTCTGGATCAAATTTCACCCCATCAAAAAATGTTTCCACACCACGAGAAGAACTGGTAGGAATTTCCGCAGCAGCTACACCCAAAGCCTTAGCAGCTTGTTTCCATAAATCTTCTCTATTTACTTGATCAACAATTTCCTTCACTTTCGTATCTTTAGGTAAATAACCCCAACGAATTTCTTCAGTTAAAAACCAAGTATCATGACTCTTATAGGGATAAGAAGCATTATCTACCCAATACTTCATCCGATATGCAAAGTTTTGTTCCTTGCGTCCATCACCATAATCAATATTACCTTTAGCTCGTTCTAAAATGTCAGCTACAGCAACATTAAAGTATTTTCTATCAGCGCAGATTTTACACATTTCTTCTTTATTCTCTGCCTGATCACACCATTGTTGTGCTTCCATGATTGCCATTAATAATGCTTGGGTAGAATTGGGATTTTTATCAACCCAATCTTTCCGCATAGCAAAGGCTTTTTCTGGATGATTATTCCATAATTCACCTGTAGATAAGGCTGTATAACCTAATTTCTGACTGACTAATTGAGCGTTCCAAGGTTCTCCAACACAAAAAGCATCAACAGTTCCGACTTTCATATTCGCCACCATTTGTGGTGGTGGTACTGCTTCCAAAATTACATCTTGATCAGGATTAATGCCGCCAGCAGCTAACCAATAACGCATCCATAAATCGTGAGTACCACCGGGGAAAGTCATAGCAACTTTGATAGATTTTTTATCAGCTTTTGCTTTATTTACCGACTCTTTAAGTGATTTACTTTGTAAACCAACTTTCAAATCTTTGAATTTTTCAGCAACGGAAATGGCTTGACCATTGATATTTAACCGCGCCAAAAGATACATTGGCACTTTATCATTCATGGTCAAAAGATAGGGCATGGGGGTAAGAATATGTGCGCCATCAATACCACCACCAGATGAGCCAATTTTCAAGTTATCACGAGTGACTGGCCAGGATTTTTGTTTGCTGACTTCAACATCAGTCATCCCATATTTAGCAAAGAAACCTTTTTCTTTAGCAATAATTAAAGGTGCGGAATCTGTTAAAGCAATAAATCCTAATTTGGCTGTGGTTGTTTCTACTTTGGGGGCATTACTAACTGTGGAATTGTTAGCCAGTTTGGTATTAGAAGAAGCAGCACTATCTGTTGATGCTGACTGAGAATTACTAGATGAACAACCGTGTACTAAGATAGAAGTTGCGGCTGCGACACTGGAGGTAATAATAAATTTTCTGCGGGAAATATTGCTCATTGTTAACTCTTAATCAGTTTTAATTTGGGTTTGCAGTTATTTCTGGATTTTGGCGATTAATTTAATGAGAAATTAAGGCTTGTTCCCTAAGTTTTGCGCCAAAGTTTTGAATAAGTAAATCTCGTAATATTGGTTGTAAGTCTTCACAGGGAATACTTTTTTGGACGCAAGTTCCTAAATGTGCATCTTTCCCAACTGTTCCACCCATGTAAATGTCCACACCTTCCAACATTTTGCCATTTTTACGGACTTTAGTTCCCATTAAGCCAATATCTGCAACTTGGGGTTGTCCACAGGAATTAGGGCATCCTGTCCAATGAATTCGCACGGGACGTGATAAAGTTAATTCAGATTCCAATGATTTAATCATTGCTAAGGCGCGGTTTTTGGTTTCTATTAAGGCAAAGTTACAAAATTGTGCGCCAGTACATGATACTAGCGATCGCATCAATAAACCAGGATTAACTGAAAATTTCTCTAATATAGATTCTGTGAAAAATGTTGTTAAGCTGGAATCGGAAATATCAGAGATAATGATATTTTGTTCTACGGTAAAGCGGATTTCTCCACTTCCGTAAACTTCCGCTAAACGGGCAATTTCAAACATATCATCAGCAAACAATCTTCCGACGGGAATATTTAAACCTGCGTAGTTAAATCCAGGTTGTTTTTGTTTATATATTCCCACATGATCTCGTTTTTCCCAGTCAATTTCATCTTTGGCTACTGCGGGTAATAATGATTTTTCAAAACGCTTTTCCACTTCTGCGCGGAATTTTTCTATCCCCCATTCATCAAGTAACCACATTAACCGGGCTTTTTGTCTATTTGCACGCAAGCCATGATCTCGAAAAATCTCGACAATGACTTTGCATAATGATACAACTTCGGCGGGAGATACCCAAACATTTAAAGGAATAGCTGCTTCACAACGTTTAGCGGAAAATAAACCACCAACAATGACGTTAAAACCAAAGATTGGGGTTTGATCTTCATTTCCCCAAAAAGCGGGAATAAAGGCTAAATCGTTAATTTCTGCATGAACTGAATTATCTCTTCCTCCGGTAATTGCAATATTAAATTTCCGGGGAAGATTGCTAAATTCTGGATTACCTTCACCGTTGTTAGTCAGCATATCTTGGATTTGCTGGACTAATTCTCTAGTATCATAAAACTCGTCTGCATCCAATCCTGCGACAGGATCACCTGTAATATTACGGATGTTATCCATCCCAGATTGGATAGTAGTCAATCCGACTTTGTGAAATTTATTAAAGATATCTGGGATATCTTCAAAGTTGATCCCGCGTAGTTGTATATTCTGTCTGGTGGTAATATCGGCGCTGCCATTTTCACCGTAACGCTGTACCACTTCTGCGAAAGCAGACATTTGATTGCTGTTGAGAATGCCGTTAGGTAAACGCATTCGCATCATGAATTTACCGGGAGTGACTGGGCGAAAAAATACACCTAACCATTTTAGGCGATGGTTGAGGTCGTTTTCGTCCATTGCTTCCCAACCGATTTGGGCAAAATTTTCTATTTCGTTTTTAACGGCGAGTCCGTCTTTTTCGGCTTTGAATTTCTCGAATTTATTGAGTTTTTCGGTGGTAGTTGCTGTTTCTATCATCGGCTTTTTTTGGGGAACAGGACTGAATTAACTGTGTATCCGTGTTCTTATCGTTTCTGTACTTGCTACTTTGGGGAAATAACTGATAGTAGTTTCCTGGTTGGTAGTGTGACAGTTGCGATATTGTTACGTTAGTGTGATTTTTCATAACAATTCGTATAGTAGGTTACTAAATTTGAGTAATCATGCAGAAAACGGATATAGTAATTGCAATTTTTCATAATTAATGGGAGATTATTTTTAACAATTATATTTAAATACATCTAAGAGGTTGTTTGAAAAGTTTTAGGTTGTGATTTTAGGCACTTACAGATCCCCTTCGCAAGGGGGGAACTAGAGTCAAAGTCCCCCAATTTATCGGGAGATTTAGGGGGATCTAAAAATATTTGATACACCATGAGGGACTTGTTCCTTCACCCTCTAAGCGATAATGGAAGTCTGGCTTTTCGCTTAGGTATTTTATGAGTTGTTATTTTGTAGAGGTTTATTTTAGTTAGTCCTGTTTCATCACACTGGGAAGCACAAAAATAATTTCCTAATTTGTAAATCCAGATGTGATAAAAGTTAAAACGTTTTATTGCTAACAAAATACTGTTTCAGTGGTGTGTTTTTTCTATTCACATTTTACACACTCGCCAACCTTGTAAACATCCTCTATACTAAAAACGGTTGAGACATGGACTTTTGTAAAATCACGAAAAACTCAGATTTGTAGGGGTTTAGCACTGCTAAACCCCTACCCGGAGAATCAAGTAATTAAGCCGTGTTGAGTATAATTAACGATTGAGTCTCAGTATAATGAATAAGAATCAAACCCGATTCTTATATATTTTTAATAACTTATCTAGACTCAAAATTATAATCTCTAAATTGTTTGTTTCTGACAAATTCGTTTACCAGTAACTCCTGTAACAATTCCCTTACAATAAAATAATAATCAAAGCCAGAGATTACAGGAGAACAATCTAACTCATGCTACAAGAATATCGTCAACAGGTTGCCGAACGCGCCCAACTGGGTATTCCTCCCTTACCATTAGACGCACAGCAAACATCAGCATTATGTGAATTACTGAAAAATCCCCCAACAGGCGAAGAAGAGTTATTATTAAATTTATTACGCGATCGCATTCCCCCTGGAGTAGACCAAGCTGCTTATGTAAAAGCTGGATTTCTGACTGGAATTGCTAAAGGAGAAATTACCAGCCCCTTAGTTTCACCAGTTGATGCAGTAGAATTACTGGGAACAATGATCGGCGGTTACAATGTTCAATCCTTAATTGACTTACTCCAAGTTTCTAGCAACTCTGTATCAACATCTTCAGAAACACCCTTGGTAATGGGAGGGGAAGGAAGAGAACAAATCGCCGCTTATGCAGCTAACGCCCTCAGCAAAATTATGTTGGTGTATGATGCTTTCCATGATGTTTTGGAATTGTCAAAAACCAACCCCTATGCTAAACAAGTTGTAAACTCATGGGCAGAAGCAGAATGGTTTACTTTGCGTCCCACATTACCAGAATTTATCACTGTTACGGTTTTCAAAGTTCCCGGAGAAACCAACACCGACGACTTATCACCCGCAACTCACGCTACAACCAGACCAGATATTCCTTTACACGCTTTGGCGATGTTAGAAACTCGTCAACCCGGAAGTTTAGAAACCATTGCAGAGTTAAAGAAAAAAGGACATCCCGTTGCTTACGTCGGTGATGTTGTCGGTACAGGTTCATCTCGTAAGTCTGCAATCAATTCTGTATTATGGCATTTGGGCAATGATATTCCCTTTGTGCCAAACAAACGGGCGGGGGGTTATATATTAGGAAGTGCGATCGCTCCCATCTTTTTTAACACAGCCGAAGATGCCGGTGCATTACCCATTCAATGCGATGTCAGCAAAATGGAAACCGGCGACGTAATCACCATTTATCCCTACAAAGGAACTGTTCTCAACGCCGCAGGAGAAGTAATTTCCACCTTCAGCCTCAAACCCGACACCATTTTAGACGAAGTTCGCGCCGGTGGACGCATCCCCCTACTAATTGGACGTACCCTCACCGACAAAACCCGTCAAGCATTAGGTTTAGCACCCAGCACATTATTTATTCGTCCCCAAGCCCCAGCCGACAGCGGAAAAGGCTTCACATTAGCGCAGAAAATGGTCGGTAAAGCCGCTGGTTTGCCAGGAGTACGTCCGGGGACATCTTGCGAACCAATCATGACTACAGTAGGTTCTCAGGACACCACAGGACCAATGACCAGAGACGAATTAAAAGAACTCGCTTGTTTAGGTTTTAGTGCAGACTTAGTAATGCAGAGTTTCTGTCACACCGCCGCCTATCCCAAACCTGTGGATATTAAAACCCACCAAGAACTACCCGACTTTATGTCCTCTCGTGGTGGCGTGGCGTTGCGTCCTGGTGATGGTATCATTCACTCCTGGTTAAACCGGATGTTGTTACCCGACACCGTAGGAACAGGTGGAGATTCCCATACCCGCTTCCCCTTAGGAATATCCTTCCCTGCTGGTTCTGGATTAGTGGCATTTGCTGGTGCATTGGGTGTAATGCCTTTAGATATGCCAGAATCAGTTTTGGTCAGATTTACAGGAGAATTGCAACCAGGAATAACCTTGAGGGATGTTGTTAACGCCATTCCTTATGTTGCCATGCAAAAAGGTTTGTTAACAGTCGAGAAGCAGAACAAGAAAAACATCTTCTCTGGCAAAATTTTGGAAATTGAAGGTTTACCAAATTTGAAAGTTGAACAAGCTTTTGAATTAACCGACGCTTCCGCAGAACGTTCTTGTGCTGGTTGCACAATTAAGTTAAGTGAAGAAACAATTTCGGAATATTTACGTTCCAATATTGCTCTTTTAAAAAATATGGTAGCACGGGGTTATAGTGATGCTAGAACCATGATGCGTCGCGTGGCAAAAATGGAAGAATGGTTAGCCAATCCGGTGTTATTATCTGCTGACGCTGATGCTGAATATGCAGAAGTAATTGAAATTGATTTAAGCCAAATCAAAGAACCAATTGTTGCTGCTCCCAATGACCCTGATAATGTTAAGTTATTATCAGAAGTTGCCAATGATCCTGTCCAAGAAGTTTTTGTTGGTTCTTGTATGACAAATATCGGACATTATCGAGCAACTGCGAAGGTTTTGGAAGGTGCTGGTGAGGTAAAAGCGCGGTTATGGATTGCACCCCCAACTCGCATGGATGAACACCAATTGAAAGCGGAAGGTGTTTATGATGTTTTCGTGGCTGCAAAGGCGAGAACTGAGATTCCAGGATGCAGTTTATGTATGGGAAATCAGGCGCGAGTTGATGATAACACAACTGTGTTTTCTACCTCGACTCGTAACTTCAATAATCGCATGGGTAAAGGCGCTCAAGTGTATTTAGGTTCGGCGGAATTAGCAGCAGTTTGTGCGTTGTTGGGAAGGCTTCCTAATGTGCAGGAATATTTGGATATTGTCGCCGAAAGAATTCATCCTTTTGCTGATGATTTGTATCGCTATTTGAACTTTGATCAAATTGCTGGTTTTCAAGATGAGGGGAGGGTGATTTCTCAGGAGGAGCAGGCTTTGTTGGTATAATGTAATTGGGGTGAGTCTTGATGGCTCACCTGAATGTTATAATAGTTTATTATCAGGGTAAACAATGGCAGCAAAAGATACTTACCATGATGCGGTTAAAAATGCTTTAATTAAAGATGGTTGGACAATTACAGCCGATCCTTATCCTCTTGAATATGAAGACGTTGAACTTTATCCAGATTTAGCTGTAGAAAAGCTAGTTTCAGAAAACCAAAAACAACGTAAAATTATTGTTGAAATCAAGAGTTTTATCAGTCCTTCACTCATCAAAGATTTTCAGAATGCTTTAGGACAATATATTTTGTATCGTGATTTGATTCAATTATCTCAGGATGAATACCAAGAAATTTACTTAGCTATTAAAGATGAAATTTATGAAACTTTTTTTCAAAGGAAATCAATTAAAGCTGTAGTTAAATTAAATCAACTTGCTTTAGTTATCATTAATACAGAAAAGGAGGAAATTGTACAATGGATAAATTAGTTAATTATCGTGAAACTATTAAAAAACTCTTAACAGATTATGATAATCTGGCTAATCGTTCATCTAAGAAAAAATATGAAACCTGTTTGATTTTTGATGAAACTCATGATCATTATTTATGGATGTCTGTAGATTGGGTAAATCAAAAAAGAATTAATAATACTCATGTTCATGTTCGCATTAAAAATGAGAAGATTTATATTGAGGAAGATTGGACTGAGGAAGGAATAGCAACAGAGTTATTAAGGGAAGGTGTACCAAAAGAGGATATTGTTTTAGCTTTTCATGATCCAGAAACTCGGAAGTTGACAGAGTTTGCTGTGGCTTAATAGATGTTAGTGTAATTTAGGTTACGGTGGGTGTGGATGAAATTATAATAGTTTATTATCGGGGTAAACAATGCCAGCAAAGGATACTTGCCATGATGCGGTAAAAAATGCTTTAATTAAGGATGGTTGGACAATTACGGCTGATCCTTATTATATAATCTATAGAAAATTAAGACTTGTTGCTGATCTAGGTGCTGAACGTCCATTATCTGCTCAAAGAGGTGATGAGAAAATAGTGATAGAAGTTAAAAGTTTTCTAAATCCATCATTTATTTATGATTTAGAAAGGGCTGTAGGTCAGTATATCATTTACCGTAATTATCTTAAAAGAACCGCACCCGATCATCAGATTTACTTAGCACTTGGTCAACTTGTTTATAAAGCTAATTTTGATGAAACTATCCAAGTTGTTGTTGATGAAAACCAACTTAAATTAATCATTGTAGATACAGATAAGGAGGTTATTACCAAATGGATAAGTTAGAAAATTACCGTTTTTTAATCAAAAAAATATTAACAGAATATCATCAACTTTTTTCCTCTGCATCTCCTGATAATATAGAAATGCTCTTAGCTTTTGATGAGCAAAGAGATCAATATTTATGGTTTCAAGTTGGTTGGACAACTGAGGAAAGAATTAAGGGAATTTCTGTCCATATTCGTATTAAAAATGAGAAAATTTACATTGAGGAAGATTGGACTGAGGAAGGAATTGCAACGGAGTTATTAAGGGAAGGTGTACCAAAAGAAGATATTGTTCTGGCTTTTCATGATCCAGAAACTCGGAAATTAACTGAGTTTGCTGTGGCTTGAGTAATTTATAAACAGGAGAAAATTAATCCTTTTGGTGATAATTTGTATCGCTATTTGAATTTTGATCAAATTGTTGGTTTTGAGGATGAGGATAGAGTTCATCAGGTCAGACTACATAAATATTGCAAATAAATACATTCTGCTTGACAATCGTTTAGTTTAATAGTATGGTTATACCTAGTGTGAGTAAAAATTACATCAATTTTCGTAACAAATAACACTGACAAGAGTAAGTAATTAAAATAATTGCTATTTATTTTGAAATTGTTTTTGCTTAGGATTTGTTAATCTACTTTCTATTTTTAAAATAAAAACTTATGGATTATAATTGGACACAAATAAAAGAGGAAATAATTAGAGAAACAAAAGATGTTTTTCAAGTTCAACGTAGTTTTAAGGTTAGAGAAACTATTGATTTGTTTGAAAAAGTTTTATTTTATCCTCTAAATAGTCCAAGTTTACAGTTAGATGGACTTTCAAGTTTAGTTTCAGTTGCTTTATATCAACTATTAGTTGAAAATACAAAAGATACATCAATTTATTTTCCTCATGCAGTAAAAGTTGAACAGTATTTGCGAAAACTATTATATCTAATTAATCCAACCGAATATAATCAATTGGCTTTTGAAAATAGAGGGTTATCAGCTTTTATTGAGGAATTAGGCTTAAATCCTAATACAATCAATTACAATTGGAATGAGCTTAAATCTCATCAAAAAACAAATTTTGCTGAACATCTTTTATCTACTTATAAATTGCGTAATATAGAAAGTCATCTTTGTGAAGATTACAGTAAAGCAGAAATTTTAAACAAATTAAAAAGTGCATTAGTTATATATCTTTATGCAACTTACAAACATTTTAATGTGTTAGAATCTCTCATAAACAAGGAGAGCGTACTTAAATTTAGTTCTTATACTAATACCGTTAAAGCACATTTTCAGAAATGGCATAGTCGTTTTGTTCATATTGAAGGAAAAGAAGAATTTGAAGAAATTTCTCTTTATGTTAGAGAAACTGATTGGGATATTCCTGATAATCTTGATATTGAAGACGAAGCAAGAGCAAGAAGAGAAGGAAAAATTGAAGATTTGCGTAAACAGTTAATCAAAGAAAAGCAATTTCAAATGATTATTGTAGGTGATGCTGGAATGGGCAAAAGTACAACCATGCAGTATTTATCTTATCAGGATGCTTGTAGTCAGAGTATTCAATTACCAATGTATGTTGAATTAAAATTCTTAACTTCTGATATTAATATTAAACAATATATATGTAATAAATTTGGATTTGATTTTAGACAACTTAATGAACTTTTGCAAAAAGGAAAAGCCACTCTTTTTCTTGATGGATTAAATGAGATTTTACCAACAATAAAGCAAGAAGTTTTTATTCAAATAAAAAATTTAATTCAAGACTATCCACAAACTTTTATGTAACTGTTCACACTCCCCCACTAAAAAGGAATTAGGAAGTAACAGGGATAGGAG
>NZ_VIKX01000042.1 GCF_009711935.1 Dolichospermum sp. UHCC 0259 | reverse complement strand
ATCCTTTCATAAAGGGAGCGGTAGAACCATAATTTTTGGCAATATAGTCAGCCATTAGAATCGTCTTTAGTAGTTATTTCACCTGCTGTGAGTGAATATTAGACCGAAATGCTGTGATTGAAGAAGATGAAGTTTAAGGAACTATCAGTTATTGATTAACTAGCATGATTTCTCAAATCTCTATTAAACAAGATTTTAAAGAAAACCCTTGCAGGATAATATTTTCAAGGGTTCTAAACCAGATTTTGTATTAAGAAATTAGTAAAGAGAGAAATTATCTGGTAATATTGGTAAAAACTTTAACAAATGCGAGAACGATTAGGAAGAAAACAATTCCTTGTCCACCAGCAGGCAGACATATTAGAAAGAAGATAAACCATTTCCAAGGAAAGGCATTAGTCTCTATACTACCACCACCCCTATCATCTTGGTCATATTTAATCTTACCCATAATTAATTGTTTCTCCCCTGCAACATAGATTTATTTATACCTAAAATAACCTAACTTCAATTAGTCTTTACCTAACTTAAGTTACATTTTTATGTTAGGATTACATCAGTGTTTCAGTATTGAGATTATGGCATCCAGTGATGAGAAGTTTGTAGAAGCCGCAAATGAGTGGGATTTAGAGACGTTGTATAATGATCTAGCATCTGAGAAGTGTAAACGTCTTACACCAACAGAAAAGCTACACCTGCGAGGGTTGCTTTTGGGCTATAGTCCTGCTGAAATTGCGGATAAGCTAAACAAGCAAGTTAGAAGTGTAGAAACAGATGTTTGCGCGACTATATACAGATATGTTAAGGGTTTGGTGGGAAAATCTCATGAGAAAATGGATAATTGGCGCAGTGTAAATGAGTGGTTAGAAGAAGCAGGATACAAAACAGAAACTACAAATAATAATCGAGAAACTGTTAACTTTGAATCTGTAGATATTATTGGTAGAATCGCTAGTATTAAATTTTGTAAGAAGAGAATCACAATTGAAATAGATACAATTGAGGTTGATTTATTAGGGAAAGATAAATCTTCCAATGAACCACTTTGATCTATAATCAACTTAAAGTTATTATTTAATCATAAACTTAAATTCTAATTTAGATAAGACAATGACAGAAAACATAGATCATGACCGCTTATTCAAAGAACTAATATCAACCTTTTTCATAGAATTTATAGAATTATTCTTTCCTCAAGTTCTCGAATATATAGACACTGAATCAATTATATTCTTAGACAAAGAAATATTTACTGATGTCACCGCAGGAGACAAATATGAAACTGACCTAATAGCGAAAGTTAAATTTTTAGGTCAACCTTCTTATTTTGTGATTCATATTGAAGCGGAATCAGGTGCAAGAGCGAAATTCAATCAAAGAATGTTTCGTTATTTTGCCAGATTAGATGAAAAATTGGACTTACCAATTTATCCCATAGTTATATTTTCCTATGACTCACCCAAAACCGTAGCTGTAAATAACTATCAAATCAACTTTCCTGATTTTCAAGTGCTAAAATTTAATTATCAAGTAGTGCAACTGAATCAACTCAACTGGCGAGACTTTTTGACCCGTGCAAATCCAGTTGCATCGGCTTTAATGTCAAAAATGAGGATAGCGCCAGAGGACAGGCCAAAAGTCAAAGCAGAATGTTTAAGGTTATTAGTCACCTTAAAATTAAATCCAGCCAAAATGCAATTAATATCAGGTTTTATTGACACATATCTGAGATTAAATAAACTAGAAAAAGAGAAATTTCAAACAGAAATAGGTACATTAATCAAAGAAGAAAAGGAGGAAGTTATGCAAATTGTCACTAGTTGGATGGAAGAAGGAATTGAAAAAGGAATTGAACGAGGGATTGAACGAGGAATTGAACGAGAAAAAAATTTAATTATCCGTTTAATTAATAGGAAGTTTGGACAAATCAATTTAGAATTAGAAACAAAAATTAGAAGTTTAAATATAGAAATCATTGAAACTTTGGGAGAGGCAATATTTGATTTAGATACTGTAGAAGATTTGCAAAATTGGTTAGGAACGCAAATTTAATAACCTGCAATTCTGATTTAACGTGGAATGGTGCGTTACGCTGTCGCTAACACACCCTACTTTTGCACTTTATTTAATTCACATTCCTTAGAGAATGTTTAAGGTTATTAGTCACCTTAAAATTAAATCCAGCCAAAATGCAATTAATATCAGGTTTTATTGACACATATCTGAGATTAAATAAACTAGAAAAAGAGAAATTTCAAACAGAAATAGGTACATTAATCAAAGAAGAAAAGGAGGAAGTTATGCAAATTGTCACTAGTTGGATGGAAGAAGGAATTGAACGAGGAATTGAACGAGAAAAAAATTTAATTCTCCGTTTAATTAATAGGAAGTTTGGACAAATTAATCTAGAATTAGAAACTGAAATTAGAAATTTAAATATAGAAATCATTGAAGCTTTGGGAGAGGCAATATTTGATTTAGATACTGTGGAAGATTTGCAAAATTGGTTAGATAATCTTTAATATATGAGTAACGAAACCTTACAAGCAAGTCGGGAATGGTGGTCACAAAGGTGGCTAGATTTACTTGATTCTTACCGATTTAAAAAGCGATTAGAACGGGCAAGAAATTATTCTCGACAAGGAAATGTTCTGAGTATTAAATTTAAGGCTGGGAAGGTATTAGCTAGAGTACAAGGTAGTGAAGTAGAACCTTATAAAGTTTCTTTATCTCTTGATGCTTTTAGTGAGGAAGAATGGGGTTATGTGGTGGAAACTATGTCTCAAAAAGCGATTTTTGCGGCTAAGTTATTAGCGGGAGAAATGCCACAAAATATTGAAGAGGTTTTTATCAGTAATGGTTTATCATTGTTTCCCTTTACTCTTACTGATGTTCATAGTAAATGTTCCTGTCCTGATAAAGCCGTTCCTTGTAAACATATCGGTGCTGTATATTATCAATTAGGCGATCGCTTTAGTGAAGACCCTTTTGTATTATTTCAACTACGTGGACGCACCAAAGAGCAAATTATCGGCGATTTACGGCAATTACGTAGTAGTAAAAATGTCGAGACAATTCAGGAAACATCGGCAATTCAACCAGAAGTTTCTGAACATCAATATCCGATTAAAATAGATAATTTTTGGCAATATAATCAGCCATTAGAATCGTCTTTAGTCGTTATTTCACCTGCGGTTAGTGAAACAGTATTAGACACATTAGGGACAATTCCTTTAGCCAAAGATGAGGAAAATACAACTAATTCTCCTGCTGGTGAATTGGTGATGAAATATTTAAAAGCCGTTTATCAAGATGTCAGTCAAAAGGCATTTTTAGCAGCGATGAATGTAGGGGGATGAATATTTTTAGTTATTGTTGATGTCCCCATAGCCTCACAGCCTTGGTGATCTTAACATCTCTTTTAGGGTGCGTCAAAGTTGATAACTCAGTAATAATAAACATATTTTCAACATCTGACACACCCTAAATTGTTATCTAAAATTGGTAAGAAACACCAACAGAAAAAACAGGATAAATATTTAACCAGTTCAGATCATCCTCTAATTGTTTTCTTTCTTTTTCGATATCAGCTTGAATTTGATTTAGTAAGAGTGGATTAGCTCCAATAGGTGTCATCTCTACTTTTGGAGATCCAGCAAACATTATCCCTGAATTTACTGAAAATGACCAACGTTTACCAGGTTTAACGACATTACCCCAACCAATACCAATAAATGGTGCGACACTATTGGGAAAGGAAACCTTGGTTTTTACTGATTGGAGTTGAGTTGTGGTGTCATATTCTGTGTTACCAATTTGGATTTTTCGACCATCAGTGGGTTTTGCAGTTCCTTCCAAATTATTATCTTGAAATACCAAGCCACCAGTCAACCTAAAACCAAGGTTTTTCCAAGGATGGTAGTCAACTAAAGTAGAAACATTGAATAGGTTGAGGTTAGCATTATAATTGACTCCAGATTCATCAATATCTGTATCTATTCCTAAGCCATTGATGCCTAATTTAGCATTGACATTAGGTGTTATGGATTTAGTGACTGTTGCACCAACACCTAGTGTACTAATTTCAGGTGTAACTGCCCAACCGCTTGTTTTTACAGGAGTTTGGCTTGCTTCTTCCGTAGGTTTAGATTCTTCTGGCTGTGGTTTAGATTCTTCCATTTGTGGTTTTGATGGAGTAGAAAGCTCAGAACAGCGAGAATTTAAAGGATAACTTTTGCAAAATATATCTAAATCTAGTGGTCTTTTTGCCAGTAAATCACCAGCACTATAACTAAAAGATCCTGGTTGAGGAGGAGTTTCAGTTTTTTCAGGGGTGATTGATGTGGCAATAACTTCATTTGTAACTACTGGCTGAGTAATTGCTTCTGCAACAACTTCCTCAGCAATAACAACTTGATTTATTGATGTCCCCATTACCAAACCAGCCGTGACTGTTAATACAGACGTGCTGAACTTTAGCGTATTCATTACTTGATCCTTAATAAGATTTATTTGTTACATTGTATATTAGCAGCAATGTTTAATTATTGTAAGTACCTGTGCAAAATTTATTTTAAATTTTTACTTTTGCTTAACAAAGCTTAATGTGTGAACTTACACAGAAAACTACAAAAAAAGCCCTTGCGGTTAGGCAAGAGCTATCAAAAGCATCATATTGTCAGTAATGAAATTAAGCCTAGAAAAACCTAGTCGAGGTCAGGCATAAACATTACTGGTTCTGTTTCACGGTTAATACCCTTCTCAAAACCACCAGCAGCAGCACGGGCGCGGCCTGCGTGCCATAGGTGACCAATCAAGAAGAAGAATCCTAAAACGAAGTGTGAAGTCGCCAACCAAGCGCGAGGAGACACATAGTTGAAGGAGTTAATTTCTGTAGCCACACCACCCACAGAGTTCAAAGAACCCAAAGGCGCGTGAGTCATGTATTCAGCAGCGCGACGAGCTTGCCAAGGCTGAATATCATTCTTGATTTTTTCCAAATCAAGACCGTTAGGTCCACGAAGAGGCTCTAACCAAGGACCACGAAAATCCCAGAAGCGCATGGTTTCACCACCGAAGATGATTTCACCGGAAGGAGAGCGCATGAGGTATTTACCCAGACCGGTAGGACCTTGTGCAGAACCGACGTTAGCACCCAAGCGTTGGTCACGAATCAAGAAGGTTAAAGCTTGTGCTTGAGAAGCTTCAGGACCAGTAGGACCGTAAAATTCGCTGGGGTAAACGGTGTTGTTAAACCACACCATAACGCAAGCAATGAACCCCATTAAGGAGAGCGCACCTAAGCTGTAGGATAGGTAAGCTTCACCAGACCAAATGGAGGCACGACGTGACCAAGCAAAAGGCTTAGTGAAGATGTGCCAAATACCACCGGCGATACAAGTGAAAGCAATCCAAATGTGACCGCCGATAACATCTTCCATGTTATCAACGCTAATAATCCAGCCTTCGCCACCGAAGGGAGCTTTGATTAGATAGCCGAAGATGATTGCGGGGTTGAGTGTGGGATTAGTAATCACACGCACATCACCACCACCTGGGGCCCATGTATCATAAACTCCACCGAAGAACATAGCCTTCAGCACCAACAACAACGCACCACACCCCAGGATGATGAGGTGGAAGCCGATGATGTTGGTCATTTTGTTCTTGTCTTTCCAGTCATAACCAAAGAAGGCAGAATATTCTTCTAAGGTTTCAGGACCACGAACGGCATGATAAATACCGCCAAATCCTAGAACTGCGGAGGAAATGAGGTGCAGTACACCGACAACAAAGTAGGGGAATGTATCAAAAACTTCACCACCTGCACCAACGCCCCAACCTAGTGTGGCGAGGTGAGGAAGCAGAATCAAGCCTTGTTCATACATAGGCTTCTCTGGGACAAAGTGAGAGACTTCAAACAAAGTCATTGCTCCAGCCCAGAAGACGATCAAACCAGCATGGGCAACGTGAGCGCCAAGCAGTTTACCAGATAAATTGATTAAACGGGCGTTGCCGGACCACCAAGCGAAGCCGCTTGATTCTTGGTCGCGGCCACCACTAATAACTCTATTAGAGAGCGTTACCACGTGGAAGTACCTCCTCTGGGAATACGAACTGTTCGTGGGGTTGATCTTGAGGAGCCATCCAAGCACGGATACCCTCGTTCAACAAAATGTTTTTGG
>NZ_VIKX01000041.1 GCF_009711935.1 Dolichospermum sp. UHCC 0259 | reverse complement strand
CCTACTTCTACCTACCCTATAAACTCTCGAAAGTGGGGGGAGAGTGAAAAACTACCTCCTATTTCCTTTTCAAACTCTGTAAAAGCTGTATAAAGAGTGTTTGTAACTGATTTTCTGAATTGTGAAGCTTGTTCACCTGTTAGATAGCAACCACTATTAATTTTATTTACCTCTTTACAATATCTTTCTACGGCATCATGAATGTTTTGCCGACTTAACTCAATATAATTAAGAGTTACATTATTTTCATCCCCATCAGATAAAATACACTCAGAGATTTTTTTAAAAATTGCCCTGTCAGTAGCACCATCTCCAACAATTGCTATGTTTCTCTCTAGCATTAGATTTTACCTGATTACCCAATTGTCCCTGAATACCAAAGTTCTGCCAACTGATACTTTGGTATCTCAACTATCTTTTTACCTGTAGTTTCATCATCTACTATATCACCTTCTACAGTACCTATACCTACAAGGGTTTCTAGAGATGTATTGAGATTTCTGACATCACTAGTTCTATTACGTTTTTCTAAGCGAACAGTATAAACATGATCTAAATGATCATGGAACTCACGTAAAACAGATGGACTATGAGATGTAATGATAAACTGAGATGTGAATCCCTCTGAAGTTGGAGATGTCATTTGCCAAATCCAACGCATTAGTTCTTGAATATTACCAGGATTTACACCATTTTCAATCTCTTCTAAAAGTATCAAAGTTGGTGGTCTATGAAGAGAAGCAAGAAGACTAATAGCTGCTGCTTTCATAAATCCATCTGAAACTGAATCTGGTGGAAATTCTTCGACAATTCCTTTTCTTCCTAAATCAAATTCCCAAACTAGTTTGGAAATATTATCATTATAGCGAACACCTTGAAAGTTATTGTAGTTTTTCACTCTCCCCCCACTTTCGAGAGTTTATAGGGTAGGTAGAAGTAGG
>NZ_VIKX01000040.1 GCF_009711935.1 Dolichospermum sp. UHCC 0259 | reverse complement strand
AATCTGAGTCACATCTGCGGAATGTGGGTTTAACTCTCATGTTTTCAATTTTAAAATTGATGATTACATATTTAATAAATATTCTTTAATAACTTAGAAATTTAAAAGATCATATTGTAAATCAAACAGTTCAAAATAATATCCTGTTAATCCTTTAATCCTGCACTTCGACTTACTTCGACAAGCTCAGTACAAGTCGCTCAGTAACCAGTTATCCTGATTCTGACAAATACAACTTTCATCACCAACAAACCATCTAAAAATTACCATCCTGTAAATCCTTAAATCCTGGATATCCTGATTCAGACAATTGAGAATTTCAGATACCCGACAACTTTTAACAATCTTCTCATTTATCACATTAATTATCGCAGAAGTCGGGGATCTTTAGATGCAAACTAACATCCTGTAAATCCTTAAATCCTGGATATCCTGATTCAGATTTAATATTTTTCTGTAACCTTTAAATGTTACACTTTACAAGTCTCGACGCGAGAGAAAAGATAGCTGCAATTATAAATACCACCTAGAACAACCCTATAACTCCCTTTAGCCAACCTATTAAAAGGGAGGTGGCCTTCTGGTGCTTTCTTGTCAAAAGTAATATCTTTGTAGTTTAAGCTCTTGTCTCTTTTTCTCCATCCTACTTTGTCCTCGAACTTATCCCAGATTTCCCAGTTATGTTCTCTTATTCCACCTAAACCTTGATAAATACGTTTCTGTACAGAAAAACCAAATTTACCATCACTGTATTTTACCCATAATTGGTCGTAACTGTTCACACTCCCCCACTAAAAAGGAATTAGGAAGTAACAGGGATAGGAG
>NZ_VIKX01000003.1:2931-26156 GCF_009711935.1 Dolichospermum sp. UHCC 0259 | reverse complement strand
CTCCTATCCCTGTTACTTCCTAATTCCTTTTTAGTGGGGGAGTGTGAACAGTTACATTAAGTTGGTAGATTATCCTTCAGGAACAGAAGAAGTTCGCGCTTATCGCAATAATGAAATTGAAGGTGCAGGGTTATCAATTGATCAAGCTTTAGTTCTAGCCGCCACCCAGGAAAATATTAAAATTATTGCCATCATGGATATTTCTCATGGTGCAGATGTAATTTTAGGAAAACCAGAAATTAAAGATATGAAAGCCTTAAAAGGCAAGAAAGTTGGTGTAGAATCTTCCTCTTTAGGAGCATTTTTTATTGCTCGTGCCTTAGAAAAAAATGGAATGTCTGTGAAAAACTACTCAGATAGTTTCTTTAGAAACAACCGAACACGAACGAGCTTATAAAAAAGGACAAGTAGATGCCGTTGTTACCTTTGGCCCAGCCAGAAGTAAACTGTTAGCAGCCGGGGCAAAATTATTATTTGATAGTAGCCAAATTCCTGGAGAAATTGTAGATACCATCTGTGTTAGCACAGAAGCGATCGCTAATTCTTCTGACACAATTCAAGCATTAATAAACGGGCGATTTCGGGCTTTAGATTATTTTGAAAAAAATCCCCAAGATGCAGCCACTCGCATGGCAAAACGCACCAAAGTTACCTCAGAACAAATTTTAAATGCCTTTAAAGGATTAAGTCAGCCCAACTTGCAAGAAAATCAACAATTACTCGATCAAACTGATCCTGCATTAGTGAATGGGATGAAAAAACTGATTCAGATCATGCTAGAAAACAAATTAATCTCCAAATCAATTGACCCCGTGAGTATTCTTGATGATCGTTTTATTAAAAATGCCAAGTTATAAAGCCAAAAAAAAACTCATGAAAATAAAAAGTTTTCCCCTCCCGCTAAGATTCTCAATTCCAGCAGTTTTAATCTTGTGTGGTGGTTTATTGGGGATAACTTCCTTTAATCAAGAAATTGCTGAAACCTATCAAAAAACAGAATTAAGTACCAAAAATTATGTACAAATTTCCGCAGGACAAACATCAAGAATACTAGATTACCTGTATCGTAGATCCAATATTGAAGAAGCCGAAATTACAATTATTAGCCAGTTGGGTAGTGACCCTAACCTTAATTTAGTTCTAGTAGTTAATGATAAAAATATCATTCATCTATCCAACCGTTATGAACTTCAAGACACTTCCATCAGTAAAACAACTGCTGCCATCTATAGTGCTGAATTTACTACTGTACGCAATAACCTAGCCGGAAATATTATCCTCTCACCCGACAAGAATAAACTGATTGCAATCTATCCAATTTTTCTACAGGTTTTGCCTAACGAAATTCGCCCTTCCAGGGTAGGAATTTTGTTTTTTGAATATGACCTTACCCTAAAAAAACAACAAGCTTACAATGATGCCTTAAAGCGATCTCTAATATTTAATGGCTCATTAACCATCTTTTGTTTAGGATTATGGTTTTTCTTTGAATTAACCCTAACTCGGCGAGTTTCTCAACTAGTTAATGCCAGTAATAGTTTAGCTGAAGGCAACCTTAATGTCAGAACTAAATTATCAGGTTCAGATGAACTTTTTCAAATTTCTATAGCTTTTGATCGCATGGCAAATAAAATTCAAGAAAATACTATAATCCTACAGCAAGAATTAATAAAAAGAGAAATTATAGAAACACAACTCACAGAAAGCAACGCCCAACTTTCCATTTCTAATGTACAACTTATCTCAGCAACTCAAGCCAAAAGTGAATTTCTCGCTAATATGAGTCATGAAATTCGTACTCCCATGAATGGTATTATCGGCATGACCCAAATTTTCCCCACAGCAAATCTCACAGAAGAACAAAAAGATTTTATTTATACTATTAGAGATAGCGGTCATGCACTTTTAACTATTATTAATGATATTCTTGATTTCTCAAAAATTGAGTCAGGAAATTTACAATTAGAACAACGTCAATTTGTTTTAACCGAGATTATTAAATCTGTATGTAATCTTCTATCTACACAAGCAGACACCAAAAAAATTAATCTTGAATATTTTATTGATCCTCATATTCCTACTAATCTCATAGGAGATGATTCACGCTTACGTCAAATATTACTTAACCTCATCGGCAATGCCATTAAATTTACCAAATCTGGTGGCGTTTATATAACAGCCAATAGTAAATTAATTAATAATGATCAAAACTGTTCAGAATATCAATTAACAATTAGCATTAAAGATACAGGAATTGGTATTGATAGCGATAACGTGCAAAAATTATTTCAACCCTTTACCCAAGCAGATACCTCAATTAGTCGCAAATATGGTGGGACGGGTTTAGGTTTAGCAATTAGTAAAAATTTAGTTAATTTAATGGGCGGAACAATTTGGGTAGAAAGTTTAGGGAATATTGCCGGCAGTCCTCCTGATGATTGGATAGCACATAAAAACGACCATCATCAAGGCTCAATATTTCATTTTACATTCATTGCCAAAAGTCCTTTATCTGCCAACTTAATCCCTACGGAATCACCAGAACCATCGCCACAACAAAAGACAAACTCTCAATTACAACTAAAAATTCTCTTAGCCGAAGATAATAAAGTAAATCAAAAAGTTGCTACATTTACACTGAAAAAACTTGGTTATATTCCCGATATTGCCAACAATGGACTAGAAGTATTAGCCATGCTAGAAAATCAATTCTATGACGTTATTCTTATGGATATGCAAATGCCAGAAATGGATGGTGTCACCGCTACAAAAAAAATTCGCCAATCAACTCAATATCAACCGTATATTGTTGCCTTAACAGCTAATGCTTTGGAAGCAGACCGTCAAATCTGTTTAGATGTAGGCATGAACGATTTTATCACTAAACCCATTGTTATTACAGAAATTACCCGCGTCCTCTCAAAATATTCGCAAACTCATAGTTAGGGCTTGCTGAAAAAGTTATCTATGAAGGCTAGGAGTCAGGAGAAAGAATTAGAAGAAGAAAAGAATAGTCTTGAATTTGGTCAAGTGATAGGTTTTTGCTAATTTCCACCCTTATTCCTTGCACCTTATTCACCTTTTTCACCTTCAAACTCTTGATATATCTAAGTTTTAGCTTTGTTAAGCAAACCCTTTTCTATATTTAAATTGCTGGATAAGAGTTTGATAGCTTATTTTCTAACTTCAGTAAATCAAATTTAGATGCGCTTTAGCTTATTAGGGTGGGCAATGCCCACCATTATCCATCATCTTCAATTAATAACCCTATTAATCATCGTGATCATCAAAGGGATCATCTAATTCCTGACTTGGAGGTCCAAAAGATGTATAAATTGCCATACCAGTAATAGCAACCAATGCCGAGCAAAAGGCAATTCCAAGCACCGTAGCGGGTTCTAAGTCCATAAATTTAGATACATATTATGAAAGCCATATTTATAGAATATTACAAAATTTAACTTATCGCACATTGTCCCAGAAGTCACCGAGTCAGGATTCCTAAGACTTACGACATTGGTAGGGTGCGTCAGACTACATAACTCCTGGAAACAAACAACTTGTTGATATCTGACGCACCCTACAACAGCTTTTTAGTGTGACACTTGCGTAAATCCTATCTAAAAAAGTAACCCATTATCAAGAATCAATATCAGTAAAATTTTGGGTATTACAAAGATTCATTGCCTTTTCTACTCCCTGTTTGAAACTAAATTCTCCACACTCAACCACAAAGCTTAAAACCTGAGACATAACTTTATTCTCAGCAGCGGAAAATCGTCCCAAAACATGAGAAACAGTTTGAGAATTATCCCCGTCTATTGCGCCCTTTGGTTTACCTATGCCAATTCGCAATCTGGGAAAATTTTGGGTATTTAGATGGGAAATAATGCTTTTCATGCCGTTATGTCCACCCGCAGAACCGGATAAACGTAAGCGAGTTTTACCCAAAGGTAAATCCAAATCATCATAAATGACTAATACTGATTCAGGCGGTATTTTGTACCAATTTGTCACAGCTTGAATAGCTTGTCCTGAAAGATTCATATAGGTTAAGGGTTTGAGCAAGCGGATTTTACCCTTACCTCCTGCATTCCCTTCACCAAACTCTCCTTGAAACTTGCGATTTTCAGCTAGAGAAATTTGCCAAGCGCGAGCGAGGGTGTCTATGGCTGCAAAGCCAATATTATGACGAGTTTGATCATATTTAGGCTCTGGATTTCCCAGTCCGACAATTAGCTGGGGAATTACCAAAGCCGTTGGTTTTACTTGTTCATCTTTCATCCTTGTATATTTTCTGGCTGGTTTTTTCCAGCTTCAATATGTTTATGCTCTAATTCAGCGGTTGTTTGCACAGTTTCTTTTAATTGTTCAGATTCTTTTTTGAACTCGCTTTGAAATTCATTAGAGGCTTCTTGAAAACTGCGAATGGTTTTCCCCAAACTGCGACCAATTTCTGGTAACTTCTTGGGTCCAAAGATTAATAATGCAACTACCATAATGACACCCATTTCTGGTAAGCCGATACCAAATATATTCATTTTTCTCTCCTGTATACGGAAAAACCGCCACAACTACTTAGCTTGGGGATTTAGATTAATTTTATCGTTATTTTTCAGCATTTTTTTCAAGAATAAAAAAACCCGGACAAGCCGGGTAGATGCTAATTGTCAGCTTTATGACTGGATAGTCATTAGCCGCCTAAACTACGCCAATCCACAAGCACATCCTGAATTAACAGAGACTTGTTATAAACTTGGAGAATAATTAGCAGAAATACCAGAAATAAACCCATAAACACACCCATTAAAGGTGTTGTTCCCCAACCTGGAGATACCTTACCATACTCAGCATTTAAGGGTCTGAGGATATCTCCCAACCTAGTCCGTTGTGCCATAGTTCACCTAAGAATCAGTTGCCAAAGCTTTTTTTAATTTTTTTAGACATTCCTAAACCTTTACAGGTGAAGGATTCCTGGTTTGAACTTGCCTGTTTTAGATTAGTCTAATCACAGGTTGAATAGTTCACAATTACTCGTGTGCTTGCCACGAATAATTACCCAAGCTTTTATCCAGTAGTAGATAAGTTCCCGGTTGTCTCACGGTACATGGATTAATCCAAAAGCTGTTCTTAAATTATCGCAGTTTGTGATCTTTGTTTAGCGATATTGCTGAAGGTTTTCGCCACATTTACAAAAATACATGATTTTCGGTGTGTTGATGCAGCAATTTTACCCTACGGTTTTTAACACCACTATTCCCAAAATTAACCCAATCATCGCCAAAATACCACAATCTACACCATAATAGGGTTGCTTGGGAAGACAAGCTAAGAATAAATCCTTAACACCTAAAATTGAGTGTTAATTTATGCTACAAATCCAGTTCATCGTTCGGGGTTTTGTTTTTTACCGTAAAGCCGCAGGGAGTCACGAAATTTGGTTTAATCCTGCAACCAATCTTTATACTACAAATCCTAATCATTCGGGTGATATGCCAGAAGGAACATTACGAGCAATTTTGAAGCAAGCTGGGATTAAACCAGAAGAATTTCTTGAAAGTTAAATTCTCTATTTTTTGGCTAATATTACATAATCATCTAATGTGTAGATCACTACCTAAACAATCCAACGGCAAACGTCCATCACCCACATCATAAAGGATGGACTGCTCAATTATTCCTTTTTTTAAGTAGGTAAACAGGAAAATTTAAAGGTATGTAACGGTATGTAAAGTTATCTCAACGCGAGATTCTGATTGAGTTTTAGCCATTTTACAAAACGTAATAAATGTCGCTTTTATTATGCACACCTACTTAGAAGAAGGTGTGAGAGCTTATAGTCAAGAATATCTTGATAAATCATTTAATGAGAGAGATATTGATTGGGAATACGAAGAGAATATTAAAAATGAATTTCGTGATACTATTGAGTTTATTAAAAAGATATTAGACCTAGCACAAGATATAAACTTATCTAAAACTAGATTAAAAAATCAAGCTGATTTTTATTCTCTATTCGGTGCTGTTGTTGAGTTGAATCGTGAAAATATAATTGATATAACCAAAGAAATTGGTGAGAGAATCAAGAACTTTCTAGAATTTGTAGAAGATGAAGAAATTAGAAATCAGTCTGTAAATGACTTAACAGATTACCAAAGAAATGCTCTAGAATACTATAAAGCAGTTAAGAGGTTGTTTGAAAAGTTTTAGGCTGTGATTTTAGGCACTTACAGATCCCCCCCTAACCCCCCCTTAGCAAAGGGGGACTTTGAATCTAGTTCCCCCTTTTCAAGGGGGATTTAGGGGGATCTAAAAGTATTTGATACACCATAAGGGACTTTTCAAACACCCTCTAAGCAATCATTTACAGATTCAGGTGCAAGAAAAACTAGAATTGGGATTATGAAATCTGTACTTCAGAGAAGTTTTAATTAATTTACAAAATTAAATATATGATCTATCCCTCGATATTAGAGCGCAAATATAATGAATATCTGCCTTTTGTGATAGTAGTTGCTGAAAAGGTAAAATCTACCTTAGTAAACTTCTGTGAAAGCAAAGGATATGCTTTTTCTTCACAGATTAAAAGTATTGAATCTCTAGCGGAGAAAATTGAAACAGGTAAACTTCCTGATGAACTAAAACCAAAAGACATGAACCGGTTTTGTGATAACTTATATCGTCAAATAGCTGCTTCTTTTCACCAAATCTACCCTCTATCATATTCTCCCAGTTGCTCCAGATTCATTCAAACAAAAAACGCAATGATCAGCATTTGGGTATCTATCGCGGGCTTTTTGATGTGCAATTTTTTTATCTTGATCAACCAAGTAATCACCACTATTTAACTCAATGGCAATATACCAGCCATAATGTTCTTTGATCAATTCAGGACGTACACGCTCAAAAATTGTCCGATAAAGTTGATACTCTGCCTCATTTTCCGCTTTACGTCTAGTTAGTTCTTCCAGTGATAAAGTCTAGTTCAGGGAAAATTCTTCCTCGTCTTGCTGGTTGTTTTGGTGTTAGTTGAGTCATGTTTTTAAACTCTATTTCTACTATGATAATAATATCAAAAAAATCATCCTCAACTCAAAACACCAGTAGAAAAACCATCTTTATGAATCTTTCATTATCAGTTCTGATAGAATCCGCAAAAGCGGGAAAACTCATCAGTTTCCCTACAGATACCGTCCCTGCATTAGCCACCATACCAGTACAAGCAGAATTAATTTATGCTGCGAAACAACGCAGTTTCGATAAACCTTTAATTTTAATGGCTGCCAAAGCCGAAGATTTATGGGATTATGTTCAAGGTAGCCAAAGAGAATATCAAACTTGGCAAAAAATTGTTAATCAATATTGGCCAGGTGCTTTAACTTTAGTTTTACCAGCTAGTGACAAAATTCCCACTGTCATGAATCCTCTTGAACCGACTACGATTGGAATTAGAGTCCCAAATCATCCAGTTGCTCAAACTATTTTGGCGCAAACTGGTCCAATGGCGACAACTAGCGCTAATTTATCAGGACAACCAGCTTTAGAAACCAAAGCAGGAATAGAAGCTCAATTTCCAGAGGTTTTAACATTAGAATCAACGGAATACCAAGGGTTGGGAATACCTTCCACTGTTGCTAAATGGACAGGGAACAATTGGCAGATTTTACGACAAGGTAGTATTAAATTGGATAATTATGAATTTTAGTAACTGGCTATATTTAGGCGCGGGAATAGGATTAGGAATAGGTTTTTGCAGATTATTCCTTCAGTCTAGCAAATCGGCATCTGTTTCCGTTGAAAATGCTCCACAACAGCCAGAAACCTCACTTTTGGCAGAATTAGAGCAAACCCAATTAGCCTACTATCAGGCGCGGGAAATGAGCCAATTTCAAGGGGGATTTTTAGCTAGGATTGGTCATGAATTGCGATCGCCTTTAGGGAGTATGATGGGTTTACATCAACTAATTTTGGCAGATTTGTGTGAAAATCCCCAAGAAGAGCGAGAATTTATCCAACAAGCTTACGAAAAATCTCTGAAATTATTAAAACTAATTGATGAAATTCTCAATGTTTCCAAAATTGAATCTGGTAGAAATAAATTAGATATTCAGGCTTTTCAATTAAATGAATTTCTTCAGGAAGTTTATCAACTAACTTATTTACTAGCCGTTAACCGCAATTATCCTTTTATTTTATCACCGTCAGATCCAGAAATTCATATTTTGACAGATTACCATTGGCTCAAACAAGTATTAATCAATTTGATAAATACAACAGTTGCTAATATGGAAGAAGGGAATATATATCTTTCTAGCAACTTACAATCTTCAGGTAATTTTGCCAATATTTGGTTAGACGTACCCACTGATACAGTAATCACAAATGAATCTCTGGATTTGATGAAATCAGAACCGCAAACAACTGGGGAAAATATAGATTTGTCACCAGGAATGAAACTTTCACTCAATCAACGTTTGGTAGAATTGATGGGAGGAAAATTAGAAATTTTGCCTTTTCCCACCAACCAAAAAGAAACATCGCAGTTAACAAGACTGCAAATATCCATACCTATAGAGACTCTTGCAAACAAATCTCCTCACTGACAAAAGCATCAAAATTAGATTGATTATCTAAAACCATTGTCGTGGTATTATTGACTCGAAAACCAATCTTTTCATAAAATTCCCGTTGGTGCGTTGTCATTAAGTATACACGCTCTACCTTCTGCATTCGGGGATGACTTAAAACCGTTTCTACCAACTTGCTACCCAATCCGTTACCTTGATAATCTGGATGAATGACAACATCCCAAATTGTAGCGCGATAGATGCCATCAGAGGTAGCTCTAGCAAAACCAATTAATAATTCCCTATCCCAGATAGAAATAACAGGTTCACTGTTAGCAAGAGCTATACCCCAATCCTTAATACTGCGTCCTTTTGCCCAAAAAGCAGCCAGATTAAACAGTTCTTGGAGTTGGGAAAGATCAATATCCGCAAGGCTTTGGCTAAATTGAATCTGAGAATATTTCATCTATAGACACCTAATGATCGAAGTATCTTCGCTTCTGTTATGGCATATTTTCCTAGAAATTACTAAACTTGTATATGTATATGCAACATTTTAATTAGAGTCAGGATTCCATACAATACTGCTCTGTAAAATTATTTTTTATACACAAAAATATCAAATTGCCAACTTATCAGGTTTCTAGATCAAGAATTGTCAAAATCTATGCAGTAGCAATTAAGATATTGATATTCACGCTCTATAAACAATGTCTACCTATATCTAGGTGATTATGGCGAAACCAAAAAAGAATTCTGCTTCTATGAATCTGAGTGATCCACAACACTACATTAACCGTGAGTTAAGTTGGCTAGAATTTAATAATCGGGTCTTACATGAGGCTTGTGATCCCAGAACTCCTCTATTGGAAAGGCTGAAATTTTTAGCTATTTTTAGTTCCAATTTGGATGAGTTCTTTATGGTACGAGTGGCAGGTTTAAAGCAACAGGTAGAAGCCACTGTTAATTTATTAACTCCTGATGGCCGTACACCCCAGAAACAATTAGATGATATTCGTTTGCATTTGAATCCTCAACTCAAAAAACACAATGCGGAATTTGAGGAAGTGCTGCGACCACTGTTAGTCCAACAGGGAATCTATATTCTGGATTACATAGAACTAAATCCCAAACAGCGAAGTTATCTAGATAACTATTTTGAAGAGCAGATTTTTCCAGTTCTGACTCCTCTTGCTGTTGATCCTAGTCATCCCTTTCCTCACATTTCCAATCTCAGTTTAAATCTAGCGGTGGTCGTCAAAAATCCCGATACGGAAGAGGAGTTTTTTGCCAGAGTTAAAGTTCCTCAAGTCTTACCGAGATTTTTGCCATTACCCCCAGAGTTGAGAGTTGAAGACAATGGGAAAATTGCTAACTGGTCAGGGATTCCTTTAGAACAAGCGATCGCTCATAATCTAGAATCTCTCTTTCCAGGCATGAATATTCAAGAATATCACCCCTTCCGCATTACCCGCGATGCTGATCTGGAATTAGAAGAAGATGAAGCCGACGACCTGTTATTAGCTATTGAACAGGAACTTCGTAAACGCCGCATGGGGGGAAATACCGTCAGATTAGAAATTCGCTCCCAAACCCCTGCATCAGTTCGTTCCCGTCTCTTAGAAGATTTGGGACTCACCGAAAGCGACATTTATGAAGTTGATGGTCTGTTGGCACTGCGGGATTTAATGTATTTTCTGGCACTACCACTACCGGAACTTAAAGATCCTCCTCGTCAATCCGTCGTTCCTTCCCGTTTACAACGGCTTAGAGAACCCAGTATTGATGCTGATGTTCCTGAACTAGAAGAAGGAAAAGACTTCTTTTCCATAATTCGAGAAAAAGATTTGTTAGTTCATCATCCCTATCAATCTTTCTCCGGGACAGTAGTACGCTTTATTACGAGTGCCGCCCATGATCCCAACGTCCTAGCCATCAAAATGACTCTTTACCGGACTTCTGGAGACTCACCCATAGTTAATGCTTTAATTGCAGCAGCAGAAAATGGCAAACAAGTTTCCGTATTAGTCGAATTAAAAGCCCGGTTTGATGAAGAAAATAACATTTATTGGGCTAGACGTTTAGAAAGAGTTGGTGTTCATGTCGTCTATGGTTTAGTCGGCTTAAAAACCCATAGCAAAATCGTCTTGGTAGTGCGACGAGAAAAAGACAGAATGCGCCGTTATGTCCACATTGGGACTGGGAATTACAACCCCAAAACCGCACGACTCTACACAGATTTAGGCTTATTTAGTTGTCGAGAAGAATTAGGTGCAGATTTAACAGATGTGTTTAACTTCTTAACAGGCTACTCTCGCCAAAAATCCTATCGAGAAATCATGGTAGCGCCTGTGAATATGCGCGATCGCTTTCTCGAACTAATCAAACGCGAAATTGACAACGTGCAAAACGGATTTTCCGGTCGCATAGTCGCCAAAATGAACGCCCTCGTTGATCCACAAATAATTTTTGCCCTGTACGAAGCATCACGCGCTGGAGTTCAAATTGACCTAATTATTCGGGGAATATGTTGTTTACGTCCCGGACTACCAAATCTCAGCGACAACATTCGCGTGATTAGCATTATCGGCCGCTTCTTAGAACACTCCCGCATATATTACTTCTACAACAATAACCAAGAAGAAATATATATCGGCAGCGCTGACTGGATGCGGCGTAATTTAGATCGCCGCGTTGAAGTTATTACCCCCATCAAAGACCCAGAAATTGCCAAAGATCTACAAGAAATCTTAGGGATTATGTTAGCAGATAATCGTCATGCTTGGGAATTACAACCTGATGGCAATTATATCCAAAGATGCCCAGGTGATAACTGTCCAGAAGCCAATTCTCAAAAAACAATTATGTCTATGGCTTTACGTTCCGCCGGCATAAATTAGACTCTCATTAGTTGCAGCAAAAGTGAATCATCACCTCAAATTCTCATAGCGTAAGCATATCTGAATTTACATACCCTTTTGTCAATTCTTCATCTTCCTCCTGATTCCTATCTTTCACCCAAAGACCTTTTTAGTAAACCCCACTTAACATATTTTGGAGATAATGTGCGATCGCCCTATGCCAGTTTCCTAATCAGTGCATCCGCCACATCAGCATTATGCAGAAATTGCATCAAATTCAACCTTTAACCCCCAAAATTCACCCATAAGACAGAGTAAATTTAGAACTCGCATTTATAAACTATAAGCATACATATTTATTATTTTTTGGAATGTTAACGTTGTCCAAAGATTCTTCTAAATTGCGCGTTCTTGTAGTTGATGATCATGAACTTACTCGTTTAAGTCTGCAACTAATTTTTTCTATTCAAGAAAATATGTATGTTGTTGGTTTAGCTAGTAATGGTCAAGAAGCTATAGACATGGTGAAATGCCATCAACCTGATGTAATTATTCTTGATTTACAAATGCCGATTATGGATGGTTGGTCAGCATCTAATTACATTAAAGCCATATCTCCAAATACTCAAATTTTGGCTTATTCCTCAATAGATGAATCATCTTTTCAGAACCATAAAACTAAACATCAATTTGATCAAGTTTGCAAAAAAGATATTCCCACAAAAGAACTCATTACTTTAGTCAAACAATTAGGCAGCAAACTTGGGTATTCTTCATTTTTTGAAGAAAGATTGCACTCTGCTTAATCTTCCCTGTAGGTTGGGTTAAGCAACAGCGCAACCCAACATATTGATTGAGTTTTTCAATTTGCCAAAGGCATTGTAATTATCAATTACCTTTTTTCCTGCCTAAATTGACATAACCAACAACTGAGGTTAATTATTTCCCGTTTCAGGAAGAGTCCGTTTAAACTCATCCAGTAAATCATCTAACTCTTCCAAAGCTTGATTCACATCAACTCTTAAAGTTCCTAAATTGGGTTGTTCCAATAAACTCAGCAACCGCTCACGTTTACCTTGAACAGTGCTAATTCGGTCTTTAATTGTCTGAATATCCATTTTTTTGCTTCCCATTTTGAAACACTTCAAATCTAAAGTTAACGCAAAAAGTGAAAATCTCCATATCCTCTTTCCCAATTTGTCACCAATCAGCGATGATAATAAAAGATGAAAATAAATTATACTAATCTCAAATTATGCTCGGCAGAATTTCTTTAGGAACACTTGGCTTAACAATAGGTACTATACTCACCATCACAGGTTTTGTTGCCTACTTTCTAGATAATGCTACCCTTAATCTAGTAGGATTTTTCTATGGATTTCCCCTATTGCTGGGAGGTTTAGCCCTGAAAGCCAATGAACTTAAACCCGTACCCTTCAGCCAAACTAGCACACCATCAATCCTAGAACTCAGAAAGCAACAAGCAACAGTCACACAGACCAAAATCCGCAAAGATATCACCCGCAACTGTTATGGGCAAAAAGCCCATCTAGATGTAGCCCTAGCCTATCTAGGTTTAAGTCCCACCGACGAAGAAAGACCAATCGTTACTGGTTTGCGAGAAACCGAAATCAACGGCGCTTATACCTTAATCCTAGAGTTCGACTCACCACTCATTACCCTTGACATTTGGCAGCAAAAACAAGAAAAAATGACCAAATATTTTGGACCAGGTGTAGAAGTCAGTATTAAACAACCCAGAGAGAACTACATCGAATTGTCTTTAATGAAAAATTAACCTAAAACCTTTGTCGATCGCCCTTTCCACATTACCATCACACTCAACCCTACCTGAACACCTAGTTTACAAGAGGGCGATCGCATTATAGGTTAAAATAAAACCTAAAAAGCCCCCCTTAGTAAGGGGGGTTGGGGGGATCAAAACCCTGTTAGGCAACTTGATCAAACTTCTGTGTACACCGTAGCCTTAACAAGGGGGGCTAGGGGGATCTGTAAGTGCCTAAAATCACAACCTAAAACTTTTCAAAAAACCTCTTAGGATCGTGGATTAAATAACCTGTAATTCCCGGTTATTATCTTTGACGTAGGACGAGAAACCTCAAACAAAGTTTGACACCTTATTAAATTCATGATCCTTAGAGGCTAAATCCTTTCTAGAGTCTAGTTCAGATTAAAAACTAGATGCGTGGCTGCTTATACTTAACACGGCTTATTTACTTGATTCTGTGGGTAGGGGTTTAGCAAAAGCTGATATGTGTCAACTTAACGTAAAACCCATAGCCCGCCTGGGAATGAATTCCCAGTCTCATAGCAAAAGTCATCTCAAGATGACTAAATAATCCAGAAATTTTTGAGTAAACTTTAGTTTATTTTCGCTATTAGCCCAGAAATATGGCTCACGCCACGCTATCATTTCTGGGTGGGTGTGGAAGCTAACAAATAAGCCATTTGTACTGAGCTTGCCGAAGTATCTATAGCTTAAGTTGACACCAAGTGGGGTCAATGATAAGCACAAAAGATAATTATTTTTACTCCCTGGGTTGATTAAACACTTCTAAAATTTGCCGACAAACCTGTTTTAGTTTTTCCCCAACAACAGCCGAGGGTACAGTGTCACCAACAAAACTCCAGGTTTCCACTGTAGAAAGTCGCCAAACTTCCCCACTGTGATCAAATCCAGCGGCTTCGACACCAATGGCGCGACGGTCATTATTGATAGGATCTTGATAAAATCGGATTTGAATTAAAATACTCCGACAGCGCCAAGATTTGCTGATACCAGGAAAGTGAAAACCGATGTCTATGGAATCTGGATCTACTAATTCTCTGGTTTCTGGATCATTGTGCCAGGGTTTAAGATCGGATTTGACATCAGGAAATTCATATTTGAATAAATTTACTACTGTCGCAATTTTGCTGGCAAATTCTAGGTTTGTGGCTTGTTCGGCTGCGTTCACTCAATAATACTCCTCTAATCGGTTGGTCTGTGGGGAAGATAAAGACAGAAAAACCTGAGTTAATTGTAACGGTTCATTACATAGCGATCTAAAATAACACTGTTAATCTGTAAACAAACAAAAAATTAATTTCCATTTATGGTGCGTCAACGTTCTATTTTGTCACTGATTTTTGGATTATTAGCCACATTTTTGATTAGTTGTGGTAGTCCTACTGTTGCTACTTTACCACCATCTTATACGGCGGCGGAAGTTGCGAAAATTCAGGAATATGTTCCGGGAATTCAGATGGTGCGCGATCGCTCTTCCGAACTCCAAAACCTAATTAAAACAGGTGAATGGGTGAAAGTGGGCAATTTTATACATGGACCGATGACAGAAGCTAGGTTAAATATGACTTATATCATTCCCAACCTAGCCAAGCAAAGCCAAGCTCAAGCCAGACAAATCAGCAAAGATTTGTTGAAAGACCTAGTGAGAATTGATCAAGCTGCTGCTGCGGGTAATACTAGCCTAGCTTCGACTAAATACCAAGAAGCGTTCGCAGATATTGAGAAGTTTCTAGAACTAGTTCCCGAAAAGAGTAGCTAAGAGAGGAGTCAGGAGTCAGGAGTCAGGAGTCAGGAGGAAGAAGGAAGAAGGAGGAAGAAAGAAACCTTTCTCCCCTACCCCCCTACTCCCCTTACTCCCCTGCTCCCCCCCTCTCTTGCTCCCCTGCTTCATTTCGAGTCTTGAATCACAAAATGCTAGGGCAATGGAGTGATAGGGTGGAGAGGAAGACTTTTCATTCTTCACCCCTGACTCAAGCGCAAAAAACAATGAATGTAGTAATTATCGGCTGTGGCGTGGTTGGGGCGGCGATCGCCTATGAACTCAGCCAAGTTAAAGGTTTAAACATCACCGTTTTCGAGCAAAAACAACCCGCACAAGGTTCTACCAGCGCTGCTCTCGGTGTATTAATGGGCATAATTAGCAGTAAAACCAAGGGTATTGCTTGGCGAATGCGACAAAGTAGCATCCAACGCTATGGAACATTGATTCCTGAATTGGAAGGAATTACAGGGCGGAAAATCCCTTGTAATCGGCAAGGAATTGTGATGCTATTATCAGAAAACTTAGAGCGTCCCTTAGAAAGTGGTGTTGAAGTCCTTTCCGAATGGGAACAACTGCGAGAAATTCGCCAATCCCAAGGTTGGGAATTACAAGTTTGGGATCAAGAACAACTGCAAAAATATTGTCCCCAAGTCAGTCATCCGCAAATTATTGGCGCTGTTTATTCTCCCCAAGACTTACAACTAAATGCCACAGCTTTAACTTTAGCTTTAGTAGATGCAGCCCAACGTAATGGCGTAAATTTCAAGTTTGGTGTGTCTGTGACGGGAACAGAAACTCCTCCTCCTCCCCCCCCGACACCTTTACACATCAAAAAAGGATTGGGAGAAGCGCATAAATGTAATTTTATTGAAACTACAGAGGGCAAAGTTAGCGCGGATTGGTTTATTATGTCTGCGGGTTTGGGTTCAACAGCCTTAACTGCACAATTAGATCAAATGGTAAATATCCGTCCAGTGCTGGGACAAGCTTTATATTTAAGCTTAGGGCGCAGTTTAGGAAATCCCGATTTTCAACCTGTGATTACTGGTAATGATGTGCATATTGTGCCAATGGGAAATGGTGATTATTGGGTAGGGGCAACGGTAGAATTTCCCGATGATGAAAATCAAATATCTGCCAGTCAAGAATTATTGGATATTGTTAGACAACAGGCGATCGCCTTTACCCCAGATTTAGCCGCAGCCAAGGTTCTCCGCACTTGGTCAGGATTACGCCCCCGTCCCGAAGGCAGACCTGCACCAGTAATTGATAAACTACCGGGTTTTACTAACGTCCTCCTAGCCACAGGACACTATCGCAATGGTGTTTTACTCGCCCCAGCCACAGCCACAGCCATTCGGGAAATGATTTTACCTCAAGATTCTCGTTCCAATTGAAAAAAGTCTTGATTTGTAGGTTGAGGGAGCGCTGTCGCTTAATCCAACCTACAAAAAATGTACAAGGTATTGTTGTTAAGACTTATTTGACACTCTCAGGTCTAAAGACACTGAGATTCTTTAATCAATGAGCCAACTTACAATTGCTGGAT
This sequence comes from Dolichospermum sp. UHCC 0259, assembly GCF_009711935.1. Classification (GTDB taxonomy): domain Bacteria; phylum Cyanobacteriota; class Cyanobacteriia; order Cyanobacteriales; family Nostocaceae; genus Dolichospermum. Next base: position 9,607 of record NZ_VIKX01000003.1, on the reverse strand, counting down.
TACTCCAACAAAAACAGAGGTCGATTCTCCTAAAGCGTTAATTCCGGTATGCCCTACCGTACTCGATTTTTGCATTTCATTTTTCACCAAATTTAGCTTTCCTAAACTGCAATACCGTTAGGTATGACTACGCACTCAACCAAATAAGTTAAGTTTTTACGTCGTTTAGTTATACTTAAATTCTAAGGTCGTTGAGATCATATCACATCTGCTGTTACAAGTCAATGAATCAGGCGAATTTATTCGCCCGTGTCGCTTATATCTCAGGTCTAAAGACACTGAGCTTTACGCTTACCGGGTAATACAACTATAATAATGATTATCATTTTTGTAGAGCTATTATGTCGTCTGAGAACTCGTCTACCGATAAACCCTTACATCTGACTAAACGTCCCCGTCGTCTTCGTCGTACTGAAACCTTACGGAAAATGGTACGGGAAACGATTTTGACCGTAGATGATCTGATCTATCCAATGTTTGTCATGGAAGGTGAAAACACAAAAATAGAAATTGTTTCCATGCCAGGATGTTATCGTTTTTCTTTAGATCTACTCCTGGAAGAAATAGCCGCAGTGTCACAATTGGGTATTAATGCGATCGCACTATTCCCAGTTATTCCCGAAGAACAAAAAGACGATACAGCTACAGAAAGCTACAACCCAGAGGGATTGGTACAGGAAACCGTCAAAGCCATTAAAACCGCAGTTCCAGAAATCATCATTATTACTGATGTTGCTCTAGACCCCTTCACAACTCATGGACATGATGGTTTAGTTGATGAAAATGGCAAAATTCTCAACGATCAAACTGTAGAAGTGTTAGTAAAAATGGCACTTTCCCAAGCCGAAGCCGGCACTGATTTTGTTGCTCCTTCTGACATGATGGATGGTAGAATCGGCTCAATCCGCCAAGCCTTAGACGCTGAAGGTTATATCAATGTCGGAATTTTGGCATACTCAGCAAAATACGCCTCAGCCTACTATGGACCATTCCGAGACGCTTTAGATTCAGCCCCCAAATTTGGCGACAAAAAAACCTATCAAATGGACGCAGCTAACGCCAAAGAAGCTTTAAAAGAAATTGAATTGGATATTACTGAAGGTGCAGATATCATTATGGTCAAACCAGCCTTAGCATATCTAGACATAATATGTCAAGTAAAAACAGCCACAAATTTACCCGTTGCAGCTTATAACGTTAGTGGCGAATACGCAATGATTAAAGCTGCGGCTCAACATGGTTGGATAGATGAGAAAAAGGTAATTTTAGAAACTTTAACCAGCATGAAGCGGGCTGGGGCTGATTTAATCTTGACTTATTTTGCTAAAGAAGTGGCACTGATGTTGATGTAATAGCTGCCAGTCCTTATCTCCCTATTATTTATCCCATCCAAATTGTTAAAGGTTTGCCAGTTTTAGACAGCTATCTGCGTTGGCCTGGTTGTGAATTATTTATCATGGGTGGTTTAGCAGCTTTGCAAGTTAGACCCACCGACAGAAATTTATCGGGTGCAAGAATGGCTTGTGAAAAAATTGTCCCAGCGATCGTTAAGCCTAGTGTATCTTTTTCCCATAGTATCACGGAAGTCAAAGCCAGCTAAGAGGATGTTTGAAAAGTTTCCGGCGATTATGCGATTATTAAAGATACCTCCGGCTTCCGTCAGGGATACGCTCCTACACAAACCAAGTCCACACTATGGCTAACGCCACACTACGCTATCGGCAAGCTCAGTGACCACCTGCGTGGACTAATGAAAAATTAAAGGTTTGAAACCCACACAGGTAGGTTTTGTCTGTATAGCCACGACTTCTAGTCGCCAAGGCAAGTAATAAATTAGACTTCAAAATATTTTCCCCAAAATTAGTATAACATTCACACCTTTTTGCGTTATTATGATAACGATTCTCATTTTTGTTTGATATGGTCAGTTCAATAACCCAGTCTCAAGACAGCTTGAACCTGCACGAAGACGACAAACTTACACGAATTCGGCACACCAGCGCCCATATCATGGCTATGGCGGTACAAAGACTATTTCCAGGGACTAAGGTAGCAATTGGACCCGTCACAGAAATTGGATTTTACTACGATTTTGATTGTCCAGTCAGCATCACCCCCGATGACTTAGAAAAAATTGAAATCGAAATGCAACGGATAATCAAAGTGAACCTACCTATTATCCGTGAAGAGGTAGAACGAGCCGAAATTCGTGCCGAAATTGCCGAATTAAATGAACCTTACAAACTAGAAATCTTAGAGCGTATACCCGAATCAGAAATTATCACCCGCTACTTCATTGGTACTCCCGAAACTGGTAATTCAGAAACTTCATTGTTCGTCACAGATATTCAACCAGCGAATGACTATTGGTGGGACTTGTGTGCAGGTCCTCACATTAACTTTACTGGTGAAATTGATCCTCATGCCTTTAAATTATTAAATGTTGCTGGTGCTTATTGGCAAGGTGATGAAACTAAACCTCAGCTACAAAGGACTTACGGGACAGCTTGGCAAACAAAAGCAGAATTAGAAAATTACCTCCAACTAAGAGAAGAAGCCCTCCGTCGAGATCATCGCAAGTTAGGTCAAGAACTTAACTTATTTAGTATTCAAGAAGAAGCCGGTGGTGGTTTAGTATTTTGGCATCCCAAAGGCGCAATTATTCGCTACATAATTGAAGATTATTGGCGCAAATCGCATCTAGAATCTGGTTATCAATTACTGTATACACCTCACATAGCCAATCTCAACCTATGGAAAAAATCGGGTCATTTTGACTTTTATCAAGAAAGTATGTTTGACTCGATAGATGTGGAAAATCAGGCTTATCAAATTAAGCCCATGAATTGCCCTTTTCATGTTCTAACTTATAAATATCAACTTCATTCTTATCGAGAATTACCATTAAGATGGGCAGAATTAGGAACTGTTTATCGTTATGAACGATCTGGAGCATTACATGGTTTAATGCGAGTCAGAGGATTTACTCAAGATGATGCTCATATCTTTTGTTTACCTGATCAAATTGCTGATGAGATATTAGGAGTTTTAAATCTCACTGAGCAAATTTTATCAGATTTTGGTTTTAAACAATATGAGATCAATCTTTCTACTCGTCCTGATAAATCAGTCGGAACTGATGATGTTTGGGAATTAGCCACAACGGCACTAGAACAAGCTTTAAATACTAAGGGCTGGAATTATGTTGTTGATCAAGGTGGTGGGGCTTTTTATGGACCAAAGATAGACATTAAAATTAAAGATGCTATTGGTCGTTTGTGGCAATGTTCCACTATTCAGGTAGATTTTAATTTGCCAGAAAGGTTTGATATGGAATATATTGCTGCTGATGGTAGTCGGCAAAGACCGATTATGATCCACCGGGCTATTTTCGGATCTTTAGAACGCTTTTTTGGGATTTTAATTGAGAATTATGCAGGAGACTTCCCCTTGTGGTTAGCACCTGTACAATTGCGGTTGTTACCTGTAAGTGATGACTTTCGAGAATATGCAAAATCAGTAGCAGCAGATTTTAAAAAAGTTGGATTTAGGGTAGAAGTAGATAGCAGTGGTGAACGTTTAGGGAAACAAATTCGGACAGCACAATTGGAAAAAATTCCCGTTGTTGCCGTTGTTGGTAAGAAAGAAGTAGAAAGCAAAACTTTGAGTGTCAGAAGTAGACAAGCTGGAGATTTAGGAGTTTTGACTTTAAGTGAACTTGTAGATCATTTACAAGTGATAAAACATTAAGATCAAAGAAGTCAGTAATCTTTTAAGAACACTGATTTAAACAGTCAACAAATAAAACCACTAGATTTTGATATGAATACCATCACTCTCGACACAACAAACATCATTCCTGAAATTCCCAAACAAGGAATGCCCGTAACTATTATTACCGGATTTTTAGGAAGTGGAAAAACCACACTTTTAAATCAAATTCTTCAGAACAAACAAGATTTAAAAGTCGCTGTCCTCGTTAATGAGTTTGGCGATATTAACATTGATAGTCAATTACTAATTTCTGTAGACCAAGATATGGTAGAACTTAGTAATGGCTGTATATGTTGTACAATTAATGATGGTTTAGTTGATGCTGTTTATCGAGTTTTAGAACGAGAAGAACGGATTGATTATCTAGTCATTGAAACCACTGGTGTAGCTGATCCCTTACCTATTATCTTAACTTTTTTTGGCACAGAACTGAGAGATTTAACCAATATAGATTCAATTCTCACAGTAGTAGATGCTGAAGCTTTTAACGAAGAACATTTTCAGAGTGAAGCAGCTTTAAAACAGATTACCTATGGAGATATTATTCTCCTCAATAAAACAGACCTTGTTACCGCAGAAAAACTACAAGAAGTAGAAAATTTCATCCATGATATTAAACATGGAGCGAGAATTTTACATACTCAATACGGTGAAGTTGCTTTACCTCTAATTTTAGATGTGGGTTTAACACCAAAAGATCAGTATATTGCCATTGATAATGAAGATCACCATAAACATGAACATGAACATCATCATGCACATGAACATCACCATCATCACTCCGATCATTTAGAAAATGATGGGTTTGTTTCCATTTCTTTCCAAACCGATAGACCATTTGATGTCCATAAATTTGAGAATTTCTTAACCGAAGAAATGCCAGAGAATGTATTTCGAGCTAAGGGTATTTTATGGTTTAGTGATAGTGATTTACGTCATATTTTTCAACTGAGTGGACCTCGTTACACATTGAACGCTGACGAATGGCCTAATCAACCTAAAAACCAGGTAGTTTTTGTTGGCAGAAAACTGGATAATAATGAGATTTACACAAAACTTAACAAATGTTTGTTATAATTTAAAAGTGTTGATAAATTCTCTTTTTTTAGTTAGTAGTTATTCATAGATATTTAACTATTAACTTCCGTCATAACTCATTCTATTAAATTCAAATAATGACTTTATCCATTCGTCCAGAACTAACTGCTGCTGATGTAATTTCATCTTTATCTCATCAGCAACAACCAACCGTAACAGAAGCAGAGATGATGCAAGCTGTACGCACTTTACTGATTGGATTAGGAGAAAATCCAGACCGTGAGGGATTAAAGGATACTCCTAAAAGAGTTGTTAAAGCCTTAAAATTTCTGACCAATGGATATGATCAATCTGTAGATGAATTGCTAAATGGAGCAGTATTTACAGAAGATGCAAATGAAATGGTGTTAGTCAGGGATATTGATATTTTTAGTTCCTGCGAACACCACATATTACCAATCATTGGTCGCGCTCATGTTGCTTATATTCCTAATGGTAAGGTGATAGGATTATCGAAAATTGCTCGCATTTGTGAAATGTATGCTCGACGTTTACAAGTGCAAGAACGGCTGACTCTACAAATTGCTAATGCACTGCAAGGTTTACTCAAACCTCAAGGAGTTGCAGTGGTAATTGAAGCAACTCATATGTGTATGGTGATGAGAGGAGTCCAAAAACCAGGTTCTTGGACTGTTACCAGCGCCATGCGTGGGGTGTTTTCTGAAGACGCACGGACTCGTGAAGAATTTATGAATTTGATTCGACACAATGCTAATTTTAAATAACAGGTTTTGACTGATGGAAATTTAAAGTCGGTTGGTGTGATGTAGAGATAAGCTATTTTTTATCTCTACATTATGATCTGTTACACGAAATAATAATATTTAACCGCAGATAAACGCGGATAAACGCAGATGAGAAGGGATAAGTTATCAATTTGGTAAATATGGTTTTAGCTACTGAAATGATTGAAAATCTGAAATTTAATGAGCAAGGTTTAATTCCGGCTATAGCTCAAGATTACTACGATGGTACTGTTTTAATGATGGCTTGGATGAATGCAGAATCAATTCAAAAAACTCTGGCTACAGGTGAAGTTCATTATTGGAGTCGTTCTCGTTCTCAGTTATGGCATAAGGGGGCAACATCTGCACATATTCAAAAGGTAAAAGAGCTTTTTTATGATTGTGATGGTGATACAATTCTCATTAAAATTGAGCAAGTTGGTGGTATTGCCTGTCATACTGGGGTTAGAAGTTGCTTTTTTAATTCTGTGGAAATTTTCCCTCGTAAATTATAATTTATATTGATTATGTCTTTACCCATGATTACTGTTGTTGCTGGATTATCCGGTGCAGGGCTATTTCATTCTAAATAATTGCTTGAGTGTGCTAAGACCAAAACCAGCGAATCTTTGTGCTTGAGCCATATTTTTAAAGTCATGAGAACGGTAAAGATTTAGAGCTAAATTACGAGCTAAGGCAAAAATTTGAACTAATCCATTAGTACGGATGCGAGAATGATCTTCTCCTTGAGTAACATCTCGAACATGATGTACCTTGTTTTCAACATCCCAATAGCTGCGAATCTTTTGAGCAAAAACATCAGCCGTAGCTGTAAATGAAGCAATATAATAACGAGTTTCAGTTTCGACCTCTATGAAATTTTGCTTGATAATTTGACGTTCAGACTCCACTCGAATTACTGTCTCTAGTCCTGGCCAATCACGTTGACCTTGATACTTGCAGATACTAACAGTACGTTTTTCGATTCGACCATGACCTTTATTAATCTGTAAGTCTATCTGTTCTGGTTGAAAATTTGCTTCTATATCTTTAAGTAGCCCGGATTGATTACCTTTCAA
>NZ_VIKX01000003.1:0-2890 GCF_009711935.1 Dolichospermum sp. UHCC 0259 | reverse complement strand
GGTTTGCGGGACATAATTAGTAGCGATAATTTTCTTTATTTTAGAAGAATTACCCGCCATTTCATCAACCAAATTTAATTGATAAATTTATCAACAAAGCAGCAAGTGACATCTTAGTCTAGAACCTATAAGTTTTTGCTGTGCAGATATTGATGAATGCTTAATCAACAAAATTCATCAATTAAATTTATCAACTAAAGCAATTGCATCTAACCAAAACTAAAACCTATAAGTTTGATTGTGCCAGAACCTTAAATTTGATTGTACAGATACTTGTAGATGCAAATGCGAGAATTCACGAGGGGATTTTAGGTCAGTGTCATTAACCAAAACAGCAAGTGTAACCCTACCTCAGAACCCATAAATTTAATTGTGCCAGAACCTATAAGTTTGACTGTACCAGAACCCATAAATTTGATGGTGCAGATGCTCATAAATGCAAGGTGGATAATTAAGCAAAGATTTATAAGCCAGTGAGGTAAACTAGAGTTTATAGTCTAAAGAGAATATGATAAAAACAATTAAATAGTGCTGTAGCCTCAGTGGTGAAAGCATTACACACTTTGGTTTTTACCCTACGTGCTGGTTATGCCGAATATACCCGTACTTTTACCCCCTACATCCGCCGTTAATAGAGGCAAGCAATACGCCTTAACGCGCTCCGCGCTGCTTTTGCTACCGCAAAAGAGGCGTGAATTGCTTGTTGGGGGTGTCCCCCAAGCCCCCATTGTCGTCCACTATTAGGAGTTGTTTATGACACAACCAGACCCTCGTACAGCATTAAGTAATCAACTAGCAAATGTACTAAGTAATCATTCAGTACAGCCAGAAGTAAAGCGAGAAATAACTGTGACATTTAGGGTCAGCAATGACGAGAAAGCGAGACTAGAACAACGGTGTATTGGGGTAGTGCAGAGCGATTATATTAGAGCTAGATTATTCGATTATTCCCTACCACGTTCTAAGTCAATTATCCCAGAAGTTAACAGACAATGTATTTACGAACTCAAGAAAATTGGCAACAACATAAATCAACAGACTAAAGCTATAAACGAAGCAGTTAAAGTTGGTTATCAACCACTAAATAAGGAAGCCAAAGAGTACCTCCAAACCCTGAAAGAACTAGCAAATATATTAGAACAAACTCACAGACAACTCACCCAAATGATAGAATAGGGGCAGCGAAATGATTACTAAAGTCAAAGCTAATAAATCATTTCGGGGGACAACTAAGTATGTATTAGAGAAAGAGAAAGCCACAATCATTGGTGGCAATATGTACGGCTCAACCACCAAAGAACTGGTAGAACAGTTCACCCTATCAGCCCATCTTAACCCCCAACTCAAAGACCCCTGCTACCATCTAATGTTGTCAGTACCCAAAACTGATAGAACCCTCAATGATGAAGAATTAGCTAATTTATCCCAGCGTCACCTTGCCAACGTCATTGTATTATCCAGATTAAAAGGTGAAGAATCCCAAGTTAAACAACCTGAGAAAAGGATAGCTGATAGCAAACTAAACCAACTAGTTGATGAATTTATTGAAACAGAACTGCCAGCTTATGATTTCTTCATAGCCCGACATTCTGACAAAGAAAACGACCACACTCACATCGTTGCATCCAGAGTCAATAACCTAGATGGTAAATCCATTCGCACCTGGAATAATTATGCTTACTCAGAACATTCATCTCGACTGCTAGAGCGAGAATTTCACCTTACCCCAGTCCAAAGTAGTTGGGAAAGTAAACGCAAAGCCATGACCCGTAATCAACTAGAACGGGTGGAAACTGATGGACTGCCAGGAGAAGAAATAATGCGACGGGCTATAGATGCAATAGCAGCAGATAAACCCACAATGCCACAATTAATTGAGAGATTATGGTCAGAGCATCAAGTTAAAGCCATCGTCAGTTATTACAATCATGGTGGAGTTAGGGGCATCAAGTTTGGTATTGATATAGGTGCAGTGAATGAAGATGGTTCTCCTCAACTGCTTTGGAAACAGGGAGGCAATCTCAATAAATATAAGTGTTCATTCAATAAGTTACAGACAGAATTGGGGGTAAGCTATGACCTTAAACGGGATGATGCGGAAATTAAACGTCTAACTGAGATGCTGGAATCTGCTCCTGTAGTTCAAGCTAATCAGCAGGTAATAGACGATTTATTATCTAATAAACCTACAGATAATTCTCAAATATCTTCTAATAAACCTATAGATAATTCCCAGATAATTACTACTAAACTTGAAGATAAACTAGAAATCAAACCCCAGCTTACCCAAAAACAATCAGTTGAGCTTTACAAAAACTATAGTGCGGGACTTCAACAGGAATTGGTGACAGACAGGGATAAGGAAATTGCTGTCAGGGCGTTGAAAGATGATAAGTCTGCCGTGGAAGTTGCAGAGATTATCAGAGTTAGCCCAGTTGGTTGGACTGAAGATGAGGCTAGGGAACTGGTATTCATTGCTCAAGATAAACTGGAGTCGGAGAAGCCTACAATTGAACTCAAATCAGTAGGAAAGCAGGAGTTAATCAATAAATTATTGGAGATAGCAGTGCCTGTTGGTGTGGAGTTAATGAATCGTTTACTCAGAGGAAATGGTGAGAATAGCCTGAGATTTAAACGTGCCATCCTAGCTAAAGAGGGTCAGGAATTGGTGTTTACTCATGATGAAAGAGGTGAGGTTTTTCGTGTAGCTGTTAGTCGCAATCAAGAAGGTAATTTAGAGTATTCCCCAGTGAATATAGGTGAAGTGCGGCTTGAGGATATTCACAGTTGGAGTGAAGTAAAGCGGGTATTACAACAACAGATTAAGGAAGAAAGGCAGGGCTATTTCATTCTAAATAATTGCTTGAGTGTGCTAAGACCAAAACCAGCG
>NZ_VIKX01000039.1 GCF_009711935.1 Dolichospermum sp. UHCC 0259 | reverse complement strand
TATGCTTGTCTTTCAAATGCCTGAAATTCTTTGACACGATCGCCCGCAGCAAATTCGGCTGTGCGTTTGTCTTTATATTTTTCAGGCATAGGCAAATGTTATGTATTACGTCAAGCATAACATTTATATCGCAATTTCGCAAAAAATCAACCAGCGATCGCATACCGCAAACTCTTCAACAGATAGACAATTGAGGCGATTCCTAGGTCGCGCTTCGCTATCGCCTAAAATCACAAATCACAAGAATAGCGATCGCCTAATCATGTCTCATAGTAATAGCGATCGCCCTCAGCAAACCTATAGAAAATATCGTTGAAGTGATCGCCACCAATACAAACAATAATATCAAAACAGCGATCGCTATTTCAATAAACGAATAAATCCTGCTTGTTCAAAATGATGATCGCTTGTTAGAGATTCAGTAATTTTGCGTTCTTCCATGACAATGAAACTAGAACAGTCAACTAGACTCCATTCTTTATCTGGCCTGTTGATTAAAAGTTCCCATGCTTTTGTATCGATTTCTTTGCTGATATGGATAACTTCTACGTAGGGAGAAGTTTTTAGACTTTGGATAAAGGCGATCGCCTTTAGTCTAGGTATGCGAAGCGGGCTAGAAAGTAGAGCAACAAGCTCTGTAACGATATAGCTTGTAGTGATGAGTTTATATTTTTGAGAACGCGCATTTTGATATGTCGTCGCGCTGAGAGAGTGAAAAGGCTGACTGATATCTATCAGATTTGCCCAGCCTGATGTATCGATAAATAGCTCAGGCATTATGGTTTTCTAGTAATTCTTGTCCAAGATAGCGATCGTGATTTGCGCCCCAATCGGGAATGTCACTACGAAAAGCACCAATAAACTCTTCTACAGGATCGTCAGCAAAGGCTTGTATAGTCTGTCCCAGTAATTTAGTGATTAGCTCTTGTGGGGATTGTCCTGCTTTTGCGGCGGCTTTTTGCAAAGGCTCGTAAATATTTTGTGGTAGCTCTAGAGTTATTGTCGTCATGGTTTTAGCCAAAGTAGCCTTTAATATTCATTTTAGCAGATCACCCCTAATCTCAATCACAAAGCGCTCGCCTTCAGTAAACCTATAGAAAACATATCGTTGAAGCGATCGCCTAAAAATTACCACTCACAGTAATTGCGATTACTAGGTCGCGGTTCGCTGTCGCATTCCCGATACTCAAAATTTATTTATCTAAACTTGAACTAACGGCTGATTGTTTATAGATGAACGAGGTTGAATCGTATTTTGAATTTCTTCTCCCATTAACTCTTCGGCTAGGCGTAACTCATAAGCTTTTTGCAAATTAAGCCATAGTTCTGCACCAGTGCCAAACCATCGTCCTAGACGTAATGCTGTGTCAGCAGTGATACCTCTTTGCCCTTTGAGGATTTGCGTAATCCGATTTGTGGGTATATGGAGCGATCGCGCTAGTTCTGATGCGCTAATCCCAAGCTCTTTTAGTTCATCGGATAAGATTTCGCCAGCGTGAATTGCAGGTCGTGCCATAGTTGTTTTCTCCCTTAGTGATAATCAACAATTTCGATATTAAATGGGCGATTTTCTGTTTCTGTCCACTCAAAACAAATACGCCATTTGTCCGCCACATCATCGAATTTATTAACTATCTTTTTTCCTACTTCGCTTTTTCTTCTCGACTTTGAACAGTGGCGCACTTAGGGCTTCATAGAGACTAAATAAATACTCAATGCGATTTATTTCGCTCACGAAGGGCTGGGGACGATAGCAAAGGTCAACGGCTTTATCTAGGGCTTGATGTGCCTTTACTAAGTCGGGCGGCATGGTGAGAGGATCGTAAAGATTGGCGAGGCTACTATCAGGATATTTTGCCCTTGTGTCTAATACTTTTTGTGCGGCAGTTTCGACTTTTTGCTTTTGTTTGTCGCTGACATTTTCAGGGAATGGATAGTTGTTGTAAACGATTGTATTGGAATAGCGAAAATCACTTTTTAATCTTCCACAGACATACTTAACCCAAGTCATGTGCATTTCAGATGTGAGAACACCAAAAATATAGAGATCGCCATTAGGGATAGTAATACAACTATCACTAGCGATCGCTTTGCTATCAAAAAATCCCATTGGAATATATTTTCGATTTTCTGATGAAACCCTTGGTACGAGTACATAGTTACTATTAGGTTGTCTGTTTTCAGTGAATACTGTAGGAAAATCTGCCCACTTTACTGTCGCTTGTTTGGTGCTTGATAGACGCATTTTGCGAACTTTGCTTACTCTATCCATTAACACTGGTAGTTGCTTTAATTCATTCGGCTGAATATCTGTAAGCCAAAAGCACCAGCGAGTTTTCCCATTTAGAAATTCATCTGCTGAAATAAAAAGTCGAATAAATTTTGTACCAGATGGCTCTTGAAGAACATATTGACTTTTATCTTCATCAGTTAGTAAAAGATTTCCTCCGTCAGTTGGCTGGCTACCTTTGAGCATTTCAGGCACATTACAAATCGGCTTACCTCTTTTTAAAATGATCAGATCACTTCCTTCAGTTAAATATGGATTAATATTTTTGGTTTTTCTTTCTGTTGGTTCGCTTTTAATATCTACATACTCAAAAAGTCTCTTGTTATCAACATCCTGCAACCCGAAGCCAATAATTACACAATGCACAGCCGCATTACCTTTTGCCTCATTACTCCAGCTAAAAGTCCGATGAGCAAAATGAATTTTAATCTTGTATCGGTTATAAAGCTCTTGCCAGAGAATACCTACCTGCTCACCTTGCGAAATAGAACTTGTACTAACAAAAGCACAACGAATATTTGTATCTTGAATTAGCTGTGCTGCCTTGATATACCAAGGTGTTACATAGTCCAATACACCCGCACCATTTACCCCAGCAAATATCTTCTCCATATCTGCTTTTTGTTTAGCGTTTTGTAAATGTTTCCCGACAAATGGAGGATTTCCTAAAATAAAATTTAACTTCTCTTTTTCAACAACCGATCCCCAATCAATCCGCAACGAATTACCATGCACAATCTTCGCCGCTTTCTTCAATGGTAAACGCACAAAATACTGCCCAAACTCATTACTCACCTTCACATTCATCTGATGATCGATCAACCACATCGCCACCTCAGCAACCCGCACCGCAAACTCATCATATTCAATCCCCGCAAACTGATCCACATCCACTTGAATAATTGAGCTAATATCCGTCACCAACTGCCCACTCTTATTCAATTCCAACAAAATCAAAATCTCTAAATCTCGCAATTCTCGATAGGTAATAATCAAGAAATTACCACAACCACAGGCAGGATCAAGAAAATGTAAATTCGCAATCTTTTTATGTAATGCTTCTAATTTGCCCTTACTACCCTTAGCCTTCTCAAATTCAGTATACAGATCATCCAAAAAAAGCGGCTTAATCAACTTTTGAATATTCTTCTCAGAAGTGTAATGCGCTCCTAAATTACGCCGTTCTGTCTGATTCATCACTGCCTGAAACATTGATCCAAAAATTGCAGGAGAAATTTTACCCCAATCAAAAGCACAAGCCTTTAACAACATTTCACGCATCTGCTTATCAAAAGCAGCAGGTTGTACAGTCTCTTCAAATAACTTCCCATTCACATAGGGAAACTGTGCTAAATTCTCATCTAAATTTTTTAACCGCTTCTCATTTGGGGTATTTAAAATATGGAAAATTGAAGCAATGTGCATCGCCAAATCACTGCCATCTTCCTTCGTATGCAAATCAATATATTCCCAAAAAACCCCCTTATTAAAAATGCCTGTATCATCAGCAAGTAACTGTTCACACTCCCCCACTAAAAAGGAATTAGGAAGTAACAGGGATAGG
>NZ_VIKX01000038.1 GCF_009711935.1 Dolichospermum sp. UHCC 0259 | reverse complement strand
AATAGCCCCCCTATTCTCTCTCAAATTCACAATTTTTTGCTTGACAGACCACTAGGCTTAGATATCAGTTACACCCGTCAACCCATTCAATTATTTGATGGTAAACCCTTCAACGCCGACGACCCCATTAGCTATCTTAACGACTTAGAAATCAAACGCGACTTCTCCATAGCCGAAGTCATTCTAGATGCCCCCAGAAAAACCGCAGCTTAAAGGGGGAATAAATCTTGTGGGGTGGACATCCTGTCTGCCCAAAAATATAAAAGACGGGCAAGATGCCCATCCCACAAAACTAATAAAATCATCCTTTCTTCCTTTGCGTCTTTGCTTCTTAGCGTCTTTGCGCGAAACCTCCTACCGATTACCAAACAATGCAAAACCGTAACTTAAAATCTACCAACACAACCACAATCAGCCGTCAGCCTTTCCTAGAAATTAAAGACGTTTGCAAAGTTTATCCCACCAAAAATGGACCATTTACCGTTCTTGATGGTGTTAACCTCAACGTTGAACAAGGTGAATTTCTTTGCGTTATCGGTCACTCTGGTTGCGGTAAATCAACTTTGTTAAACATGGTTTCTGGTTTTAACTTCCCGACAACTGGACAAGTTTTATTAGAAGGAGAACCTATTACAAAACCAGGTCCAGATAGAATGGTTGTATTTCAAAACTATGCGTTATTACCTTGGAGAACAGCTTTTGAAAATATTTATTTAGCTGTAAATGCAGTTTATCCCACTAAGCCAGAAGCAGAAAAACGGGCTATTGTCAGAGATCATTTAGCAATGGTGGGTTTAGGTGATGCAATGGAAAAGAAACCTATGCAAATGTCTGGAGGAATGAGACAACGGGTTTCAATTGCGCGGGCTTTGGCTATTCGTCCGAAAGTGTTGATTTTAGATGAACCTTTTGGGGCGTTAGATGCTATTACCAAGGAAGAATTACAAGAAGAATTGTTGAAGATTTGGGGTGATAATCGTTGTACAGTTTTGATGATTACCCATGATATTGATGAAGCTTTATTTTTGGCAGATAAGTTGGTAATGATGACTAATGGGCCTCATGCCCAAATTGGGGAAGTGATGGAAATTCCTTTTTCTCGTCCTAGAGATCGTGCCAGAATTATGGAAGATCCTCAATATTATCAACTGCGGAATTATGCTTTAGATTTCTTGTTTAACCGTTTCGCTCATGATGATGTAGGTTAGTTTATGTAGGTTGGGTTAAGCTAAAGCGCAACCCAACAAAAATCAATATACCTTGATATTTGAGTATTATTAGCATAACTTATATCTATGGTCAATTTTATCACTAATCGGAGTGATATATAAGTTACAGCTTATGGATGCCATCTAAATATTTTTTTAATAATTTGTCTTTAGGGTTAATCTTTCAAGGCTAAAACCTGTATGATATTTTTATCAAAACCAAAATAAGACTGAATATATATCTAGTTTGTTTCCACTAGGGTATATTTTTTCAAAATCTGGCTGTGTTTTTAGAGTAATCTTTTAAATGCCAGTTAAACGCGAACACATCACAGCTAAACAGGTAAGATATTTTTTTGCTTGTTTTTATAAATCTAATGATAAATTAGCAACACGACATTCTTTTTTAAGAAAGTAACTTTCAAAAAGTTATTAGATGTCATGGGAATTTTATCAGCTTTGAAAATTTAGCTTGAGTAAACACCATAAGCCCGATAGAAACTGAGTTATTCAGTTATTTAATGTGAGAGAAAAGGTAGCTCCAATATCCCAAAATATTTGTAAAAGCTACCCATGAATTATCACTATAAATAAATATAACATAGTTAAATTTATTTAAACTATTTGAGTTTCTATTAGTTAAATGTAGATATTTACTTATGGCTAAATTATTGATCTAACTAGACAGAATTTATTCTGTTGTCAACAGCCAATTTTTTTGTCATTGAGCATCAACTAATGGAAATAACTAATACTATTCATTTCCGCAATTTACGCGGTGATATTTTTGGTGGTGTAACTGCCGCCATTGTCTCCCTACCACTAGCTTTAGCCTTCGGTGTAGCTTCCGGTGCAGGACCAGTTGCCGGTCTTTATGGTGCTGTCTGCGTAGGTTTTTTTGCTGCGTTATTTGGTGGTACACCAACTCTAATATCTGAACCTACAGGTCCAATGACTGTAGTCATTACTGGTATTATCAGTTCTCTAACAGCACGTGACCCAGAAAACGGTTTGGCTATGGCTTTTACCGTAGTCATGTTAGCAGGGATATTTCAAATTATCTTTGGTATCTTTAAGTTAGGAAAATATATTACCCTCATGCCCTACAGCGTAATTTCTGGCTTTATGTCAGGAATTGGGGTGATTTTGATTATTTTGCAAATTGCCCCTTTCATGGGACAGCCTAGCCCCAAAGGTGGAGTATTAGGAATAGTCCAAAACCTACCTAATCTATTAGGAAATATCAACCCGATTGCTTTGATTTTGGGTGTGATGACGGTGGCAATTATTTACTTAACACCATCACAAGTTAAGCGAGTTGTCCCCCCGCAGTTAATTGCATTAGTAGTGGTAACAGTTGTTTCTTTGGTATTTTTTGGTGATGCTGATATCAAACGTATCGGTGTAATTGAAACTGGGTTACCAAAAATCCAACTGCCAACTTTTACATTAACTAACATGACTATCATGTTAGTTGATGGGGTAATGTTGGGGATGCTAGGATGTATTGATACCCTATTAACTGCTGTGGTTGCTGATAGCTTAACCCGCACTGAACATAAATCTGATAAAGAATTAATTGGCCAAGGCATCGCTAACGTAGTATCGGGTTTATGTGGTGGTTTACCCGGTGCTGGGGCAACAATGGGAACTGTGGTTAATATCCAAACTGGGGCGCAAACTGCGGTATCTGGTCTTACTCGTGCTTTGGTCTTGTTGGTTGTGGTTTTGGGTGCTGCTGGTGTAACTCAAAGCATTCCGATGGCTGTATTAGCTGGTATCGCGCTAAAAGTGGGGGTTGATATTCTTGATTGGAGTTTCTTAAAACGCTCTCACAAAGTATCACTCAAGGGTTCAATCATCATGTATGGTGTTTTACTCTTGACTGTATTTGTAGACTTAATTGTGGCTGTGGGTGTGGGTGTATTTATTGCCAACATCTTAACCATTGAACGTCTTTCTAATATGCAGTCTGAGACAGTTAAGGCTATTAGTGATGCTGACGATGCAATTGATTTGACTCCAGAAGAAAAAAGTTTATTGGATCAAGCCAATGGTCGCGTGTTACTATTTTACTTAAGTGGAGCGATGATTTTTGGTGTTTCTAAAGCGATTTCTCGTGAACATAACGCCATCAAAGATTGTGATGTCATTGTTCTTGATTTGAGTGATGTACCTATGATGGGTGTAACAGCTTCCTTAACTATTGAAAGTGCCATCAGAGAAGCTTGTGAAAAAGGTCGTCAAGTGATCATTGTTGGTGCAACTGGCAAGATTAAGAAACGGTTGGAAAATTTAGGAGTGTTGAGTTTATTACCTCCTCATCACCTAATGATAGACCGGAAGGAAGCATTACAACAAGCTGTTTCTTTAGTTGATAGCTTACAGATGAATACCCCTATTTCCTAACCACTAATATCAATACTTGACTTGTCGTGAACAACAAAATCCCCGATTTATAATAAGTCGGGGATATGAGATAATGGAAGAGCATCAATATTATCAATTGCGGAACTATGCGTTAGATTTTTTGTTTAACCGTTTCGCTCATTATGATGTAGGTTAGGCTGGTGAAATAATCTAATACGATGAAAGTTGAAAGTCAGAGTCAAGGTAAGAATTTGACTTTGATAATTTTTTACCCACTCTAAAATTAGAAAGTGTAGCGTTTTTGTATTTACTTGCCTTACAGAATTGAGTTCTATACAAACTTAATGTAAATTGAGATAATAAGAAATCACAGTACAATTGCTCTTCTGCTGTAGCTAGGGTTGTAACCATTAATTATCCCTTAGTTTTTGGTTTTAATGGCAATTGTACTTAAATATGACTTGTAATTACGTATTAGTAACTCCCCACTTCAGATAGAAGGCAAAAAAAGGATCAGTAATATGAAGTTTCCTCTCCTCTTTATCCCAATCTAATACTGGTGTTGAAGCTTCATCACTAGATGCAATTCTTGTCATTTGCTCTAGTACCCTCGTTACTTCATGAGCTTGAGGTATGTCGTCTGTTAAGACTTCCTTTATGACTGATCTCAACTGTTCATACTCAATGGTTTCAAGCCCCAGGGAAAGTTTAGCTATAGCTAATAAGTAGGTGGGCGTTAAAAATTGTCGTTGGGGCAAGGGAACAGGGAACAGGGAACAGGGAACAGGAAGAGAGTTTTGAGTGATTTTACTTTTCTTCACATACCTTTAAATTTTTCTGTTCACCTACTTAATATAACTTTATATATATCAGCAGTTTCATTGGTTTTCAGGCTTCTTGGAAGTCTATCGGTCCTTTGTCTAGGTCCCTTTGCTAATTTGTCAAATACAATTTTTCCAGTTCCTTCTGCAACTTTAATAAATAGTTCATCAGGTAGTTTTTCACTCTCCCCCCACTTTCGAGAGTTTATAGGGTAGGTAGAAGTAGG
>NZ_VIKX01000037.1 GCF_009711935.1 Dolichospermum sp. UHCC 0259 | reverse complement strand
CTCCTATCCCTGTTACTTCCTAATTCCTTTTTAGTGGGGGAGTGTGAACAGTTACATGGAAGTTCTTAAAAATGCACCTAAAGTTAGACAGACTTATGACAAAGAATGAGAATGGAATTAGAATTCAAATAATGTGCTGTTTAATCGCTTATTTGATATTGCAGCTAATAGAAATCCCTAGAGAATTTGGCAAAATATTATTAGATCAACTTCGTTATCTTCAGGCATATATGTGTCAAGAAATGAGTTATGTTCACTGGTTTAAAAAACTTATTTGGATCAGATAAAAATGGTACTTATAGGCTAGGTTTATCTTAATATGTAAAGTTTTGTTACGCCATTCAACATTTCTGCTTACACTTTAATCTGAATAACTCTTTCCCCGATATATTGAGGGGATACAAAAAAACCTTATGAAGAGTATGGAAAATAGCTTTCGAGTTGAACTATGTGAGAGCCAGGATGAATCACAATATCCATTGCGTCATGTGATAACTGCTACAACCAAAGAGCAGCTACAGATTTTGGTAGGCTGGAATAATACTGTAACAGACTATCAATGTATTCATGAATGGTTTGAGGAACAAACTCAACAAACGCCAGATCATATCGCGGTCGTGTTTGGTAATGAACAACTGACTTATCAGCAATTGAATCAACGAGCGAATCAACTAGCTCATCACCTACAAGCATTAGGAGTTGAACCAGAGACATTAGTGGGGATTTGTATTGAGCGATCCTTAGTAATGCTTGTAGCACTGTTGGCTGTTCTCAAAGCCGGGGGAGCTTATGTGCCTCTCGATCCGTCTTATCCGAGTGAACGTCTTGCCTATATGCTGGCAGATGCCCAAGTTTACTTGCTACTGACTACGACAAGGTTGTTAGAAACTTCCTCAGTAATTTCCCATATTGCGGAGGGATATTCCATTGTTGATCTGGATAGAGAATGGGAGACCATCTCACAAGTATCGAATCATAATCCAGTCAGTTTGGTTAAGCACCACAACTTAGCCTATGTTCTTTACACCTCCGGTTCCACCGGAAAGCCCAAAGGGGTGATGATGGAGCATTTGGCACTTCTTAATCTCATTGACTGGCATATCCATCATCGCATCACTGGTGCAAAGACCCTGCAATTTGCTCCTCTTAGTTTTGACATCTCCTTTCATGAGATTTTTTCCACTTGGTGTTCAGGTGGCACGTTAGTCTTGATATCTGACGAACAACGACGTAATCCTGAAGCTCTCTTAAATAT
Source organism: Dolichospermum sp. UHCC 0259 (assembly GCF_009711935.1). Taxonomy (GTDB): domain Bacteria; phylum Cyanobacteriota; class Cyanobacteriia; order Cyanobacteriales; family Nostocaceae; genus Dolichospermum. The sequence continues at coordinate 44,507 of NZ_VIKX01000037.1, read as the reverse complement.
CATTTGGGAACAAGGGATTGAAAAGCTATATTTGCCCTTTGCAGCACTTCAGCAGTTAGCTCAAGTGGCTATCCGTAGACCGTTGCAAACAAAGCTGCGAGAAATTATGACAGCAGGAGAACAATTGCAAATTCTGCCAAATATTGCTCAATTCTTCCAGCAAACTGGTTGTAGACTGCACAACCATTATGGAGCTACTGAATGTCAAGATGTCACAAGCTTTACATTGTCATCAGACGTGAACGATTGGGATCTCCTTCCCCCTATTGGTCGTCCTATCCATAACACTGAGATTTATATCTTAGATGAGTTGCACCAACTTCTTTCTCCTGGGGTTGCAGGCGAGTTGTACATCGGTGGAAAGGGAATTTCTAGAGGCTATCTTAATCGTCCAGAACTCACCAAAGAGCGATTTATTACCAATCCTTTCGGTTCTGGTCTTCTTTATAAAACAGGAGATTTAGCTCGCTGTTTGCCAGATGGTAACCTTCAGCACTTAGGACGTAGTGATAGTCAGGTGAAAGTGCGAGGATTCCGAATTGAACTAGGTGAGATTGAAGGGCTGTTAGCCAAGCATTCAATGGTGCAAGAGAGTGCTGTCATTTTGCGAGAGGATGTTCTGGGTAACAAGCGGTTAGTAGCCTATATAGTATCATCCCAGGATACGATTACTCATGATTTGGAAGTGATTGTCCACAGTTATTTACGCGATTGTCTGCCTGACTACATGATACCTGCGGCTCTAGTGTTACTTGATCAAATGCCCCTGACACCCAGTGGTAAGTTAGATCGACGAAGTTTACCTGTTCCTAAACGATCGCTGTCGGTATTGACAACTGAACTAGTTCTCCCTCAAACTGAAACAGAAAAAAAGATTACTGAGGTTTGGCAGTATATCCTACAGTTAGATGAGGTGAGCGTCAATCACAATTTTTTTGAGGTGGGCGGCACTTCTTTGTTACTGCTGCAAGTCTATGAAAAACTTACAAATATTTTTGGCGATCGCCTGACAACAATTACAACTTTATTTGAATATCCAACAATCCAAACACTAGCCCAACAGTTAAGTCAGAACACATCAAAACCTAAAGCTACAAATCAGAACTTACTTTCTGGTAACCGCTGCTTTACGGTAGCTCAACAACAAAAGAAACTCCGACAAGCACATCGTGCTCGTCAAAGATAGGAAACGCGATCTATGGTGACTACTTTAATGGGTGAAACACTGATTAATCTACTATTGCTGTGTATTCTTTTGGGGATATGTCTTGTAGCTGAATGGACTTCCCACAAATGGCAGGAAGCTATTCTTTGGCTAAGTACCGCAGGATTACTGATTTTATTGGTTACAGCAATAATTTTACATGACTGGACGCGTGTAGGAATTTTGGTGATTGGCATTTTTTTAGAATCTCTATGGTTCCGACAATCGAATCATTGGACATCGAAGGAGACACTCATAACTTTGGGTATTAATGCGTTTTCCGGGATGATCACGATCTCCCTTCAGGCATTTCTGTTTGGTGTATTGCTCAAAGAGTTTCCGTCAGGAACAGGTCATTGGGGATTAGTTGCCTTATCTACACCTTTGACGTTACAAATTGTTATTTACTTAATATTAGAAGATTTCAAACGGTATTGTTTTCACAGATTAGATCATTCTTCCGCGTTTTTTTGGCGGTTTCACAAAATACATCATGGCGTGACTGAACTCAACTGTATTACTGGCAGCCGTGACCATCCTGTTTTTAATCTAGGTCACCTCACCTCAGATATTGGGCTGGCCTATCTTCTGGGTGTTACCAATGAGGCGTTAGTGATTGGTCTGAGCATTCGTATGGTTTTTGGAGGTATTCTCCCGCATTTAAATGTGGACTTTCCCAATACGAAAAAGACCTTTCCTTGGTGGGCTTACCTGATTGCTACTCCCAACTTTCACGCTTGGCACCACACAGTTCATTGCCGCTATGATGCCAACCTCGCAGATGTTTTTCCCATCTGGGATGTCCTGTTTGGAACCTTTGAAATGCCCCGTGGGAGTTCTTGTGATTGGCAGTTTGGCTTGAATAAGTCTGAACAAATTCCCCAATCAGTTGTCGGGCAAATTGTTTCTCCCTTTCAGACCAGTAACACTATTGCCCCAAACAACTCAATTTAAATTTTCTCTGCACCAGAGTTAATAGGACTTACGCACTATACAAATTAGACATGATATGCGTCAACGGAAATAATCATTTCCAGCTTTATTAGTAGGGTGCGTCAGATGGAAAAATATGGCGAATGTGGTTAAATTATCGGGTCTGACGCACCCTACAAAAGACGAAAAACCGCAATCCATATTTAGTAAATGTTGTCAATGCGTAAGTCCTAGTTAAGTACCTGAGCAAAATTAATTTAACATTTTTAGAACAAACAAAAATCTCTGTATTTCTTATCTGTTCCCTGTTCCCTCTCCCAAATATAAAATTTATTTTGCACGACTACTTACCAAGTTTTCTAGGAATTAAAGATCGATGAGTCTTCTACCAAATAACGATTCACAACAGCAGTTTAACGAATCAGATATTGCCATTGTGGGAATGTCATGCCGCTTTCCAGGCGCAGAGAATATTGATGAGTTTTGGAAAAATCTGTCTAATGGGGTAGAATCAATTTCCTTTTTTTCTGATCAAGAGCTTGACTTCTTTGATCCCAGCCTGCTGAGTCATCCAAATTACGTCAAAGCGGGGGCTGTACTAGCCAATATTGACCTGTTTGATGCCGACTTCTTCAGCTACAGTGCCAAAGAAGCCGAGATTATGGACCCCCAGCAGCGAATTTTCTTGGAATGTGCCTGGGAAGCTCTGGAGAGTGCTGGCTATAACCCAGAAATTCGCAAAGAGTCAGTAGGGGTTTATGCAGGGTCAAGTCTGAGTACCTATTTAATCAATAATGTTTGTCCAAGTCGGGGGTTTTCACCCCAGCGACCATTTCTCAGCCATCGCCTGTTTAGAGCCGCCAGCGATTTACATATAGAACAGGGTAATGGCTCAGATCATTTACCCATGAGGGTTTCCTATAAATTGGGTTTAACAGGTCCGAGTGTAAATGTGCAAACCACCTGTTCTACTTCCTTGGTTGCGGTGCATTTAGCCTGTCAAAGTTTGCATTTCGGTGAATGTGATGTGGCATTAGCTGGAGGTATTTCCATATTTGTTCCCCATCGCATTGGCTATCTTTATCGAGAAGGCATGATTTTGTCGCCAGATGGACATTGTCGAGCGTTTGATGCTGATGCTCAAGGAACTGTTTTTGGGAATGGTGCCGGTGTTGTTGTTCTCAAATTACTGAGTAAAGCTCTTGCAGAAGGCGATACCATCCATGCTGTCATCAAAGGATCAGCAGTGAATAACGATGGGGCGCACAAAATGAGCTACACATCTCCGAGCATTCACGGACAGGTTGCGGCAATTTCGGAAGCCTTGGCGGTATCGGGAGTTGATGCCAGTACAGTCAGCTATGTAGAAGCCCACGGAACCGGAACTGCTCTGGGCGATCCCATTGAAATAACCGCTCTTACCCAAGCATTTCGCCAAAGTACAGAGGAGAACACAGACAAAAATGGATTCTGTGCCATCGGTTCAGTTAAAACCAATATTGGACATTTAGATGACGCATCAGGGATTGCAGGACTGATTAAGACGGTGTTATCGCTCAAACATCATGCTATTCCCCCTAGCTTAAACTTTAGCCGACCGAATCCCAATATTGACTTTGCGAATACACCCTTTTATGTAAATACCGATTTAGCAGAATGGAAGCGCGGCGAAATGCCTCGTCGTGCAGGGGTCAGTTCCTTTGGCATGGGTGGTACGAATTGCCACATAGTTTTAGAAGAATCTCCTCAGACAAGAGCGCGATTACGTTCGCGGAGCGTCCCGGAGGGAACTAGCACTACTGCAAGCAGTTCGCACTCACTAGAACGAAAATTACATTTATTAACATTATCCGCCAAAACAGAGACAGCACTAAAAGAGTTAGTCCAAAGGTATGTGGATTATCTAGATACCAATCTCGATGTGGATATAGGGAATATTTGCTTCACTGCTAATACAGGACGTAAACACTTTCATCACCGATTGGCTATAGTTGCTGACTCTAAAGCGAATGTGCGATCGCAATTGCAGGTATTTATTCAAAACGAGTATAAAAAGCAGAAATTAACGCGCCCCAAAGCTCATGTACTCAAAGCTGTGACTACCAAGAAAATTGGCTTTCTCTTCACTGGGCAAGGCTCACAGTACATTAGTATGGGTCGTCAACTCTACGAGAGTGAGCCGACTTTTCGAGAAAATCTGGATCGCTGCAATCAGATTTTAAATGAATATCTAGAGGTTTCTTTACTAGAAATACTATATCCAGACAATTCAGACAGTCCTTCAGAACTAGATAGTACAGCTTACACACAACCTGCTCTCTTTGCACTAGAATATTCTTTAGCTCAGTTATGGAAATCCTGGGGTATTCAACCCGATGTGGTTATAGGTCACAGTGTTGGTGAGTATGTGGCAGCTTGCATTGCGGGAATTTTTAGCTTAGAGGACGGATTAAAGCTCATTGCCCATCGAAGTAGATTGATGCAAGCATTACCCCAAAATGGTGAGATGGTTGCAGTATTAGCTCCTGAACAAGAAGTGCTATCAGCAATTCGTCCCTATGCTCAACAGGTGTCTTTGGCAGCAATCAATGGAACACAAAGTATTGTTATTTCTGGGCATCAGGAAGCAATTCAAGCCACCTGTGCTATTTTTGAAACCCAAGGGGTGAAAACCAAGAAACTCAGAGTTTCCCATGGGTTTCACTCACCCCTAATGGAGCCAATGCTGGCTGAATTTGAGCAGGTGGCTCGACAAGTCCACTTTTCACCACCGCAGATTCCCCTGATTAGCAATGTTACAGGAGAAATAATCACAGATGCAATTACCACCCCAGAGTATTGGTGTCAGCATATTCTTCAGCCTGTTAGATTTGCTCAAAGCATGGAAAGGCTGGGACAACTGGGGGTTGAAGTATTTATAGAAATTGGTCCTCAATCCACTTTGCTGGGTATGGGTCGTCAGTGTCTCCCTGCTGACGATTATAGATTGTGGCTACCTAGCTTACATCCAGAGCAAGGAGATTGGCAAACATTACTCACAAGTTTAGCTGAACTTTACCTACATGGTGTGACAATCAATTGGGAGGGCTTTGACCGAGACTGCCTACGGCAAAGGGTAGTCTTGCCCACCTATCCCTTCCAACGCCGTCAGTATTGGGTAGACGCTCCAGCTACACATCAAACGCCTGTTGCGTTACCTTTGAACAATTCTAGTACACTCGATGGTTCGCACCATCCTTTACTAGGTGAGCCTTTATCCTTGGCTGGAACTCGCGAGTTACGTTTCCAGGGACAAATTAGCAAATATTTTCCGGTATGGTTAAGCGATCATCGTGTTTTTGAAACCACGATTTTGCCGGGAACTGCTTATTTGGATATGGCATTGGCGGCAGGAGCCACGATTGCCCAATCTGGTCAAAGTTGTCGGCTTGAAGGAGTAACCATCCAGAAGGCGCTGGTTATTCCGGAGGAAGGCGAAACCAAGCCCCTACAGATGGTGTTGCAACCAGAAGACTCGACAACTTACGCCTTCCAAATTTTCAGCCCAGATCCGTCACCACCAGAGGACAAAGGACAACCTGCTTGGAACCTCCATGCAGCAGGCAAACTCTATTTGTCCAAGACAGAAACGCCAGCGACGGTGAATTTAAAGGAACTACAACAGCAAATAACAGAAGAAATTTCCGTTGCTGACCTTTACCACAAGTTTCAACAACAGCAAATTGACTACGGTTTAAGTTTCCGGGCAGTGAAGCAAGTATGGCGGAATCAAGACAGAGCGCTGGGTCACATCGTCCTCCCGGAGTCTGTGGCACTAGACCTAGACAATTATCAGCTACATCCAGTATTATTAGATATCTGTTTACAAGTTTTAGATGCAACGCTTTTAGAAGAACAGGAAGAAACTTATGTCCCTGTCCTTTTCCAGGAGTTACGGTTTTTTGGTCAGCCCAGTAACCAGATGTGGTGTGATGCCAACTTGCATAAGCGTGAATCTGATCGCCCAGAAACCCTTAATGCAGATATTAAGTTGTTCAGTCCTCAAGGACAACTCATTGCAGAGATGAATGGGCTGCAACTGAAACGGGTTCGCCGTCAAACGATGTTCGGCAAGAACCAGAATACTGAGCAGGATTGGCTCTACGAAGTGGAGTGGCGTGAGCAAAACCACAAGTCCATAACGATTGATAACTATCACTCCCAACCTCGCCATTGGCTCATCTTTGCAGATAGTTCTCATATTGGTCAGGAGTTGGCTGCTCTGCTGCGTGATCAGGGTGAAATTTGCATTCTTGTCCTGCCTGGTCAGGACTATGAAGCAATCTCCGCCCACGAGTACCACCTCAATCCTGCGGCCCCTGAACATTTTCAGCAACTGTTGGTATCTCTACCGTTGATTGAGGGAATCGTTCACGCTTGGGGCTGGGAACAGCCAGAAACCCTAACACCAGAGATCCTTGAGCAAAGGGCTTTGCTAAGTTGTGGCAGCGTGTTGCACTTGGTGCAAACCTTGGCAAAAAGCAATATATCTGTACCGCCGCTGTGGATAATCACTAAAGGTGGACAGGCGATCCAAGAACATTCGGTGCAGGCGTTAATACCTTCCCTAGTGTGGGGGATGGGTAAAACAATTGCCTTAGAGCATCCAGCTATGCGAGTAATTCGGATCGATTTAGATCCGGGGGTAACAACTACTGAGTCAGCTCTTGCTGTGTTCGCGGAAGTATTCCCTCCTCTGTCAGCAGATACTATGGAAGACCAAATTGCCTTCCGTAACCAGGTCCGCTATGTAGCTAGATTGGTTCGCCGCCAAAGCTCCAATGCGTTAGGCGGGCAAACGGCATTGGCAATTCCTGAAAATCAGCCCTTTCGGTTGGCGATCGCCAATCGAGGAACACCAGATAACCTGCAACTACAAGCCACTAACCGCCAACAAATTGCAGACGGGGAAGTGGAAATAAGAGTTTACTCCGCAGGACTTAACTTTATTGATGTCTTGAATGTCTTGGGACTCTATCCCGGTGAACCGCCCCTGGGGATTGAATGTGCAGGTGAGATCGTTGCCATTGGTGCAGGAGTGATTGGGTTAGAGATTGGGGATGCAGTGATAGCGATAGCCAGCGGCGGCTTCAGTCAATATGTGACAGTGGATGCTAACTTAGTCGTGCTAAAGCCAACTACCCTCACCTTTGAGGAAGCTGCCACAATCCCAGAGTCTTTTTTAACAGCATACTGGAGTCTGCATCACTTAGCCAAGATTGCTCCTGGTGATCGGGTGCTAATTCATGCTGCTGCTGGCGGGGTAGGTCAAGCTGCTGTGCAGTTGGCACTTCTAGCAGGTGCAGAGGTATTTGCTACTGCTAGTCCCAGCAAATGGGCTGTCCTGGAAGCGATGGGGGTCAAGGTGGTGATGAACTCTCGCACCCTGGATTTTGCCCAGGAGATCATAGCACTCACTCAAGGGCAGGGAGTTGATATTATCCTCAATTCACTCACAGGAGAGGGTTTCATTGCCAGTAGTTTGAGTGTACTTGCCGAAAATGGGCGCTTTCTGGAACTCGCCAAGCGCGATATCTGGAGTCCTGAGCAAATGACGCATTTACGACCAGATGTGTCCTACTTCAAGATAGATACTACCAAAGCTTGCCAAGAGGAAGCACCAGCAATCCAGTTGATGCTGCGCCATCTTGTGCAGCAGTTTGAGAACCATGACTTAAAACCGCTGGCGAAAACCGTCTTCCCCATCCAGTCTGCGGTAACTGCGTTTCGCTATATGCAACAAGCAAAACACATCGGTAAGATTGTTTTAACTTTGCCAGCATCAGCTTTGGTGCAAGGCGATGGCAGCTATCTGATCACGGGTGGCTTCGGAGGATTAGGATTGCTGGTTGCTCGTTGGTTGGTAGAACAGGGCGCACGTTATCTTATTTTGATGGGACGTAGTGATATTCCAGCAGCAATCGCTCCTCAAATCAGTGAGATGGAGCAAGCGGGAGCTACTGTGATCACTATTCAGGCTGATGTGTCTAATTTATTAGAAGCTACAGCAGTATTTTCCCATTTGACTAAAACTGCTCCGCCGTTGCGAGGCATTATTCATGCGGCAGGTATATTGGATGATGGGGTTCTGCAACAACAAACCTGGCAACGCTTTATACAGGTTATGGCTCCTAAGGTGCAAGGGGCTTGGAATCTCCACACCTTAACTAAGAACCAACCGTTAGATTTCTTCGTGCTGTTTTCTTCCAGTGCATCCTTGCTAGGCACAGCAGGACAAGCCAACTATGGGGCGGCAAATGCTTTTCTCGATGCCCTAGCATCCTACAGACGCAGACAAGGGCTATCTGGCTTAAGTATTAATTGGGGTCCGTGGGCAGAAGTGGGAATGACCGCAAAACTGCAACTGGGCGATCGCCTCCGCCAAAAAGGCGAAGATAGCATTCCCCCCCAACAAGGTTTGCAAATCCTGGGGAAGCTCCTACAGCAGTCACCCGTGCAGGTAGGAGTTATGCCGATGAACTGGGAACGTTTTCTAGAAAGACAACAGAGGCTCACTCCCTTTTTCAGCGAGTTGTACGATCCCTTAGCACAGAGGGTTGGGCAGTTATCTGCCATTGAGTTTCGTAAACACTTAGAAACCCTACCTCTTGAAGAATGCAAAGCAGCTTTGAAAACTCATGTGTGTACCCAAGCGGCAAAAATTCTCGGTATCGGGACTCCACAGCAAGTGCCTACGGACCAACGGCTGGTGGATTTAGGACTGGACTCCCTGATGGCAATTGAATTTTTGAGTTTGGTGCAATCGAGTATGGGAACTTCGTTAAGTTCTGTGTTGTTGTTTAATTATCCCACTGTAGATGCACTGGTTGATTATTTGTGCCAACAATTTGTTGCTCCTGAAGATGCTGATAGCCTTCCCCAGGCTAATGGGAAGGGCAGTCATGGGGCTTTGCAGGTGACAAATAATAGGGTTAACACTCAACATCACTCTACGATCATTGCTATTCAGCCCCAGGGGACAAAAATACCTTTGTTCTGTGTAGCTGGCATTTTGGGAAGTGTGTTTGATTTCTATGGCTTGGCACGCCACATTGGTGCAGATCAACCCTTCTACGGATTGCGATCGCTGGGGCTAATGGTTGGGGAGCAAGCCTTAACTCCCATGGCTGATATTGCGGCTTACCATATTAAGGCGATCCAAGAAATTCAACCGCAAGGCCCCTACCAATTGGCTGGGCATTCGTTTGGAGGAAAAGTCGCTTTTGAGATTGCTCAACAACTTAGCCATCAAGGACAGGAAGTATCTTTACTGGCGATCATGGATATTCCTGCGGTACTTGCAGGAAGCGATCGCGTGATCGCAACTTGGGATGATGTACAGTACATCACGAAATTGGCAGAAATTTATGGAGGTGCTAGTGGCAAGCAATTAGAGACTTCCCCAGAGATTTTGTCCAAGTTAGATGCAGAGGCTCAACTAAAGCTGTTATTAAAACAAGTACAAACAACTGGTCAGAAACTAACTCTACCTGAATTGCAACAGATTTTCTCCGTTTATCGCGCCAACATGATTGCAGATACAGCCTATGTCCCGCAGCCTACGGACATTCCTATTACCCTCTTCAGAGGCAAGGAAATGGGGCAGCTCGATTTTCTCCCCGATGCTGCTACAACCCAAACAGATCCCACTTGGGGTTGGCATCAGGTTTCTACTCAACCCATCCAGCTTCATCTTGTCCCTGGCAATCATTTCACAATGGTAAAAGAACCAGATGTGCAAGTTCTGGCTCAAAAACTCAAGACTATTCTGGCATTAAAGATTGCTGACGGTAAGGTTTAGATTCAAGTTAATAGACCTATTTGTGACTTGAAGCATTTTATGATTCAAGTCACACTATTTGCAAAAGTCTAATACCAATTTTATGTGAGGCTGCACAGTCTAGCCAAATAGATTGATCCCTCTTTATCTGTGTTTATCTGTGTTCATCTGCGGTCGATTATTATTGATATTTTATTCGCTGTATTGATAATTTACCTGGAAATAATGTCAAAATTGTGAGTGAATAAAAGTGGACTAAAGTTTAGAAAAAATCATGTTGACATTTGACGCGAAAGTTCGTACAGTACGACCTCTTTCCCAAGAGCAAATTGCTCAATATCACAAAGATGGTTTTCTGATCGTGCGAGGGTTTTTCGACATAGATGAAATTGAGCCACTGCGTAAAGCTTGCGAACAAGACCCAAATGTCATGGGCTATCAAACCAACATCCTTGATAGCTTTGGCAAAATTTATAAGGTGACAACTTGGACTGATTTAGAACAAACCTATCTAGGAGTTTTGCCGAGAATTGCCCGCATAGTAGATGGAACAGAAGCTCTCTTGGGAGAGGAGAGCTACCATTGGCATTCCAAGATTCTCAAAAAAGACCCCTACAGTGAAGGGACTGTAGATTGGCATCAGGATTGCGCCTTTTGGTACCAAAATGGTTGTCTATTTCCCCATTTTGCAACTTGCACGATCGCCATTACTGCAAATACCAAGGAAAACGGCTGTATCCAAATGGTCAAGGGGTCTCATCTCGCTAGTCGCTTTGATATGGCTAGAGGAGATCAAGCGGTATTTGCTGATCCAAAACGTGTCAAAGAAATTCTCAAGCGCCTAGAACTCGTGTATTGCGAGATGGAACCAGGCGATGTGATGTTTTTCCACGGTAATACTTTGCACTGTTCTGGACCCAACCTCACAGATCAAACTCGGACAGTGGTTCATTGTCATTACAATGCTGTTTCTAATGCACCATTTTGGGTTGAAGGACAGGAGCATCATCAGTACAAGCCCATTCAAAAACTACCTGATTCTGTGATTAAAGATGGTAGCTACACATCCGTATTTGAACAACACAACTTCCATCCAAGTGAAGAGGGAGAAACAGGAGATGGTGGACTCGGTATCTTCAAGAAACAGGATTGGTATGTTAGCTCGGAAGAAGACTACAGCGGCAAAGAAAGCCCCTTTGCCAATCTAGAAGTTTCTGTTTCTGGTTGATTTTTGTCTTGTTGATTCACTTTCATAGGATTAGAATATGTTGTGTAAAGATAACCACGTATTAACTCTTTACGCACTGTAATCCTCAATGACTCCATAAATCTGATCGTGAGTTCTTTCTCGAAAATGTCTGTTTTATCCGATGCTTCACCAGAAAAGTTACCTATCAAGTCGGAAGATTTGTGGTCTTTTATCTCATTGCTAGGATCACTGATCGCGTTTTCCTTCGTTCCTGTTTTTACCAAATGGGGTGCAATGGAAACGAGTTCAGGAACCGCAATCTTTGACCGCTTTTTTCTAACAACGATCATCTTAGGTTTGATTTGGGGATTACTGGCTATATATCGTCAATTGGCTAATTGTCCAAATCAATCTCCCCCCCTATCTCCGCCGCTTTATCACCGTGTTCAATTACTGGGATTATTTCTGGTAACGGGGAATTTTTTGGCGGGAATGTTGATCACCTTGGCTTGGTCTTTAGGTCAAACCACTGTAGCCAATTGTGAACTAATAAATAATCTCACGCCTGTTTTCACAGTTCTGGGGGGATGGTTACTATTCAAACAGTGCTTTGACAGGCGTTTTCTTATAGGGTGTGCGATCGCCGTTTCAGGATTGTTGATAGTCGGATTTAATGACTTTCAAATCGGTATTGATAAGTTACAAGGTGATTTTCTAGCACTTGCCTCGGCACTTTTCCTAGCAGCATATTTACTAGGAGCAGAACAACTCCGAACTCAGTTACAGACAGATACTGTACTGCTAGGATGCTTTGCTTGTGGAACACCATTGACGTTAATGGTTCTGGTAATAACCCACGAAAATCTACTGCCGACTTCGTTACCAGGCTGGATAGCTATTGTGAGTATGTCAGTTTCCGGTTTGCTTGCTCAAGGACTACTGTTATATAGCCTCAAGCGGCTTTCATCAGGATTTGTCGCCCTGGTTTTTTTACTAACACCATTTACGACTGCCATAATCGCTGGGATAATGTTCTCAGAAACTTTAAGCTTGTCTAATTTACTTGCTTTTTGCGTAGTTGTACTGGGGCTATCTCTGAGTATTTCTAGCTCGTCTGGGGTTAAGGAAATTGAGGAGAGTGTTTAATTTTAGTTCGCTCTCTTTCTGAGAAAGATATTTATAAAGGGACAAAAGATGCTGCTACAAACCAAGCAATTGGGACTTCCGGCAAAATATTATACAGATTCAGAAATCTTTGCTCATGAGCTAAAAACCGTTTGGCGTAGTACCTGGCAATTGATTGGTCGGCAAGAAACTATTCCCGAACCAGGTGATTACCTGACTTATACCTTGGGAGAAGAGCCAATTTTTGTGATCCGGGCAACTGATGGGTCTCTTCAAGCCATGCACAATGTCTGTCCCCATCGTGGAGCAAAGTTATTAGAGGGAGAAGGTAACTGTGCTCATCACAAAATTACCTGTCCTTATCACGCCTGGACATACAGCTTAGACGGTCAGCTTATAGGCATTACCAAGCCTAAGCTTTTTCCGAACCTAGACAAATCCCAAATTCACCTAGTTCGAGCAAGAGTAGAAACCTGGGGTGGGTTTATTTTTGTCAATCCCGATGCCAACGGAGAATCCCTCGATGATTACTTGGCGGGTATGCCTGCTTTCTTGGAACATTATGATCAGGATTGGAATTCCCTCCGAGAAGTTGACCGTTGGTTCTATGATCAACCGATTAACTGGAAATTGATCGTGGAAAATTACGTTGAGGATTACCATTTTGAAGTAGTCCACAATCAGGGGTTTGGGACAGTTTACGATAGTGATAACATCCGCAGCCTCCCCACAGGTCGCCACCTCCGAATTGAGGTTCCCTATACGAATAATCAGGGAGGAGAATTCTTTACCAGTTTTTCAGAAGCAGGGAAGGTTTCACATCAGGGCTATATTTTCCCAAATATGATGCTGAACCCACACAAAAAATTTCTCTCTGTCTTTCATCTGATTCCCTTGGATGCGGGTAACACTAGGGTGGAGATCATTATTTACCAAGCTCCTTCTCAATTTGCAGGTATTCCCTATCGCTCCCAAGAGTTTCGTCAGGGATTTGATGTCCTCATGGAAGAGGATTTTTCCATTTGTCGGCAAATTCAAGCCGGACTCCATTCACGCGCCTATCAGGTAACACAACTTGCCGAGGAGCATGAACTGGGAGTTGATCATTTTCACAACGTTCTCTCGGAATATATCTGACTAATTCGGTCTTGAAACTAGTTATTTGTCAGCAAATATTCAAAGATAACAAACTACAAAGCACAAGCTAGAAGTTTATCCAGGAAGGCAGGAAGCAGGAAGAAAACTGCGCTCTGTTTCCTGCCTCCTTCAACTAAAATCCCATTTTTCAAGAAATCAAGTGCCATGATTATCAGAAAATTAAGCGAAATTATCAACTCTGAACGCGATGTTGCTTGGGGCAATGGGCAAAGTCGCAGGTTTCTGCTTGCTAGAGATGGTATGGGTTATTCTCTCACAGATACGATCATAGATGCAGGTACAGAATCTCTTTTGGAATACACAAATCATCTAGAAGCTTGCTACTGCATTGAAGGGGAAGGGGAAGTCGAAGTTGATGGGATTGTCTACTCGATGGAGCCGGGTACTATGTATGCGCTCAACCAACGGGAAAAGCATTATCTGCGGGCAAAGACTCGGATGCGGCTGATTTGCGTCTTTAATCCTCCACTTCAAGGTCATGAGTCCCATAAGTTAGGAAATAAAAACAGTTCCAGTTATCAGATTCAGGAGTTGCCGGCAACTCGGTAGGATTATTCCATATGCAAGGACTAAAGTCATCTCTGATATTAGTTGTGCTGATCGTCCTTTTGTGGCTAGGGTTGAGTTCTTTAGGGTTTCCTACCTTAGCTTCACCACTGACGATTCTGCCTCAACCAGACCGTCCTTTTGGCGGCAAAATCAGTCGAACAGATCAAGATCCCCCCTGATGGGGCTGAGGGAAGTCTCATGACTCATGGTGGACGATTTGGTGGCTATGGGCTGTTTATGGAAAATGGCAAGCTAATTTACGTTTATTTTAGAGAATAGGGAGATTTAATGCAGCAGATAGCTTATAATGTTCTACTCAAAATTACTGGCATTGTGGCGATCGCGTCCATCTTTACAGCTACCCTATCCCTCCTTTCCCATCTCAATCTCGACTATTTCGTATTAGCCTACCTGTGCGGATTAGGTGTGGTAATGAGTGCAGTGTTTTTTATTTACTTCATCATTGTAAATATTCATACTGTCAGTCCGGTTAAGGTAGAGCAATTAAGTTCAGAAACGCCAGAAGTTGCCGTTATCGTTCCTATTTATAACGAAGATATTCATTTTTTAAAGGCAACAGTTGACAGCATTGTTAAGCAGGATTATCCCATAGATAAAATTAAGCTGTTCATTGCTAATGATGCTCGCAGAGATGAGATTGCAACGTTTACAACCATTTTGCAGTCTGCTTACCCAAAACTCTCCTGCTATCATGTTCTACCACCTTCTAAAGATTCTTCAGATCGGGAAGGTGAGGCAAAAGCTGGCGCACTCAATGCAGCTTGGAAGGAACTTCGTAATCTTTTTCCCGGTATAAATTACATAGAAACACGAGACTGTGATGATTGTGTAGGTGATCCACAGTTTCTGAGAAAATGTACAACCTATCTGATTAATCACCCCACTGTAGGTTTAGTGCAAACTTATAAAGAAACGCAGCTTCTAGATGAGTCAGATCCCTTTGATACGCGAGAGGTATTTTTACAATCCTATGTTCTACCGGGGAAAATATGGTTAGGAGGCGTGTTTTCACTAGGCTCAGGGACTGTCTATCGTCAGCAAGCACTTGTGGATGTAGGCGGTTTTGATGCTTGGAATATGGTCGAAGATGTAACCACTACAGTCCGTATTCTCCAAAAAGGTTGGGCTTCTCAAGCACTTGATGTGGTGGGTGTCTCGACTCAAGCACCTGTAACTGATTTGGAAAACTTCTTGAAGCAACGTTCTGTTTGGTCTCTAGATGCCTTTCGATTAGTGTTTTTTGTCGATTTGTCAGGGCTAAGTCTCAAGCAACGGTTAGCTTTTTGTACAAAAGCAATAAGTGAACTACTCTATCCCACATCAGTATTTCTCTCGAATGTGACAATCGCTATTTCTTTAATAATTGGTAACCCAATGTTTCTGAGTGTACCGCCAATTGTCTTTGTGGCGATCGCATTTATGACTCTTTTCGAGTTATTGGTCTTTAAAGGTAACATTCTTTTTGGTTGGAAACACAAAACCCTAGAATTAGCCCTTTTATTTGCTAATCTCAAAATGGTTTGGGTTGCTATTGTCAATGGCAGAAACAAAAAACCCAAGTACGTTGTGACAAGAAAGACGGCTAAACATCAATCCTATCTTCACTATTGTCGATTACATATTGCTCTCTTAATTCTATTAATCATGGGAATTGTGCGAGTTGTATCCACAGGAATAGCTCTAGAACATAGCATATTCTTGGTGGCGGCTATTTACTGGTCAATTAGATTAGTTGATGTCATGCGTTTAGCTTTGTATCAACCTCAGACCAATTGAAGATAAAGATACATAAATACAATTTAACTAGAAATCCATTTCCCCTCCTCGCTTGCGGGGAGGGGCTAGGGGTGGGGTAGAAATAATATGCACCCTCACAAATAATTTGTATTACACATAAACTATCAATATTGACGATTAACATCAATATTGGTCTAATTAAAATTAAATCAGAATTTCAATTCATAAAAATGCAACAATCTGGTGTGACTGTTTGGTTTACTGGTTTAAGTGGTGCTGGTAAAACTACTATTTGTAAATTTGTGGAGCAAAGTCTTCTCAAACAAGGTTATAAAGTTGAAGTTCTTGATGGCGATATTGTCCGCCAGAACTTAACTAAGGGTTTAGGTTTCAGTAAAGAAGATAGAGACGAAAATATCCGTCGTATAGGCTTTGTTGCCCAATTATTAACTCGCAATGATGTGATTGTTTTGGTTGCAGCCATTTCTCCTTATAGAGATGTTCGTAATGAAGTGCGGCAGAAAATTGGTAATTTCATTGAAGTCTATGTCAATGCTCCGTTAGATGTTTGTGAGGAACGAGATGTTAAGGGCTTATATCAGAAAGCTAGATCAGGACAAATCAAAAACTTTACTGGAATTGATGATCCCTACCAACCACCAACTCACGCAGAAGTTGAATGCAGAACAGGTCAAGAACACTTAAATGAGAGTGTAACCAAGGTTCTAGAGGCGATCTTTGCTAGACAAACCCATGTGTAACTCGTTGCCTCACCTTTCGTTTTTATTCCCCTATCCATACCCGTCCTATAGAAGGATAAAGAATTTACCGCATTTGTGTTAAGTAGTCACAGTAATTTCTTTGTCGGTTTTTACCCTTGCTTATTGTTTTTAGTTACTCATTTTATTCTTCTCATACTTATTCGATAGCATAATCAAACTTTAATAAGTAAGGGTAAAATTTATCTGTCAGAAATGAACTATCTTCCTTTGATAAGACTTGTCTCCATTCCCCAATCTGGCCTTTTCGGAAAAAACCACTGCTTCTGTTTGCTTCGGGACCGTGTTCAAATTCCACTTTTCTAAGATTGTTCAAAGAGCATTTATCGATGGCAATATCTATATAATTCTTCTCATATTTTATTTCTAGGAAATCAGCAATAAGGGTTAAATTCTCTGTGGGAAAGTGAACCAAGTCTTCATACCTAAAGATTTTGATTTTATCTGGGTAAGCTTCTTGATGATTAAAAGCCATACCAACATGAGTTTCCCAACTCCCATAATATTTAGGTGTTCTCAAGAAATCAGGGAGAGAACCTGCAAACCATCCATTCTTGGTCGCGTAGTGGTACAAAGATATATAAGCATCTCTGGGGTCACGAACTAAATAAATAGTTTTTGGGAATAGATAGAATAGAGGCCAATGGGTTTTCATTAATGGGCGTTTTGAAAGATGATTTAATCGCTCTTTATGTAGTTCAATTTCAGGAACATAATCATCAATATTACGAAAGGTTATCTCTAATTTCTGTTCTAATAAGTTAGCTACCAAAAACCTAACCCATGTATTACCACTCTTGGGGTATGAACACAAAAAAGTATCGTCGCTATATACTTTATTAAGTCCCAATTTTAACAAGTCATCATTCGAGTTCATAAGCAGTCAGTTATTTGAAAAAATGTGAATATTTAAGATTTTACGAAGCTTATTAGATTGCGGAATTTTGATACTAGTGGTCTGTCAATATTAATTTTGTGTGTTAACGAAGTTTGAAAGTATTGCTAACAAACGGTTATAAAATTTAATAACTCACAATTTCAAGCTTGACAGACTACTAGATTAATTGCCTGCAACTCTAGAGAACAATACGATGATCATAGTCCCATATTGTTTTCACAAATGTTGAATGTTGTAATAAAATGTTATATGTCAGAATATAATTATCCTGTTAACGTTCTACGCGAAGGAAAGCTTGTAAGATTCGGGTTGATAAGTAGGTGGGCGGAGGAAAATCAAAATATATTCCGTTTTGTAAAATGGCTGAAACTCAACCACAATAACGCATTAGGGTAAATTTACATATCATTACACATTTTAGTTATTTTACGTCCACCTACTTCCCGATACCGTTCCTGTTCAATCCTTATTTGTTTGAAGTGCTGCAATATATTACTTTTCCTAAACATAAGTTGATCATGACTCAAACAGCAATTTCTCAATCTGAGAATAGTGTCGATATTGGCTTACTGGCTCGTGATGCTGGTATTGCCTTAATTTTACAAGCGATTGGTGATGCCCTTGCCTATATGCTTCAATTTGCACTGATCTGGTGGATGGGGTCAACCGAATATGGTGTTTATAATTACGCACTCTCTTGGTCCTACTTATTAGCAATTTTTGCAGGTTTAGGTTTGCCTCATGCGGTTTTGCGCTTGGTTTCAGAATACAAGGTTCAACAAAATTGGGGGATGTTGCGGGGGATAATTCGGGGAAGTTGGCTACTGGTTTTTCTATCAGGCTGCGTGGTTTCTCTTCTAGGAAGTGTGATTGTGTTAATCATTAATCGGTATTACGAATCGGACTATACGACTCCTCTGCTCATTGGTCTGTGGATGGTGCTATTGCAGGCTTTAACTCAGCTACAGTTAGAAACTTTCAGAGCCTTGGAAGATATTACACTAGCCTTTGCACCCTCACGTATTTTATCGCCTGCCTTAATTCTGCTGGGAGGTTTTCTTCTTTTCACCAAAAACCATTCTTTGAGCAGTGTGCCAGTAATTTTGCTGTCAACACTGATCTTACTGGGAGTTGTTTTGTTGCAGCTATGGTTGTTGAGAAGAAAACTCAACCAAACTGTTGAAGCTGCCACGCCTACCTACGCTTATCGTGAGTGGTTAAAGGTTGCTCTCCCTTTATTGCTTCAATCTGCTTTCATTGTGATTTTGTTTCGTACTGACATTTTGATGATTGGTTCATTAGTAGGTGCAGAAGCGGCAGGAGTTTACTCCGCAGCTAGCAACACTGCTGTGTGGGTTGCCTTCTTTTTGCAAATTATCAATATTGTGGCAGCACCTGCATTTGCAACTCTGCACGCTCGCGGTGATCACCAGGGACTACAAGCTGTCGTATCGACTACAGCTTTGTGGGTTCTCTGGCCGTCCTTGCTCATTGCACTGCTCTTAATGGTTTTTGCCGAGCCGATTCTGGCGATGTTTGGGTCAGAATTTGTCACAGCAGACTGGGTGCTAAAAACTCTAGTGATTGGTGAAGTGATTAATGTCCTATTCGGTCCCGTCAGCTTTTTACTGGGGATGACTGGACATCAAAATAAGTCAGCAATCGTATTTGGGTGTAGTGCTTTAATTAACGTGATACTGAACCCAATTGCAATTATCCACTTTGGAATACTTGGGTCTGCAATGACAACGGTTCTTTCAATGCTAATCTGGAAAATCTGGTTAAGTATTCTGGCGATGAAGTATGTCGGAGTTAATCCGTGGGCTTTGTATGGCTTGTTTAACTCAGGAGAAAAAGAGAACCAACAAAAACCAGCATCTTAAGCCTCTTTCAAGAAATAAGTAAGTAGCCATCATGAACTGCGTACACCAGGAGGGATGAAAATCTATTTTCAAGTCAGTCGGACAAAATTAAATTCGCTTGTTGAGGGAGGGAACAGGGAATAGTATGGCTTACGCCACGCTATGCTATCGACAAGCTCAGTGCATCGCATGGAACATGGAACAGAAAAATCAGTTGTGTAATTAATTCTGTCCCATTTCTTACGAGCCGAAACCCTGATTATCCTGATGATTACGATTTTCGTTTTGTGGAGTTTTTAAGCAACCCGTAGTTAGTGAAAGCATTTTTTAAGAAGACTATTACACTTGGCTTCACACTCTTGAAACCAGATATCAGGATGATATTCTTGCCAAACATTTATTCTATCTTTTCTTGGCTTTGGCATTTCACTAGAAAATTTTAATTCAAAATTTGGAATCTCAGACACGATTCTAGATAATTCCCTCGCGGGGTCTTGAATTAATGATTCATACTCGATTACGATATCAGCAAAGTAATCAGCCCATTGATGACTCAACTGATTCAGCAGGTATATCTTTTCGTAACTGTTAAGCTCATGAATAGAAAATTGAGGAACTGACACTTCTGATAGGAGAGCGAAAAATTTCGGGGGAGATGGGGGTTAACAGAGTTTTGAAATCTTAATCATCCCAAAGCCCTTGAAACTTGGTAGATGCAAGTTCGGTATAACGCACAGTGTGCTGAATATTTTTATGCCCCAAATAACTCTGTATTGTCCGAGTGTCAGTACCTCGATTAGCTAGATAATAGCCCGTTCCATGCCGTAGCATATGGGTATGAACAGGGAAGGGTAGACAAGCCTTCTTACCAGCCTGCTCAATAATGCCGGCGATCGTATCATGTGCTAACGGACCACATCGAGAAGACTGGAAAACATAGGGACTAGGAGGATAATCCCGTTGTAACTTGCGGAGCGAGCGAATTTCATCAGCGTAAAGTGGTTGAACCGAGGGTGTCCCCTTTTTGACTCGCTTCACATAAATAATGCCACCATTCCAATCTATTTGCTCCCACCGCAAAGATGCCACCTCTGCCACTCGTAATCCATGACGGTAGATCAATAAAATTAGGGTTGAGTCTCGATGAGTGTGGCGACCCTTGGATTTTTTGATAGCTGACCGCATCGCCTCAACTTCTTCTGGTAACAAATGTTCTCTAGTCCTGACCTCGGAATATTTGCGAGAGTTAGGCGAGTGACGCTCAAGTTTTTCTATTTTACCAACTTTCGGTACTTGGACGAGTTGTTTGCTCATGACCCAAACTCCTAAAAAGCTTGGGGTGTACAAACTGATTTTACCAACTTAAACACGAAAGTTGGTAGACACCAAGACATAAAAATCAAACTAACTTTCTACATAAATTTGTGTTGAGCAAGTAAATTAAACTACATTTATACTGGGTATTTAAGCAGGATGAGGCATTAACTGATTCTGTTTGCTATCAACTCTAAATCCGGGATACCATTGCTGAAATTTACTAATCCACTCGTCATTTAAAACTTGTGTTCGGACTTGAATTAGGAGATGAGTCCCTTCTGGAGTCCAGCGCATTTGTTGTTTTTTAACGAATCGCTTGCTAATAAGTTGATTGACGGTAGATTCTACAAACGAGCTGGAAATACGCTCTCCATTACGGTAGCGTTCCCCATAATTGGGAATATACTGATCGTTATTTGAGATGTATGTTTCAAATTCCTTTAAATAGGAGCAGAGTTTTTCTGCCTCAAGGCTTGGTTCTTGATCATAATCATCTGAAGCTAATGCACTGGCACTATCAATTAAATCTTCAATTTTTGATAATCCTTTCAATACATTGCCATGCCACAAATACCACTTTAAGGAAGTCAAATCTTTTTGGATAGATTCGCTGGAAATACCAGTTTCAACATCTTCTTTATTGATACCTTTGGCAATTTGTTTCATCACAGTGATTCGCATTGTAATGTGAAACCAATCGAGTATATGTTCGGCATTAGGATTGAGATAATATTGTAGGTCGCGGATAATTTTTTCACCATCTGATAAAAATGTTACCTGTTGGTTCATTTGCATTCCTTGAGATTTTAACACCTCAAATACTCGACGTTGAGGTTTGGTATCGTAACAATAAACCATGCCAAAACATTTAGATGCGCCGTCTGCTTTGATACTCTTGCCAGCAATAACTTCAAAATTTCCGGCTTTTTTGGATTTCCTGTCGTAAGAACGAACATATCCTCCATCCATACCTACTACCAACGGTAAATCTGGTTTGGGTAGCTTCTCCCAATCTCTCTGACAACCCTCAAATAATATTCCTGCTTCTGCTGGTAATTCTGATTCCAACCGCTTACCAAGTGAGTGTAAATTGTTTCGTATAGATGTAGAGTTTATTTCTCCTTCTATTGGTAGTAATTCTTGTAATAATTTGCTGGACATTCCATAGGACATGAGAGAGGCAAATTTTGATTCTAAATAGAGTAATTCGGGTGATGTGCGTTCTTTTAGTAGGGTTGCAACTGGGTTAAAGCTACGAGTTGCTTGCTCGCTACAAGCACAGTGAAATAAGCGATGACATTGCAGTTTTAATTTACCGAACGGTGTTCTATGTGTGATTGTCCGTTTATCTTTATGCAATAATTTGTTGCCACAATGTGAGCATAACTCTTGCTGTTTTTGATATTCTGCTATCTGTTGCTCAACTATGCTGCGTTGTGTATGAAGCAATAATTCTTTGGCTTGCGCTAGGGTAAGTCCTAAATTTTCAGGTTGTAGATTACCTTTTTCAATTTCTAAAACTTCTTGAATTAATTGGGTTTCTCCTGAATCTGATTCCACAACTACTTGGATTTTAAATTTCACACTATCTCCTGCTCAAATAACATTGATTTTCTATCTCCAGTGGAGTATTGTATTAAATGTTGGTTAACTTTTTGACGGTCGAAGTGGTTTTGATAAATTGATAACCACGTTAATAGTTCACTGGCTTCTTCTCTATCCATGTCAAATTTCTTTTCCCTTAACATGGAAGCAAAACGCTCTAATACATCCCAAATAAAGAATTCTTCCCTTGCTTTCATAAAGCCCCAAGGTCCACCACAGTTTTCTGGGGGACAAACACCTTTGCCGTCTGTGCAGATTGGGTAAATTTGGTTTTGGTCTGGTGTAAGTATCGCTTCTACTCGAATTTGATGCCGCCACCAATAACGCCATGCACCCATTAATGGGCAAATACTGAAGTCATATTCGTATAAAAATTTTTCTTTTTCCCTAAATCCAAAGGATGAGAGTTTTACTTCGCAGGCGCGGTCATCAAATATTGTTCCACCTAGTTGGGTAATCCCGTACTGCTTACCGTGGATGATGAAATGGTGCAGGTGTATATTTTCCCACCCCATTGCCAGTTGAAGCGTGTAATGCAAGTCTTCTATTGTGCTGTCGCTGCTGACAAGTATGCGCCGCCATATCATGGGGCTGATGCCAAGTAGCACTATCTTTAGTTGGTAAATGAGTGGTTCAGAGGAATCAGGCATTTGTGCATCTTATCGTGTTATGTACCCCATCTCCCCCAAAATTTTTCGCTCTCTCAAATGAGCAGCCATACAGAAAGTTACGATAAGGACTTTATGAACTGCTAGTAACATCCTGATTGGCATGGATAAAACTGTACCATTTGAACGCCTCTAGTTTTTGTAGCCTGAAATCCTTATGGCTACGTTGTCAAATGCTGTATTAAATAAACTTGGGGTTAATTGGTACGTTGAGAATTACCAAAAATATTGATTGACAGAATGCTTATCCAGTATAGGTTGCAACCTTAGCGTAACTTTCTGTACGATTGCTCATTTACCCCCGGTATTAACAGAGTTTTGAATTAGAAATTTTATTGTGATCAAATCAATCACCATCATTTACTTTTGTACAATTGTATAAAAGTAGAATAGTTCAAAGATATAAAAATATAGTAGTCTAATAATAGTAAAGTATTTTCGTACTTAGATACAATCGTATTATGTCAAACACGCCAACAGTTGTCAGCTTGGGTCTAGCAGGAGGACAGGGGAAATCAACAGTAGCACTGATGCTAGGGAGATATTTAGGGAAATTAGGAATTCCCGTCTTGTTTGTCGATGCAGATCCCCAATCAAGCCTGACTAGCTTTTTGGGAGTAAAAGTAGAACCTAATACCCCAACCCTACTGGAAGTTTTGACTCAGCCAGAGGAGAAAACGAGAATTATTGATGCCATTGCCGCAGTCCCAGACGGACAAATAGGAGAACGCACCATTAGCAATGCCAACTTATTTTTGATTCCTTCCGATGATGGACTTGAGAGTGCTAATTACAAACTGGCATCCAGCGGACTGAGCTTATTTATCCTCAGAAATCGCCTGCAACCAATCATCAATAATTTTGGCGTAGCAATTGTAGACCCACCACCAGAGAGATCACACTTAGCACAAACATCCTTGGGGGCAGGGGATAAGTGGGTAATTCCCGCCGAATCTAACGTCAAGGGAGTGCAATCGCTCTTGCGGACATTAGAACTAATCAAAGAATTTAAACCAGCACTCCCCTATGGCGAACTGCTAGGCGTAGTCCCATTTCGCGCTCGCTGGACTGGACTGCATCCCACAAAAGCCACCCAATCCAGCATTGATACCATGCGGCAGTTAGTAAAAGATGAATTAATGTTGCCCCATATATTAGAGTCAGATGTCTACAAAAATGCTATCAATTATCGGGTTAGCCCTTCCGACTTAGGAAAAGCATCACTTGAGTATGCGATTCAGATTTTAGCACAACGGTTAAAACCAGCCTTGCAAGAAAAATATGCCAAATTAATCCCCACAGAAACAGCTTAATTATCCTTACTAAAAAGCACAACGTCAGAACATCAACAGGGCTTTAGTCGCTGAATTTCCCTACCACTTACCGAGAAGTTTATGAGTAATTTAAACGAGAATGTTAATAACATAAATATGTTAGAAGAAATCCGCCGCAGAGCCACTCAGCCAACAGTGCCAACAAGGCAAGATGTACTAGTACAGACCCAGCCAATTACTCCAGATCCTCAAATAGCAGAGAACTCTACCGTTAATCATCAAGGGTCAGAACTAAAACAACTAGCCGAGAAACTAGCCAGCTTCCCCGAAATTTCATCACGTATCCCTGTCAGATTAGAAGTGCCAATCAAAGAAGAAATAGACCAACTTTGCGCTCAAGAGAAAATAACCATTGAAACCTTATTAGAGGCTTTTTATATCACCTGCAAAGACAAAGATAGTGTGATGAAACAAGTCCTAAAGGAAGCCAAAAAAAGACTGAGAAATCGCAAAGAAGCAGGTAATATTCGCTCCAGCATGACTCGTTTAACTAACTTGACTAAAAAACAAAAATAGCAGGAGACTTATTGAAGCAGCATTGATATAGCAATCCTAAATGATCCGTGAGATTTAAATAAGCCTCAAATGCTTATAAAATAAGGATTTTTATCTACGTATTTTCTCATGTTTAGGGTAGGACTGCTATAATTATGTACTTTAAATTAATGTAAAAGGTATTTTACATTTTCCATTATAATTAGAGAAAATAAAGTCAACAACTTTGACATCTGACCAGACACCGCCCTTGAGCCTAACAGAGATAGCGAAGCGCTCCGTAGGAATCGCTCTTGATAACCTGCCATGAAAGAAATTATTGCAGCCAACCTGCTCCGCTACCGTAAAAGTCTAGGCTTGTCTCAAGAGCAACTTGCAGAACAAGCCTCTGTAACTCGCCAGAGCATCAACAACTACGAAAACGCCAAAACCTTACCAGACAGCAAAATCCTCTCGTCTCTAGCTCGTACTTTGGGCGTGACACTTGATGACCTGCTACGTCCCCCCAGCGAAGGACTGCCCAACTTCCGCTTCCGCGCCCATGCCTCCTTTGACAAAAACCCCCAGTTTGCAGCCCAAGTATTAAGAATGCTGCCAACTTATAACGCCCTAGAACAAGCCGTTGGCTTACCGACCTACACCCCAGAAAGTACACCTTGCCACCAAGTAGAAGGCAACGAAAAGCGCATTCAGGCAATAGCAGCTTTATTTCGTCATCGCCTGGGCTTGGGAGATGCCCCCATTGCCAACCTGTTTCAATCTGTAGAAGAAATCGGCTTAAAAGTTCTACGTCAACCCATTCCCATCAAAGGTTTCTTTGGTCTGAGTGCTTGCAGTGATATTGAAGGTGCATTTGTCTTAGTCAACACCCATAACATCACCATTGAACGTCAATTGTTTACCCTCGCCCATGAAATTGGACACCTCATCTTTCACCGCGTAGAGTACCAAGACACCCTGATTGAAGAAGGAACCTCATCTGAAGAAAAAGCCCGCGAACAGGTAGCTGATTACTTTGCCAGTCATCTACTGGTTCCCCAAGCTGAATTTGAACGGATGTATGCACTTACCCAAGATATTGTCAAACTCAAACGACATTTTCGGGTGAGTTACCTAGTCATCTTGAATCGTTTAGCAGCAATGGGAATCATTGACTTGGCCAAAGAGAAAGCCAAAATTTGTGCAATTTATAAAAAGCAACATGATGGTGCATCTTTACAAAATTCAATGGAATTACCCCCAGCCCTAGCAGCAGCAGAATATCCAGAAAATGAACGTTATGAATTTCTAATTTGGCAGTGCTTAAAATTGGACAAGATTTCCGCAATCAAAGCCGCAGAACTGCTCAATTTAACTGTAGAAAAATTGTGGGTGCGTCATCAAGAGAATGAAGTTTATGCAGTTGCTTAATGGCACAATTCTTGACGCAACAGCACAGCACTGATTGATTTTTGCTGGCTGAACGAGTGGAGATGGCTACAACAGCACAATAGAGCGCATCCCTCACAGTAACGTAGCAAAGAGAAGCGGTAGCGATCACTTACCCGCTGTCGGCAGATCGCTTTGGGAAACTCTTAGTATTTTTGTACTATCTATATGTGATATCAAATTCGATATCACACCTGGCAAATACAGATATAGCATTGTCAAAGGACACCTGACAACTTCCGCAAAGAGTATTTAGTTATTTCGGGAATGTTTTCACCTATTGTTTTATGATAGACGTTATTGGAAAGGTACATTATCACGAACGAACCAGTGAGGAAAAATGGCTAATAAACCACAGGTGGGAGAAATTATCGTTCCTCAGTTAGAAGCGTGTTTGGATGCCAAGATATCCCGGTATTTTGACGCGCAGTTAGACCAAGATCCAGATGTGTTGGCACAGTTGTTGGCAGATAAGCGCAATCCCAATACCAAACGGGCGTATGAGAAGGATATTCGGGATTTTTTTACGAAGATGACGGGGTTGTTGCCATCTACTGATAGTGTGCTGGAGTTTCTGCACTTGCAGCGGGAGCAAGCAGTGATGGTGGTGTTGAAATATAAGGCGATGTTGATTAAATCTGGGGTGCGGGAGGCGACGATTAATCGGCGGTTGGCGGCGATTAAGTCCTTGGCGAAGATGGGGCGGAAGTTGGGGGTGTGCAACTATTCCCTGGAAGATGTGGAGGGGGAAAAGGTGAAGGCGTATCGGGATACGCGGGGTGTTGATAGCAAGACGATAGCCAAGGTGATTCAGCAATTTGATAGAGAAACGTTAATTGGTAAGCGCAATTATGCAATTTTTATGGTGCTTTGGGGTTTAGCTTTGCGTCGCCAGGAAATATGTCAGTTAAATGTGGGTGATTTTGATTTTTATGGTCGCAAGTTGCGGATTTTAGGCAAGGGTCAGGGAACGAATGAAGAGTATTTGGATATGTCTAAGGATGTGGGCATTGCCATTGCCCAGTGGTTGATAGCGCGGGGGGATGTGCAGGAGAATTTACCGATTTTTACGGCGTTGGATTTTCATAATTCTGGGCATAGATTGACGGCGGATGGGATCTATAAAATTGTGTCGGCGAGTTTTAAGGCGGTGGGGGTGAAGAAACCTATGTCACCCCATAGGGTCAGGCATTCGGCGATTACGGCGGCGCTTGATGCGACTGATGGGAATATTAGAAAGGTGCAGAAGTTGAGCCGTCATGCTGACCCGAGAACGTTGATGATTTATGATGATAATAGGAATAAAGATTTATGGGAAATGTCGGAATTGTTGACAGGAATGTTAAATAATCAGGAGTGATGATTATTTAAAGTGCCAAGAATTACAGGTTATTTAATCGCACCGACCACCAATAAAAATCTCTCATGTATACAGAAGAGCAAATCAAAAATCTATTTGGAGATTCAACGGTAGAATACATAAAAAATAAAAATACAGGTGGTGTTAGCAACAGCAAAGGTAACACTTATGAAAACATCTTTGCTATTTATAAAATATCCTTATTATCTAAATGCGTTATCGAAGATAATAGAGAAATTTATTTATTAAGCCAATGTCTATCTTTTATTGATGACTTAATTATTCAACTCACACCAGAAAACACGCTTCAACACTATCAACTTAAAAACAGTTCTGCTGTCACTTGGGGAACAGGAGAAAAATCAATAAATGACGACTTTAAAAAACAGTATGAATTAAACCAATCAATTTCCAAGGTGTCAGAACTTGCGCTAGTAGTCTCTTCTTCAGAACTTCGAGATAAATTACAAGCAAATATTCCCAATGATATTAAAGATTATAGCCAAGTTATTTACTTCTATTTTGCCAATAGCCTCCCTAAAATAATTTCTCAAGAACCTGATTTTAGATGTTCACTAGAGTATTTATGTGCTTTTGAGAACCCAGAACCAGATAAACTTGAATGTCTGGCTACAGTTTTACTTGGTGCTTGGGTAGCCAGTGATAAATCTAAAGTACCTATTATAGATATTCTCAAAAAAGCTCAAGATTTCATCCCTTCATATATTCGTTCCTTTCAAGCAGAACTACAGCTAGACCCTGAAGTAAGAGATATTTTTGATAAAATAGACGGTTTCACCTATAATTTAACCAGAGGCTTTTTACAATGGGAGTATTTCGACGGACTAAATGAAGGAACAATATCTTACAGTATCGAAACCACAAGGTTTCAAAAACTTCAGGAACTTATCAAAAAAAATCACCCCACTTCCTTCGATGAATTGGAGGTATTCTTAATATGACTAGGCTATATTCAGACATTTGTAATCAAGACATTCAGCAATTACTGGAAACATTAGCCAATCAGAATGTTAAACCAGACCAATACAAAGACACCATGACCAAGATAGGGATGAATCTTGGTAATTTTCTCCTCTCGGAAATTAATGATAAAAATTCTGATGTATACCTAGCTTGTACCGTAGAAGATGCTGATTTTTTAGCTAAAGGTATAATGTTAACTTTAGAAGAACATCTACATAATATTGGCTTTGCTTGTTTCTGGAATCAGCGATTTTCTCCTTTTGAAATTGAAGATTTAAAAGTAGCTCCTATTCTCAAAAAATATCAAGAACCTGCTCATGAGAAAGTTAAATATTTGATTGTAATTAAATCTATTATTTCTGGTGCTTGTGTAGTCAGAACTAACTTGGTTAACCTGATTCAAAAAATAGAGCCAGAGAAAATATTTATAGTTGCACCTGTCATTTATCAAAATGCAGAGCAAAAACTTAAAAATGAATTTGCAGAAAATATCTATAATAAATTTAAATTTTTCTACTTTGCTAAAGACGATAAACGCACCGAACAAGGTGAAGTAATCCCAGGAATAGGAGGTAATGTCTATTTAAGGTTGGGATTTGAGGGACAAGACCATAAAAATGAATATATCCCCGAAATCGTGAAGATGAGACGTTCTCAATTTATCCGTCAAAAACAGGAAATTCATCATACTTAATGAAAAGTAAATAAAAATTAATTCTCAAGCAAACATCCTCAAAATCATTTTATCCTAAATAAGTTGGTGTGAAAAAACCAAACTATGTAAAGATAAACTTAATTGAGATGTATCTAAGAAAACTTTAGTCACACCCTGTAAAGCATCACTTAGCTTCATTGTGGCTGCCTCCATGCTTCACGGTCTTCCCACTCATCCCGCAACTGATTTACCCATTCCTGGGCATCCATTCCCTCTAGTAAATTGGGAGCTATGCCATAAAAATCAGTTACCTTATACTTAGGCTTTGGAGTTACCGCAACAGCTTCCACAGATTGCTTCATCTGCTTCACTAAATGCTCTAATACCTGCATTTGTTCTACTAGAGTCAATTGATCTATTTCACTTAAAACACGCTCAATTGAAAGGCTCATTATTTTTCTCTCGAACTGGGGTTATCGTCATCAAATTTAACTTTGCCGCGAGTGGCATAAACTAGCTGGAGGCACTCTTGTAAATCATCACCTTCCCATTTACCAATCGTTTTCAAGTGTTCTATGATTGAATTACCTGTGGAATTTACGCTTGTGTGAGTAGGTTCTTCAGCTACTTCTACTTTGGGCGGTGTTTGGGTATTGACCTACATTCCATACTTGCGCTTTGCCAATTTCTTCATGAGCTTTTTTAAGAAAACTATGCAAACGCTGCTGACCCAAAACACCCAACTCAGCAGTTAAGAAAGCTTGAGAAAAGTTGATCCGGGTTGCATCAAGTAAATCTCGCTCTCGATAACTAAACTTAGGAAAGTTAATTACAGGCACTTTTTGAGCTTGAATTAACTCTTGTAAATCCTCTCGTTCATCTACGTGTTTCCAGTCATCGCATAGACCAAAATTGCGAACAAATACGTGCTTAATTTTGCCTTCAAAGTGGTTTAAAGATTGAATCAATAACTGAATGCTATCATATCCACCGTTGCCAACAAACCACTTGCAGATATCAATTTTATGCTTAGTTCCCATTTCTAGGATTTGATTGCGCTCAATCCAATCATTCACTGTTTTAGTTACGTGAGCAGGTAAATTGACAATCACAGGAGTTGTCAGTGCTAAATTAAAAATTGCATCAGCAGCATAAGCTTGACGTTCTGACTCACTAAAAACTGCTGTTTGGATATTTTCTGGGTAAAATACACCCACATCTGGGTTACTTTGGTCGGCTTCTACTAGCACGTATGGCAGTTGTTTATCAAGGCAATATTGCACCATGACTCGTGCAAATAATGACTTACCTACTCCACCTTTTTCACCATCAATAAAGTGAATCGTTGCCATTTTTCTAATTCCTTATTGCTAAATACTAATTAGTAATTTCTAAAAGCTAATTACTTATTGCCAGATTGTTTGAGTTGCACGTTCTGAAATTTGAGAACTAGAACGGTCATTGTGAGGTCAGCCATCACTTGGAAAGTTGTAAGTTGAGCATACACTCAGGTTAATTGCTTATTTCAGTAATTACCATCGTCCAATTGGCTATTAAAAGGTTATCCTTTTGGCTAATTAAAAACTAATTTTGTAGTATAAAACGAGTGCAGTATTGTGATTCAAGCAGCAATACTAGTCATAACTCCAGTTCAGACTCACGCTTACGTTCACGCTGTCGTTGTTGCTTCTGGTGTTGTTGATACTCTTGTTCCCTCTGTTGCCACCGTAGTAGTGCCAACAATTCCTCATGCCAATTCTGCGCTTGTGGTTTAACTCTAGTAGCTTGGGGCAATAATTCACCTACAGCACCAGCCATCTCATCTCCAGCAGCATTGTTATCATAAGCACAAACAACTTCAGGGATATCTGGCAATAACTCCATAGGTAAACCCCTGGGACTATCCACAGCCATATACATTATTCTTTCTTGTGGCACTCCTCCTGCTACTCCTCGCTGTCTTTCAACTTCCAACATCGCAAAAGACAGCACATCAATGGGTGACTTCAACAACACCACTTTTTGGATTTCATCAGTAGGTTGTCCTCCCCACTGGAGATAAAACCAACCATCACTGCGTTTAGTACCAATGGCATATCCTGTAAAACCAGTAGCATCTCCTGTCAAAGTATTGTCTTCTTCTAAAGTATTATTTTCTGCTCTTGTCCCCTGCAAAAATGCACCTTTAGTTTCACCATTGAGGTTTTTCAACAAAAACACAGCATTTTGTTGAGCATCAGCATAAACCACCCCCCACTGATATAATTTTCGCACTAAATCTTGAGGCAATCCCCGGTTTTTAGTTAAATAGTTGTGTACTAAATGCCAGTTCGATTCGTCCGGTACTGGTGGGACAAACTGTGGTGCTTGTTCCTCTTGGAGGATATTTTGCGCTTGTTGCCTAGTATAGTGAGTGACAGCCCTCTGCATCCCATCTTCACCAAATCTATCATTCAACCAAGCGATCGCTTCTTTAAAATTGCACCCATTAACCTGCTTTACCAACGCCACACAACCAGTTCCAGTAATAGCACTAGGACTAGCACTAGTTTTTTGGGAGTTAACTGCAACATTACCTATTTTCTGAGATTTGGCTTGCCTATCACTGGTTTTCTGAGATTTAGCAGTACCATTACCTGTTGTTTGTGTGTTGGGTGCATCCAAACTCTTCTGAGTATCGGGTGCAACATCACTTGTTTTTTGAGCCGCACCTGTTTTCTGAGTATCGGGTGCAAGGTGACTCCAGTGAGAGCCATTTATATAGATAATGTGTTCACCCCCTTTCCAGCAGCGATAGCTGCTATTGTCTTGGTCTAATCCCAAATGCCAAGCCACATCTTCTAGGGGCAAATCACTTAATTGTTCAGTCTGCTTCTGCAACCGCTCCTTTTCAGCTTCCAGTTCCTGAATCCTTTGTCGCAGAGATTCATTTTCCTTCACCAACCTTTTAGCAGTGCGCTCCATAGAACTCTTACTCTGCACTGCCCTATCTCGATCTGCTGCCTTAGCCCGCATCTGGGCAATAGTCAGTTCAGAGTTCAAATCCTTTCCTGCCTCAACTATGCGATAAAAATCCTTAATATCCTGATGTTTAGCCACACTACCTTGAATACCACGCTCCAACCCCAGGTGCTGCACAGATGCAAAGTAGCTTTCTTGGAAATCTCGCATCTTCTGCCGACCATCAAAAAAGTGATTGCACCGCAGTTGCCCGTTTTCATCTAGTGGCACAAAATAAGCATGAATGTGGGGTGTCACTTCATCCAAGTGCAATTCAGCCCTGACAATGCGATTGCCTACGGCACTGCTCTTTCCACTCAGATGCTCTCCACTTGCTTGAACGCGGGAGTTAGTGCTATTACCTACGGCACTGCGCGGAACGCAATCACCATATTCGTTCTCTAACCACTGCTGCGTCGCCTCCAACCAATCAGCCAACCTCTCCTCTTGATAATACCCAGCAGCCGTGGGATCAAGCGGTCGAAAGTAACTAGGAGAAGCAGTCAGCAAAATCTCCACACAGTAGATCGCATCAGTACGAATTTTTCGTTTTTGCTCATACTGCCCAATCTTCGCTAACACCAAATCCTCTAACTTTTCCTCCCTGTCAACGTTGCCAATAAACCTGATATTTTGCTGATTGGGGTCAGCATTGAGTGTTTCTCGCTGTCTGGAAGTGTGGGCAGCACTCCCAGCAATGTTGGCTCGTTTCAATTTTTTCACTCTGGCGATGGCATAAGCCATATCAGAAGCCTCCTTTCATCTCAGTTCCTCACCAATTCCACGCAGGCGACAATAGCCATCCGTAAGACACAACGCAGACAATAACAGGACAAGAGCAAAAGCAATGCCTGCGGCGGGCATCGCTAAGGAAATTTCCAGAATACAAATTACCATTGGATTGTGAGTGAACCGTATGGGTAAATGGTTGTTTGCCTTCCAATTGGTAAGATTATTTTTAGGGATAGCGATCGCTATCCCTAAAAAAGCCATCAACAAAACTTACTTACAGGCTTTTTGTGCCAAACACAGCCAGTAATTGCCTACAGAAAAACTTGAATTGCCAAAAACCTAAAAAACCGTAGTAAGTACAACTATTTTAATCCACTCAACTGTATTCCTGTTGGTAACAATAACTTGGTGCAAGTTCGGCACAGGTTTAACACAAGTTTGGTGCAAATCCTGCACAATTTAACTGACACTCAACATCTATCTCTTGACAGTAAGTTACATCAATTGTTGTGAAAATAGCCAAATTTATGTGCTAGAAAAGATGTAATCCGGTGCTAATTCATCTCTCAATCGACCAATGAATTTTAGCTGACTAATAATTATGACAGACATATATATTAGTGTGGACGTGGGTGGGTCACAAACTAAAATTATTTATCAACTCCCAGCCCTGCCAGAACCCAAATTTTTAGTGCTGCCTCCTGCGGTTGAGGAGATTCCTAAAGTCAAGCTTGACAATTATATGTCCCGTTTGGGATGGATTGGTAGTCCTAGTCCTGAACAACAATTATGGGTGGAATGGAATGAACGTGTGGTGGTGTTGGGTGATTTTGCCGCTTGTTTTGACCCCCAAGACCGCATTAAGGAACTCAAGTATGAAAATGCTTTGTGGAAGGTGTTGGGAGCTATTGGGCTAATTATTGAAACCCACAAGGCTAAGTTTTCTACTAAAAAGCTATTAACACTAGAATTAGCACTGCTGTTGCCTTGGAATGAGTATACAGACCGCTTGCGTTTTGAGGAACAGTTACAGATCATGTTGGCTCGTTTCCAGGTGCGAGAAATGGTACTGAAGCTAAAATTAGTTAAGTTTTTGTGCCGTCCTGAAGGTGGAGGACTGGCTGCTGTACGCATTAAGCAAAAGGGTCTGGAGTGGTTGCGTTCTAAACAGTTGGGTGTGCTGATGTTTGGTCACAGAAATACTACGGCACTTTACTTTGAGCGGGGACAACTGAAGCTGGGAGATAGTCCATTGTTGGGGTTCGCAGATATGCTAGACCAGGTGGTGGAAATGACTAGTGGTTTAGACCGGGAGCGTTTGGCACAGGCGATATTTGCCGCCCGTTACGCGGCTCTTGACAAGGTATATAACCCCAATTATCCCCAAACCCGTCACCCCAATTGGGGTGAATGTGTAGCAATTCAAGCATTAGCTAGTGCTAAAGACCCAAATTTAAGAGCTAGGGAAATTCGAGATATTGTCCAGGCGATTGAGCGAGCGACGGCTGAATATGGGGATAAGTTAGAGCGGTGGTTAAATCGACTGCTGCCGACAAAATTGGATGAGGTGATTATTGGCGGTGGTGCTGCTTACCATTTGGAGCCGGAATTGGAAATTTATTTCAACTGTGAAGTTACGACTGCATATGAGTCTGGGTCTAGTTGGGGTTCACAAAAAAAGGTGAGAAGTAGCAGTTATCAGCGGCGCAACCAGAGCAAAAATTTCACGCCGATGATTTGGGGGGCTGGTATTGCTGACGTGGTGAAAAAAACTTTTGATTTAGATAAAGCGATAGATGGTGAACAATGTCTGTCTCAAAGGCTAATTGACTGCTTTGGGATGTTTGATTATTTGCTGGACAAAGGAAATAGTTAGCTGTTTTTGATTTTGATTAATCGTCTGTTTTTAGATAGATAAAAAGCAGGGAGGAAGCAAGGGTCAATGAATAAAATCAGGAAAAAACGGAAGAGTTTAAGTTTGCGTCTTCAGCCTTATGAAGGCGAACCAATGGCGGAGGTGGTTGATTATTTGAATTCTCTCTCAAAGGAGGAGGTTAATCGCAAGGTATCGGATATTTTGGTAGCAGCTTTGTTACCTTTGGCTCGATATCACAGTGGGGAGTATACACCGGAACAATTGCGGTTTGCTTGTTGGGAATCACAGGATGTTTTAAATAAACATGGCAGTAATCTGCGCTTGGCTTTGGGTGTGGAACAGCCACAGTTTGTGCTACCAAATTATGTTACGTCTGTGGCTCCAGTGATGAGTTCAGCTAATAGTAATACCCATAATGGTATGACAGATTTAGAGTCAGATACATTGGTAGAAGAACAAGAAAAGCAGCGTCCTTCTACTTTAATCCAAGGTCAGGCTTCATCTCAGGATTTGGATGGACTGTTTGGGGATGCTTAACATTTTACGTTGCTGTCACCAGTGGTCAGAACTAAACGAAAAGTGCAACTATAACTGCTACTGTAGTGATAGCTGATTTGGTGGCATTACAATGTTGTAATAGCTCATTGGGTAGCATTCAAACCCCCAATGATAGAACCGAACACAAGCAAGGTCAAACAAAATAAAAAGCAGTAGATAGGTTCATACAGGGGGAATATATGGGAGAAGCAAAGCGACGGAAACTTTTAGACACTAATTACGGACAAGCTAGAAATCTTGCACCTAATTCCTACCGTGTGGAATTAGAAGCGGATGCCTACAAAATTTTTGCCAAGGTAAAAGATGAATTTACTAAAAGTGATTACGGAGGAACTGCCACTTTAAAAAACAAGCGATTTGATGTCCAATGGTATGGTGAAACTGACGATACTACTGCAAAAGAATTCTACATCATCGCTGACTTCCTCAAACGCCAAGCTGTTGAGATAATGAAACATTTCATGATGCCTGAAGCGTTATATACATGGACTGCTATCGTTGATAGTGAGAACAATTTAACAATTACAATTAAAGCAGATAGAGAATACCAGGTGTTCAAAGTTTAATGTTTGATGCGTTGTTTGATGTTTGATGCGTTTAACTAAGTTTAGCTAATGAGATGAGTTGAAAACTCAAAGACTAAACAGCCTTTGATGAAGACGTGTTAATAGATGGCTCATTATCTAACTATATTGAGTGCGATATCACTCGTTGACTCAATGGAATGTTTTAGCGTTGGGATGAAATTAAATTTCAAAATACATAAACATAATCTAAAATTAAAGAGAGTATTGCATTGGTTGATGAAAATATATGACAACCGCAACACCAACAATTAATCCTGTTATTATCCCAGAAAAGCTCCCGTTTCTGGAGTCCATCTGTTGGCAGACGGCAGATGTTTATCGGTTTACTCCAGAAGAAATGTTAAGTCGCTATGAGCGTGGTTGGCAATATCACAAGCTATTTAATAATCTTGAGGGTGAAGAACTCAATTTCCTTCAGGAACTTGCTAGACTCTATCAATCTTGGCTGCAAGTTTATTTATGACTGAATAATTACTAATATTTCAGGCGGAAACCCTACGCTAACATAATACTGCTACGCGGAGGCACTATTATCAATTACGAATTATTTTGATCTTCTATGAAAGAACTCCACCTGAACAATACTTTTGTTGGGTTACGCTGTTGCTTAACCCAACTTACATCTATTAATCTGATTCTGGTAAATTAGAATTAACAAGCTGTGCAAATTCTTCTAAAGAACTAATGCTAATTGTTGATATTAGAAGTTGTTCTAAAAAAGATGTCTTATCAATTTGATTAATGCTGGCAATCAAATTTTCGGGAATATCACCAAACCGCACTTGTACAAGTTTGATAATATCTTGTTTCCGAGTTTTTTCTATAGTCCGTCTTTCAATGTTAGTTAATAATGGCATTTTTCGTTCCTCTTGATAATTAGCTAATTTTTCTTCAAAACTTAATTGCAAGTCTTCAGATAAAGCCATCATTAAATCAATGACCTTATACAAATCAACAATTTCTTTACGGTTATAACCTCTTTCATAAAGTAATCTAGCTAAGTTCCATTTCCACTGTTCCCTAGCTGACAAATTGCTATTAGTGGCTTTAGTCTTTAAATGTGCCATTACCACTATAGCAAAAATATTATTACTTTGCTCTAACTCCTCCCATTGATAATCTAGAAGCTTGACGATAGAAAAATTAAAGATTAATTGACTACTTCCTAAACCATACTGGTAAGAACTAGGTCGCCAACTTTTAGTTCCATCTCCTAGTATGGCTAAACTAATCACTGGTTTTTGATATAAATCAAAAGAACGATAGTTGTAGATAAACATTCTTTGGGAAAATTCTTTATCATATTGACTTTGTACTTCTACATGAATTAATATCCAAACCTCTTGATTATCTAATAACCACACTTG
This sequence comes from Dolichospermum sp. UHCC 0259, assembly GCF_009711935.1. Lineage (GTDB taxonomy): Bacteria > Cyanobacteriota > Cyanobacteriia > Cyanobacteriales > Nostocaceae > Dolichospermum. Next base: position 7,267 of record NZ_VIKX01000037.1, on the reverse strand, counting down.
AAATAATTTATCAGCGTGGCGGGTTTTGCTGTCGGCAGATGCAGTAATCTGTTCTAATTCTTTATCTAGAGAAATGGGGGTTTTAGTCCAATCTATTTGTTGATAGATTTCTGGATAAAAGAAGGCGAGAAATGAATCAAAATAATCTCCTATTGCTTCTTTCCAGGTTTCATCATAGTTAGCTGTAATTTCCGTCATTGTGATAAAAATAGTGTCAATAATTTTCTAATATTTGTGCAAGTACCTCTTGCACAATTTCAAGAGTTGGGTAAATTCAGGAAAAACCCATCATATATTTATATGATATCCCAAGTATTTATATTATATCCCAACCCGCGCATATTCTCCCGAATCATCCCATCTAATTTGGTAGTTTCTGTAAATTGCTTTTCTAATTTTGCAAGTAAGTACATTAGTATGGTTTGTTGTTTTAATGTAGATGCTTATTTCTACCACTGCACTACTAAGAAGATAATTTTATTTCTTTAATCACGTTATTATCTGACCAGTAAAAATCATCGTCATAAAATTTCAACTTTTCTCACGAGCATTTACAAGTTCAACAAAAAAATCTCAAGTTGAATCAATCATACTCACATTTTTAATGAAACAGTTTCATCAAAAAAATGTGCCATTTCAACGCCAATTGAATGCCAAATCAGTGCCAACTCAACGCCACTTCAATGCCAATACTACGCCATACTTACGCCAATATTACATTATTAAGTACATTATGTATATATTTAACCTGTCAATAAAAGAGCTTATTGACAAAATAATGGTCAAAAAATGCCAATCCAACGCCATCTCAACGCCAATTGAATGCCAAATCAACGCCAATTGAATTGTTGATTCGAGCAGTCGAAAAGAACGTTTGGCGCGTAGCAAGCTATGTTGCAATGTGCATCTCCCTGGTAAGAAGACATTACCCAAACCAGCAAAAAATCCCAGCGTTTTGGGTTTACTGTTTCTCAGTAGATAATTGAACCGAGAATCGTTGGTTTATCATCTGCGGCGATTGCTTTCAGCACTACGCTTCCGCGCAATTGCTTTACTTGAGTTTGCTGTTTTAATGTAGATGACTGAACAAAGAATCTCCGTAGTTGTCTTCCTGGAGAATATCAAGTTAACAATTCATTGGTAAAACCGACTCGCTTAACCAATCATAAAACTGTGGCATTAATTCCTCCAGCGAGCGCAATTCTTGAGCAGCAATGTCCTCCAGCAACAACACAGTACCCCATCTTCTATCTTCACTCCAGGAACGAAGAACCGACTTGATCGCCTCTACCCCCTTTTTAAAACTCGCTCTGAGTAACTCAACACAATTAACCAAGGAAGTGTTATCGCCATCATCGGGTTGAAACTGCCTAAAATCAACTCCATCAGCACCATTAACTAAAGAAGGGTCATTACCATCTCTAGAACAAGCTGCAAAATCGACTAGATCTACCGTAGTATTCACCCCCTCCCCTAGAGGATTCCCTATACCATTAGGGGGGGGAGTGGATACGGGGTCAGGTGGAGGCGCAACCCCATATCTAGACTGCATTCCAGCCTGATAACGCCGTTGTGATTCCTGAGCTTGCTGCGCCCTTTCCTGCTTCATGTTCCGCTTATGCTCGCGGTGAGCAATTACCTGGAGGGCAAAATCCAATTCCACCTGAGAAAGGAAGAAAAGTTTTACCTGTTTCCCACGTGGACCCTCCTTGCGGTCATCCAGCTTTAATCCCAATTGGTCCAATAAAGTCCCCAACAACCAGATGGGTTGACATTTATCTGGAACTGTAAAGCCCAAAATCGTTTTTATATGCACCCCGTATTCTTTAGCAAGTGCTACCATTCTCAATAAATCAGGATCACGAGCAGTAACTTCCTCTCCGGCTACTAACCGTTTTAAAATGTGATGCAGTCCCAAATTAAACCGTGCTAACCATTTAGCTGAATAATTACCCCAGTCCATACATAAAGGCAGATGTTCTCGCTCCTGACGGTCTTTTTCTGCCACAATTGTTGGTGGGGCTGGGTATTGTCTATTGCTATTAGTGTCAAAAATTGCCCCATCTGGTTCTTTGAGGATGGCCTCAAATGCGGAAATGGCTCGGCTTAATTTACCACCAGCATCTTTTTCTACTAGTGATTCTGTAACTTCTATACCATAAGTATCTTGAAGGCGGAATTTCTCACATTCAAAAACTTCTTCTGGTTTAAGGTAATCTTTATTTTGACGCTGACGATATTCAGTCGGGGAGATATTTTTGGCTTTAGTTATTGCTGAATAATAAGCCGTATCTAAAGCCGCAGCCGCTGTTTTCATCTGGTCTAGGGCAAATGTATCTTCATCACCACCCATGGAGATGATTTTATTCCCCATTTCCGTTAATAGGTCATGTAAATCAGTCCGCAGATTGTTGATAGAGCGGTTACGGGCAGCGAGAATTTGACAATAAGTATCTAATGCCCAATCTTTTTCTACGCCTCTGCGTCCAGTTTCTCTGTCAATGCGGATAAGGAAAGCCGTAACTTCGTTGGTTTGCAGGATTCGCTCTTTGATTTTCTGGGCGTTGGTTTCCTGATAACCAAAGGGAGGACGGGGGGCAACCCATACATGAATGGGGACGTGGGGACGATAGCGGTACAGTTGTTGGGCGCATTCGGTAGCAGTTTGGGATTTGGCGTGAAAGATGCCATATACTACGTCAAAATGATATTCGTTGATGTCTACTCCTGTACCGAGACTGGGGGAGGTTAACAGGGCATCAACATCTTTGACGGCGTTGGTAATATCTTTGATGAAGGCTACGTTTTCTTCGCTACCTGAGTTGTCTGAGTGAATAGACCATAATCTCAGTCTGGATGTGGTGCTTTTGTGAGCGTTAGTGTTTGACTGAGCGTTCACTTCTAAGTCTGAATGGTGTTGGGTATCGGGTGTGGGGGAATGATTTGATGATGTGGAATTTACCTGTAATATTTGAGAATTTTCATTTTTATCTGTTGCAGATAATGCTGAATTTACCTGTGACAAAGTTTGAGTTGCGCCATCTTTAACTACCGTAAAGGTATCCAGTCCCTCTGCTCCCCTGCTCCCCTGCTCCCCTGCTCCCTGCTCCCTGCTCCCTGCCTCTTCCACCCGTACCTTCATGGTGAGGGATTGTTCTAATTTCTTAATAAACCGCTTGGAGTCAGAAGCTACCATGATTTTCTGTTTGTTCATCAGCGCGGCGGAAATCTGGGCAACTATGGCTGAGGAGTTATTGCCTTCATACCAATAGATTAAGCGATCGCCGTTTCGCCAATCGTTTTTGAGAATAAAGGGTTTTTCCTCTGGTGGACGCATGGCGCGGAAGAACTCTACTGTGATGTCGTCCATGTGGGCATCAGCGATGATTACTAGCGGGGCGTTATAAACGATATATTCCAACACTTCCAGTATTTGCGCTCGATATTCTTTACAGGTTTTACTGTGCAATAGGTGAGTTAAGTATTGGCAAGCTTCATCAATAAACACACAGCCGTAGTTAAGCATCTGGGTGTTAAGCTTGTGTAAGCTGTCAATGGTGATGCTGAGAGCTTGTGCTTTGGCTAAACCTGCATAACTTAAATCGGAGTACATATCTGTTTTGAGACGGGTTGCTAAGTTTTTTAGCAGGTTAACCCGATGTCCGGTGTTGAGGAATTTGACATCAGGATTTGCTTCCCGCCATTGAGCCATGCGTCCGGTTTTGTTTGTCCCCATGTCGCTGGACAATACTACCAGCCCGGATTTGGGAAGTTTTTCAGATGATGACAGGTATTTGACGTTGACACGAATATCTGGTTTGTATTTACTGCTTAGTCCCCGATGCCTAGTATGGAATGAGCGTTGGTATTGTTTTAAGCTAACTGCGTCATCAATTATGATGGTCAGTAAGGCGTTTATTTGAGTAATTTGAACTGATGAATTTTGATTAATTACTTCATGCTGTTCTGTAAATTGACCATCGTTGGTAAGTTTATTGTTGTCAACTAGTGAGTTTTGATTAGCTGTTTGATGACACTCTATAGCTTGATAGTTATCGTTTTTCTGATTGTTTTCAACTGGTGAAAAATGATTAAGTACATGATGATACTCTATGATTTGACCATCGTTGTTTAATTGATTGCCTTCAATCAGTAAAGTCTGATTAATTGCTTGATTGGGGGTATTAGTTCGATTCTGCTCAATGAATTGACTGTATTTAACTGTTTGTCCACTTTCGATTAATTTACTGCGTTCGACAATAAAATCATCTACGCCTTTTTCCGGACCTGGTAGCAGTGCGACTTCACAGGTACAACCTACAGCTTCAATGGTTTTGCCTGTACGCAAGGTGGCTTGGAATATTGACCAACGGGTTTTGGATTTGGTTTCGTAGTCGAAGAGAATAATGAATTTACGCCCTGGTTGGGCAAGGGGCATGATATCGGGGTGTAAGCGTTCGTCAAAGTCTTTTTTGCCAATGCGTCCGCTCCAAATGCCTGGGAGTGCGATCGCTACAAATCCCTGACTTAATAAACTAGCTGCTTTTTTCTCGCCTTCACACAGAATAATCGGGATTTCTGGGTGCATAACTACCCACTCCCAAAATGAAAGGGGAGTTTCGACTATTTCTGTTTGTTGTTTGTTATTGCTTAATAGCATTACTAACCATTTCCACAATGAGAATGGAGTTTCTGCTATTTCTGTTTGTTGTTTGTTATTGCACCATAGCAACAGTACCAATGCCCAAAACAAGACGGGAGTTTCCCAAAACGAGAGGGGATTTAATTGGTCTTGTAAATGCTGTGCTGGGGGAGAATAATCTCGTTTGATATTGTAACGTTTTGCAACTTTATCCCAAATGCAGTCGGGAACATCAAAGTAGGTAACGCGGTTGGGTGTTTTTGGTGGTGATTCGTATTTAACTATTTTGCCATTTTTGTCAATACGCCCTTGGGTGGGTTTGAATCGTCCCCACTCCATTGGTTGCCAGTTGTTAAAGGGGTCAAGTCCCGAAATCCACATTCCCCCTATTATGGCGTATTGGTACAGCTTGAGGAAGGTACTGGTGACTCTGCCTGTATTTAAGCGGGGGATGGCGTTGGAGATGAACAGGTAGTTGAGAACTGTATCGCCGGCAATGTGGATGAAGTTACGCTCTATCAGTTCTGGATGGATGGCGCTGCTAACTGCTAGTTCGTGGTATTCGGCTTCTGTGAGGTTGTTGGGGGGTTGAACAGGAAATTGGTTACTTGCTTGCTGTTCTGGATTATTTTGAGAAGCTGATGTTTGGCTATTTGCTTGCTGCTCTAGATGTTGTGGAGTAAGAGACTGGCTGTTACTCGCTGGAGAAATTTTGGAGGTAGAAGATGTTTGGCTTTGGCTGTTGTCGTTGTTCACGGTAGATTCCTCTTGATACTTGGTTTTTAGGAGTATCAGAGGGGGTAATCGTGCTGCACTTACATATTTATGAGATTTGCTGCTGCTTCTTTCTGGGTTTGTTTATTTTTTGGCGAGAAATAAATAATCTTAGGATTTACACAGGTTGTTTAAAAATCTGGGTTTGGGCAGTTCTTGTTGGGGAGATGGGGGAGACAAGAAAGAGATTCATTTAATAATTCCTCTTTGTCGCCCTGCACTCCCCACCCTATCTTTTTTCCAGATCCCGTGAATAGTAAGAGTTAGGAGGTCGTCAAAACTGATAAAACTCTTACTGCACACCACTTTCTACACTTTGTTCCCTGTCTCAAACGTCATGAAAGGTGGGTAAATCTTCAGTCAGATTATTTATTTTCTAAAATATTCCAGTCGGAAGGGTTGAAATGTTGCAGCAATCTATATAATAGAAAGCAACATGAAATAATCTCAAGAAAGCCAATTGGTGGGTATAGCGACCAAACTAAAGACCACTTCTTCGGTTTCTTTGAAATTAACCCCGCTCGGATACATTGAGCAAAGTTAAAATCGGCAATTCTATGATGGGACAAAGCGTGTACTATTTAGTATCGTTTTGTCCTTTTGCCGTTTTTGCGGTTGTTATATCTTCACCTCCATTATTTGCTTCATTTAAGTATTAGCCAGATCATACAGAACTTTTGCACCGATGCAACCTAACATTAGTTTGATTTTTAACTTTAATTTGGCTACATCTGTTTATACAAGCTGTGATTATCCACCTGTAGTATAACTGTTGTTCAAGTAGCAGTAGCCGCATCTGCGGCTGGTGTTTTTGGTTTTTTCTCAAAAGTCTGGATATTAGGCTCTAATAGCACAAATCCGTTATCGGTGGCTTCTCCCAACTTGCCAGCAATCGCTCCCACCCATTGAGGATAGTTGGCTTGGGCATCAGTCAGTTTCTTCCAAACTTTCGGTTTGACTGTGACGCTAATAATCCGACCATCGCAATCAACCTCGAACTGTTGCCAGCCGTTTTCTATCGTTTTAGCTTCTGGCAACTCACTAATTTTGATTGTTACTTCTAATTTTCCTGTAATCATAGTTACTTCAGCAAAGTTTTTCCAGCATAATGCAGAGATTACCTAATCTCAGCATACTTTGTCCTCACAAGACAAGTTCCAAAAGGCTATTTATTGCTTACCCCAAATTGACATACTGGACAACCAACCAGACAACAGCGAAAACCTTACCGCTATTACTGTTATGGCTGGTTTGGTTGAGAAAATGATGGGGTATATGGCTAGACTGTGGTCGGGTAGCAGGACTATATCGCTATAATCCCGCCCCCTCAGAACCGGACTTGCGCCTTACAACGCATCCGGCTCAAGCAAGTCATAAACTATGGATTGTTCCAGAATGTATTTGCTGATGACAGTACAGATGTACGAGTTGTAGGTTGCCGTAATTGTCACCACCACCCTGCGATTTTGGCTTTTTATGATGAAGATGTAACTCCTCATCGTTTAATAGAGATTCCCCACATATAGGACAGACATATTGTTGCCTTTGGGCTATCTTCTGCCTACTTTTGATTAGTTCGGATTTAGTTTTAGCTGCCTGCCGTTTAATCCAGTAGTCCCTTAATTTTGGGTCATCGGGTGATGATTTACCCCTAACAAGAATGTGCCTTTCAATCTTGAACCAGGAAAATTTCAACAGATAGGCTCCGGTTTGTTTATTACCGAAAACCCATCGGTCAAATGGTCTATCAAGATTTAAATTCCCCCAGTATTTCGCCTTACGCCAGCTATCAGATTGTAGTTTTTCACTCTCCCCCCACTTTCGAGAGTTTATAGGGTAGGTAGAAGTAGG
>NZ_VIKX01000036.1 GCF_009711935.1 Dolichospermum sp. UHCC 0259 | reverse complement strand
ATTTCTCCATAAAGGGAGCGGTAGAACCAAAATTATCTATACAGCAAGCCAGTTTTACCCATGACTCCTGCTGGATTATAATTCTTGTAGTTACTCACTATCAACAGCATTTTTATTAAATTCACCATTACGCCAAGTATCAGCCATATCTTTAATAAAACTAGCAAGAGGAATAGCAACTAATAAACCCAATACACCCCCTAACTTTGCTCCTATTAATAAAGAAATTACCACCCATACAGGATTTAAACCGGTTAAATTTCCTAAAATACGTGGGGCAATAATATTAGAATTAATTTGATCAATGGCCACACCTATAGCCGCAACCTCTAACCCTAAACCAAAGTCTTTTAAAGTTATTAGTAAACTAACAATACCAATACCAATACCAGTACCAAAAGGAAATAGCGAAAACAAACCAATTCCTATGCCAAAAAGTAGTGATAAAGGCACTCGTAAAACGACAAAAGCCAATGTTATGGATACAGCTAAAATAGCCCCTAAAGTAGCTTGACCAATGAAATAATTATTAAAATCTTCCCGCAGTAATTCTCGCACCTTTTTCGCTGTTTTTGGCGGAAACCAAAGATAAATTCCATTCCATAAACTTTCACCATTCAATACTAAATAAATAGTCAAAACTATGGTGATTAATAAATTCAATAAATTGCCAATAGTATCGAAAGCAAAACCTAAAATTTTCCCAGTAAAAGATTGCAATTGACTAGATATTTTTCCTAAAATTTCACCAGCTAACCCACTTAAATTTACTGGTAATTGCTGAGTAGCTGCCCAATTTTGCAAAGCTTCTATTTGTTGAGTTGCTGATTCTATCCAATAGGGAAGAAGATTAGCTAACTCATTCAATTGTTCCAGAATAAGTGGTAGTAGGATTACACCCACCGCACCTAAAATAATAATAGATAATAGCAATACTACTACGGCTGCTAAAATTCGAGGTACTCCACGTTTTTGGAGAATTTGAATAGGATAATCTAGCACAAAAGCTAAAAGAATAGCAACAGAAATAACACTAACTAAAGGTTGAAAATAGTTAATAAATTGAATTAATAACCATCCATTAAGAAGAATCACAGGAAAGGCTAATCCTATGTTTAACCATTTAGGTGAATTTGGTAGATTTTTTACTGGCTGCATGGAATTTATTAATGATCTAATTTTGGCAAAATATCTGGGAAACTTAAAAGGTTTGTAAATCGAATTATTAGACTATAGAGTTTTGATAAAATCCAACATAATTTTCTGAGGCAACGTTGCTAAAGGTCTAACTTCTCCGGCTTTTTCCGAATAATATTCACCCTTGTCAATATCTTCTGCTGTTAATAAATCTAAATCCCACCCTTCTGAAAGTACAAGTTGACTTACTGGGACTAATAATGGTGCTTGAAATACATAACGCACAGCTTTTTCATCGCTATAAATTCCAAATTTTGTAAAATCAGTTAACTGATAACCAATTTCTTCCATAACCTCTCGCTGAACGGCTATTTCTGGAGTTTCCCCCGGTTCTATATGTCCACCGAATAAAGCCCAACAACCAGGAGCGATAATATTAGGAATATTATCCCGTAATTGCATTAAAAACTTATTCTCTCGATAGAGAATGGCAACGGCTACATAAGCTAATTGACTATTCATAAATTACTTTTCCTTTAAATAAACTTCACCGTGTTCTTTACCAGCCAAAGGGACACTTTGATACTGAACATTACCTTTCAATACTACTTGTTCTCCAACTTGGAAATTGCCCTGATTAGTGATCACCCAAATTTTCCCAGTTGAGTCATTAATTTGATATGCTTTTTTCTTGATTAATGGAGCATATTTTTCTACTTTACCTTGAATGTAAACTGTCGTGTCCTGATTTTTTTTGGTAATTTTTTGAATCTGTGTTACATTAGCACCAATATGGAAATTTTTAAGATTGATGCCAGAGTTTTCTCCCTTACCACAAGCATAAAGTCCTGTTAGCAGAGAGAAAGATAGTCCCACAGTAAAAATTTTTGCTGGTAGGATCAAAGCTATAGAGTGAGCGAATTTTTGCATTACTGCCAATTTTATCTCCAGGTTACACAAATTACTCGCTATTGATCATAATGCTGTTTTGTCAAAAAAAGATAGTGATTCTGTCATATCAAAAATAACTGACCGCAGATAAACGCAGATAAACGTAGATTAATTAACAGATTCCATGATTTTGTGCGGACTCATATAAAATGGGTATTAGCAATTTAGTACAACTTTTTTATCCTAAATTTATGTCTAACTCTAAACAACCTCTGACCTATCCTAGTGTTAACAAAAGTGAGCAAGTAGATAATTATCACGGAATGGCGATCGCCGATCCTTACCGAGCCTTAGAAGACCCGGATACAGAAGCAACCAAAGCTTGGGTAGAAGCACAAAATCAAGTTACCTTCGGCTATTTAAACGAAATTCCTGCTAGAGAAAAAATCAAACAGCGGCTGACAAAACTTTGGGATTATGAAAAATATGGAACTCCCTTTAAAGAAGGTGAAAGTTACTTTTATTTCAAAAATAATGGACTGCAAAATCAAAGTGTTCTCTATACTCTGCCAAATTTAGATGCAGAACCAAGAATTGTAATTGATCCTAATCAACTTTCAGAAGATGGCACAATTGCCCTTTCAGGAATTTCTATCAGTGAAAATGGTCAACTTTTAGCCTATGGTTTATCTAGTTCTGGTTCAGATTGGCAAGCATGGAAAGTTAGAAACATTGCCACAGGTGAAGATTTACAAGATCATCTCCAATGGATTAAATTTTCTGGTGCTTCTTGGACTCATGATCATCAAGGTTTTTTCTACAGTCGCTATGATGAACCAAATGAAAAAACCAAATTAGAAGCGGAAAATGCGGTCTTGGGGTTTCCCCAAGAGGAGCAATTTTCCAAGACAGATGTTAATTATTACCAAAAACTTTATTATCACAAACTTGGTACACCACAGTCAGCAGACATCTTAATTTACCATCGTCCTGACCAAAAAGAATGGGGTTTTTCTGGGAATGTCACCGAAGACGGCAAATATCTAATAATTTCCATCTGGCTAGGAACTGACTCCAAAAACTTGGTTTTTTACAAGGATCTCACAAATCAAAATTCGGAAGTTATCGAACTAATTAACCAATTTTCCGCAAATTATAGCTTCATTGATAATGACGATCATATTTTCTACTTTCGCACAGATTTCAATTCTCCCAAAGGTAGAGTTATCGCCATTGACACGAGAAAAGCAACTCCTGAAAATTGGCAAGAAATTATTCCTCAAGCAGTAGAAACATTAGAAAGTGTCAGTGTCTTAAATAATCAGTTTGTAGGTGATTATCTACAAAATGCCTATAGCCAAATTAAAATATTTGATCTCAAAGGTAATTTTATTAGAGAAGTAGAATTACCCGGTATTGGTTCAGCCAGCGGATTTAGTGGTAAACGGCATGATACAGAAACATTTTATAGTTTTACCAGCTTCACTACTCCCGGAACTATTTATCGTCATGACATGAAAACAGGTAAAAGTGAAATTTTCCGTCAGCCAAAAGTAGATTTCAATGCTGATGAATATGAGACAAAACAGGTTTTCTATGCAAGTAAAGATGGGACAAAAGTGTCAATGTTTATTACTCACAAAAAAGGAATTAAATTAGATGGTAACAATCCCACCTACCTCTATGGATATGGTGGTTTTAATATTTCCTTAACACCAAGTTTTTCTGTTAGCCTTTTAATATGGCTAGAAATGGGAGGAGTCTATGCTGTTCCTAATTTACGTGGTGGTGGTGAATATGGAGAAGAATGGCATCAAGCAGGAATGAAATTGCAAAAGCAAAACGTTTTTGATGATTTCATTGCTGCGGCTGAATGGTTAATTGCCCATAATTACACCCAACCTGCAAAATTAGCTATTGGTGGAGGTAGTAATGGTGGTTTATTGGTGGGTACTTGTATGACACAACGCCCTAATTTGTTTGGTGCAGCCCTACCCGCAGTAGGCGTTATGGATATGTTGCGCTTCCATAAATTTACCATTGGCTGGGCTTGGGTGGCTGAATATGGTTCTTCGGAAAACGCAGAAGAATTCGCAACTTTATATGCTTATTCACCCTTGCATAATCTGAAGTCGGGAACAGCTTATCCAGCTACGTTAATTACTACCGCAGATCATGATGATCGTGTAGTACCTGCTCACAGTTTTAAATTTGCTGCGGCTTTACAAGCAGCGCATGGTGGTGATGCACCTGTATTAATTAGAATTGAGATGAAGGCAGGACATGGTGCTGGTAAACCAACAGCAAAAATTATTGAAGAAGCAGCAGATAAGTGGGGTTTTTTAGTCAAAGTTTTGAAAGTTGAAATTGACAGCACTTTCTGATCCCAAAACCCGTAGGGGCGCAGGGCTTGCGCCCTCCATCGTATTTCATAACAACGAGAATTGCTGTAATTTGTCGTCGCATTTTTTATAATTCACTTCTATATTAAGAATAGTAAATAATAATTGTCTTTTGTACCTATATCGGGTAAAGCCAGATGTATTACCATAGCCCGGTAACAGATGGCACAGAAAGATATAGGAAATTAAGCAACAATTTATGGATAAATGAGGAAAATAAACAGTGAAAACATCCCTCAAGCTGGTTAAAACAGGTGATGAAAGGCAGATTGCCGCATTCTTTCAGGAATCGGTAGGTGAATGGAGATCAGAACGACGTTACTACACCCTACCCCAGGGAGAAACAAAAGAAATGGAGAGTATAATCACCATCCGATTTTTAGAACAGGGGTGTGAAGAATTGAAAAAACTAGCCCAACTCCATGATTTAGTTGATTTGCAAAGTTTGACCTGTGGTGCTGAAGTATCTTGGCAAAGCACTGATATAATTAAAGTCAGACAAGAATCTCAAGGTTTAACCCTATTTGGGGCTTTGGGCAACATTTTATACAGAGATCGTGGTTTTGCCACCTCTAAACCAGTTACAGCAGATTATTACTTATCAAATCCTCAAACTCTGTGTTTGCGAACTGAATATAATAATTCAGTATTTGAGGAAGAGATTAAACTCATTGGTAGTAAATACCGTACCCGACAAAGCATCATTTCCCGTGCCAGTGAACAATTAATGATTGGTCAATATCTGGAAAAGCGAATATAAGCTAGGTTTCATGGCTGAAATGCAGGGAATAGGGTTAATTAACGGGTGTAACTTGCAGGTGGGAATACCCATAAGCAACAAATATGACTTTTTACAACTTTTTTTTAAACTTCTTCCCACAATTATGATTTTTTGTGTAATCATTAGAAGGTGGGAATTAATTCGGCGGTAATGTTTGTGGTTAGTATTGACAGGCTTTCCCTTTTGGTATTTACAGACTTTTCTCCGAAATCTAAATCTCTACACTCTTATGATTTTGGAAATATTCTATGTCAATTTACGTGGGTAACCTCTCTTATGAAGTTACACAAGATGCGCTGAGTCAAGTCTTTGCGGAATATGGTACTGTGAAACGTGTTCAGCTTCCCACTGACCGTGAGACAGGTCGCTTGCGCGGCTTCGGTTTTGTGGAAATGGGTACTGAAGCTGAAGAACAGGCTGCTATTGATGCCCTTGATGGCGCTGAATGGATGGGTCGTGATTTGAAAGTGAACAAAGCAAAACCCAAAGAAGACAGAGGTCCGGCAGGTGGTGGACGTGGTGGCTACGGCGGTGGCAACCGTGGCGGTGGCGGTGGCGGCGGTCGCTATTAAGCCGAGTTTAACTAAAATTTTTTAGTTATTAAATCCTGGAAAATTACCTATTCCGTCAGCGGGGTGGGTAATTTTTTTGTCTTTAAATCCAACAACCAAATCATCAAACTCCACGTTTTGTCACCCCAGAACCAAAAGCGAAAACAAAACTTTTTGATGTTATACTCAAAACCGCTTGATTGTTTGATTCTAAAGTAGGGGTTGAGTATGAACTAAACCCCTAAACCCTATACATCTATGTTCTTTGTCATTTTACAAAAGTTGATATTCCACCTGTGTTTAGTATATTCAAAAATTAATTACATTAGCGATCGCTCGGAAAAGAAACTTAAAAGCATTACTCAATTATCAAATTATCAAATCATCGGTCAAGGTGGTTTTGGAGAAGTTTATTTAGGGTAACATAGCCACAAATATATTTTGATAGTGCTGAAAAATTCAAGAAAGCACTAATTTTAAATTAAAATTAAAAATTAAACTTAAAATTTATGATTTCCTTGGCGTTGCTAACCCAGTATTTTCGGAACTTTTGGCAACCTAGAAGGGGATTAGCCATAGCAGAAGCTTCTGTAATTGGGATAGTAGCCGCTTTATCTGCGGTATTACTCAAACAAGGTTCAGGGTGGTTGGGAACATGGCGAGTACATACAACTCACATTTTTCCGGCATGGATAGCCTTACCAATTATTGGCGCAAGTTTAGGGTTTCTTTCTGGTTGGTTAGTGCAGAGATTAGCGCCAGAAGCCGCTGGTAGTGGGATTCCCCAAGTCAAAGCCGCTCTAGCAAATGTGCCAATTAAGCTATCATGGAGAGTAGCTTTTGTCAAGTTAATTTCAGCAGTTATCGCCTTGGGTTCAGGATTAACCTTGGGCAGACAAGGACCGACAGTTCAGGTAGGTGCGGGTTTAGCGGCGGGTATGAGTCGCTTAGTTCCCACTTCTCCAGAACATCGCCGACAGATGATTGCCGCCGGTGCTGGGGCTGGTTTAGCAGCAGCTTTCAATGCACCTCTAGCGGGGGTTTTATTTATTATTGAAGAGTTATTACAAGATTTATCTGGTTTAACATTAGGAACGGCAATAATTGCCTCTTTTATTGGTGGCGTAATTTCCCGCTGGTTAGGTGGTGGTAGTCTGCAATTAGATTTAAAACTAATTAATTACTCTAGTGGTTTTTCTCTATTGGAAATTCCCATTTTATTAATTTTGGGAGTTTTGGCGGGTTTATTGGCGGCTTTATTTAATCAGGGATTAATTTTTAGTATTCAAGTTTATAGCCGTTTACATATTAGTTTACCTTTGCGGGTGGCAATAGCTGGTTTGGCTTCTGGTTTGATTATGTCTTTGCTTCCAGAAACTTTTCGAGATAATACAGGTTTGCGGGAGTTTATGATTGCTAGTGAACCAAATATACCTTTAGCAGGAATTGCTTTTATTGCCCAATTTATCTTAACCTTAATTGCTTTTGGTTCAGGCGCACCTGGGGGATTATTTGCACCTAGTTTAATTTTAGGTTCTTGTTTAGGACATATTATTGGTGTATGTGAATTACAAATATTTGGAGTTGGTTCACCGACTACCTACGCATTAGCCGGAATGGGGGGATTTTTTAGCGCGGTTTCTAAAGTTCCCATTACTGCAATTGTGATTGTTTTTGAAATGACGACAGATTTCAATTTAGTATTACCTTTAATGGTGGTATCTGTAACATCTTATCTAGTCGCAGAAAAGGTTGTTCCCGGTTCACTTTATGACAAACTTTTAAAATTAAAGGGCATTATTCTTAAAAAAGATACTCCCAGGGGAGGGATATTAACACAATTAACTGCGGAGAATGTCATGCAGTGCCTAGTGGAAACTTTAGAAGCAGAAATGACAGGAGATGAAGTGATTAAAGCTTTTTCTCGTTCCCATCATCGCGGATTTCCGGTAGTAGAAAATAATAAATTAGTGGGCTTAGTTTCCCAAACAGATTTACAGAAAATTCGTGATCATCTCTTACCCCATGAAACTCTTTTAAAAGAAATTATGACACCTAAGCCGGTGACGGTGACACCAGCAGATAGATTAAGTCATGTTCTCTATTTATTGGATAGATATCAAATTAGTCGTTTACCTGTGGTTGATGGTAAAAAATTAATTGGGATTATTACTCGCGCTGATATTATTCGTGCTGAGGCAGATCATTTAAATGGTGAGGATGGGGTGACGGGGCCTCAAGCAGAACCTTCTTATTTAGTTTACCAAACTCGTTCTCCTAGTATTGGCAGAGGGAGATTATTAGTTACTATTGCTAACCCGGAAACCGCCCCGGTATTATTAGAAATGGCTGCGGCTATTGCCCGCGATCGCCATTATGAAATAGAATGTTTACAAATCATTTTAGTATCTCGCCACATTTCCCCAGCGGAAACCCCAGTCAACACTGCAAAAAGTCGCCGCTTACTCCGACAAGCTGAAAGTTTAGCCAAAAAACTGCACATTCCCATCCATACCCAAATTCGGGTCGCCCATGATGTCGCCCAGGCAGTTTTAGAAACAACCAAGGAACGACATATAGATTTAATTTTCATGGGTTGGAAGGGAAATACATCTACCCCCGGCAGGATTTTTGGGAATGTTGTAGATACGGTAATTCGTCAAGCAAATTGTGATGTTGTTTTAGTAAAATTAGGCCATAATTGCCATTCTTACCAACAATTTAAACGATGGTTAGTCCCTATGGCTGGGGGACCAAATGCACCCATAGCTATCAAGTTATTACCAGCTTTAGTCACTTTGGAAAATGAGATAGAAATTCGTTTAACCCAAGTTGTTAAACCTGGGGAAACAGCACCAGATATGACAGTTTTAGAAGCATCTACCCGGCAATTAATGCGTTACCGCAATTTACAAGGTAATGTTGTTGCTGCATCTTTACAAGCTGAATCTGTCACCGCTGGAGTCATTGAGTTGGTGAAAACTGAAGGTTTCGACGTTGTAGTTTTGGGTGCTTCCCGTGAGGGATTATTCCAACAAGCCATTCAAGGAAACATTCCCGAAGCGATCGCCTCTGGTGTTGATAGTACGGTAATTTTAGTCAGCAGCGCAATGTCTTGACAGGGAAGAGGGAACAGGGAACAGGTAACAGGTAATTGGTGAAAACTATTCTTCTTTATTCCTCCTGACTCCTGACTCCTGACTCCTGACTCCTGACTCCTTGACTCCATTATCGAGAAGCAAGCTGTGGATCTCCCCAAATGCTACCTCTTTCACCAAAAGTTACCGCTTGATCCCCTTCTGAGGAAATATCTACAGTTCTACCATCATTAGTCACTTGCAACAGAGGCCAATTTTCTTCCCCTAATTCACCAGCACGGAATAACACATCATTAGGTTGCTTTTTACTCCAACCTAACAAAATAGCTATTTTTTCGTGATCATCTTCTGATTGCACAGGACTAACTACATTAAGATTATCCTGTTGAGGATTCCAAATTACAGCCTCATCTGTAGCATCTGCCGTATTGAAAATCGCCACAAATTTACGGGCTAAAAAGCGATCGCCTTTTTGGGACCAACTCACAGGTACTAACACGCCCATCTTCCCATCACGATCCGCTTCTGCCGACAAACTAGCCTGTTTCTTCAACAGCGGATCAATCACCACACTCGTTGATGTCATCACCCGTAACCGCTTAGTTTGTCTATCTTCCACAAACAACACACTATTAACTCGGCTATTGTGCATTTCCGGTTTTACTTCCATCTGCACCCGACTATAAATCGCATACTTGCCATCAGGAGAAACTACAGGCATACTCCGATAGTAGCGGATACCAGAACCACCTTTTCCACCAACCGCTTCTTGAGTAGCCAAAATCCATTGCCAAGGAATGGGATGGGGACTACCTATAGGATCAGTTTGTGCCGTCTCTGACTCATTTTGCTGTTCACTAACAGGGATTTCTCCGCTTTTAGGTGTAAATGTTGATGTTGCCAATTCCTTAGATTCAGTGTTCTCGCTGACTGGAGAATTTAAATCAGCTTCTGCTTTTGCGTCCTGTGATTTTTGAATTAAATTAACTTGATTAACCGATTTTGGTCTTGGAAATTGTGTAACATTAACTGATGGCACAGTTTCACTAACAACATTATTCCCCACTTGAGAACTTTCTCTTTCTACCCCTGAAATCACCGAATCTTTTGGTAATGAATGTATTCCTTCACCAACAGATATTTTTCCTGTTTGAGAGTTAACTTGAGCAAATTGTGAATTTAACTTCTTAGTAGCAGAACTTTCTGTCAATTTTGGATGAGATTTGCTACTTCCCGAACTCACAATCACTGCTTCTAATTGTTTCGCTAAGGTAGCATTAATAGATATGCCCACGAAGGGTGAAATTATAATAACAATGGCAATGTACTTGAGAAATGGTTGAACACGGAACCATCCTGACACCAAAAGGGGTTTAAGCATGATGAGACTCTCTAGGGGGCAGTTGCTAAGTGCGGGCAGTATTTATACAGGAACGGGAAAAAGCAAAGCTATGACTATATGTATATCAACAAACCAAAAGCTTTTACGAAATAATTTATTCAAATGTTGCATCGCTTTACAAAAGTTTTAGTGTCACCATTTACCCCCTCATAATCTTTACATAATATACAATCATGACGGAATGAAAGTTAACAGTAAATTACATCTGTTAATAAATACCATCATTATTGTCAGTTTAAGTAACAGCCATATTTAACACCAGTAGAATACAGGTATGTTTACCAGGAGCATAAATCCTAGCATTTAGCCGTCAGCACTTCAGCAAGAATTGAATTTATCAGCATTCTGAATGTTAATTTACTGATGTCAGTCTCCCCTCATTCAAAACCCCTAAAATCCGGGTTTGCCTGAATACTTACGTAGCCAAAATCTAGAAATGCTCTTAAAAACTGTCTTAAATCAAGTAATTTCCCAACAATACACCTTGTTTCTGGCTGGATATAATCACGCGGGACTTATCCAATCAGAACCTATATATTGGCAAATATTAGACTAACTGATGCACAATCAATAATAAACAAAACATTAAATTCAGACACCCAATCAAAAAACTGTAATTTACACTCGTAACCGCTGCGATTAAACAAAGACAGTTGAATTTGCACTTGGGTAATTATCGAATAATTTTGATTTAGTAGAGAAATGGCTGACTGCAAAACACAGCCATACGCACAAAATCCGTCAATAGTAGATGCAAATAATGATAGGTTTGCGAACCGAAAGCATCGCCAAACTAAATACCTGGAGTATTATAGTTTATTGAAGCTGTTTTCGCTTAACCAATAGTAAACACTATACCATCAAACCATGAAAATTCATTGGGCATAATCAAAAATGCTCAACATAATTTTATTAATATATTTCAGATGTGGCTGTTGTCAGTGATGAGGAACACACCTACCATTGATTAATGACTCATAACTCGTAATTAATAATTAATAACTAATGAAAGTAGTATTTTTTGGCACTCCAGATTTTGCAATTCCCACTTTAAAAAAACTCTTGGACAACAGTGATTTTCAGGTACTTGCTGTAATTACTCAACCAGATAAACGCCGAGAACGGGGGAATAAACTGACACCTTCACCAGTGAAAGCCTTAGCTACAGATCATCATATTCCAGTATGGCAACCGGAAAGAGTCAAAAAAGATGTTGAAACCTTAACACAACTCAAGCAGATGGAAGCAGATGTGTTTGTAGTTATCGCCTATGGACAAATTTTATCTAAGAAGATATTAGATATGCCAAAGCTGGGTTGTGTCAATGTACATGGATCGCTTTTACCTCAATATCGGGGGGCTGCACCGATTCAGTGGAGTATATACAATGGCGAAAAAGAAACCGGGATCACAACTATACTGATGGATAAGGGCATGGATACAGGTGATATGCTGCTCAAGACAGCTACACCGATTGAGTTACTAGATAATGCTCAGATTTTAGCGGAAAAGTTAGCGATCGCTGGCGCAGATTTACTCATAGAAACTCTGTATAAACTAGAACGTCATGAACTTACACCAATTCCTCAAGACCATACCACAGCCACTTACGCATCTTTGATTCAAAAGCCAGACTATGACTTAGACTGGGCGAAAAGTGCCATCCAATTACACAATCAAATTCGCGGCTTTTACCCTAACTGTATTGCCAGCTTCCGCAATCAACCATTGAAAATCACTGCTACCGTTCCCATAGAATCCACGTATATTCAAGAATTACCAGAGCAGTTACAAGAAAAAATACATAGAATACCTAACTTATCAACTATATCAACTCAACCTGGAGAAGTCGTTCATATTATTAAAGGATTAGGCGCAATCGTCCAAACAGGGGCAGGTTTATTACTGCTGCGAGAAGTGCAATTAACAGGTAAACGTCCCCAATCAGGATGGGATTTTGTCAATGGAACTCGATTAACTGTTGGTGAGGTAATGGGTAATGGGTAATGGGTAATGGGTAATTGGTCATTGGTAACAACTAACAACTGACAACTGACTAATTTTCATAAAACCGGCAGGATTTACATGGTCCTTCTGGGTTAACTGCACAACGGATAATTTCTGAAAGAGCATTATATTTACAGGTAGCATCACCAATAATCCAACGTCCCTCTACTAAACTTTGTTCTTCCGGTCTTTGCGCTTTTTGAACATAAATAGCGACATCATGTAAACTATAGCGTCCTCCTCTAAGCTGATATCTATGGGAACGCTCTAAAACTGCGTAGGTTTTTCCGTCAAAATCAAGATAGTTTCCCGGTTGGGGTGTCCAATCAAGTTGTAATTTACCAAGAGACTGACGCGGATGTGTCAAAATTACCTCAGTCGGTAAGGAATGTAGCTCCATAATCGTTAAATTGTCAGTGCTAATTATATTTAAACTTTATTAGATCAGACTAATCTAATTGTGTGGCATAGGTTAGAAGTTAATATTTCATCACAACTGGATAAGAATTAATTAATCTATAGATTATAGACAATAGGTATGATAGATGACCTTTATAAAACGACCCTTAATTTACACATCTTTACAATTTACCATCTTAGGAAGAAAGTTATTTGGGTAAACACTTGATGGCGATGTTGCTGATTACAGCCAGATATCAGCGATATTGGTAGATAAATTATCTAACGTGTCTATTACATTGTTTAAAGTTATGTAGCCTTTTGCTTACAAGCTATCAAGCCCTGGGGTAAACTATGCCTTGATTATGATTCTTTCAGAAAGAAGAACACCCGCAAGGAGCAGTTTTTTCAATGTCTCATACCGTAAAAATCTACGACACCTGCATTGGCTGTACACAATGCGTCCGCGCTTGCCCTACTGACGTACTAGAAATGGTTCCTTGGGATGGCTGTAAAGCTGCTCAAGTGGCTGCTTCTCCCCGCACTGAAGACTGTGTAGGTTGTAAGCGTTGTGAAACTGCTTGCCCCACCGACTTTTTGAGTATTCGCGTTTATTTAGGCGCTGAAACAACTCGCAGCATGGGCTTGGCTTACTAAGAATTTCATTTCTAAATTCTTGGTTTTTTAGTGCTGAGGAGTGAGAACGGGAGAAACATCTGGATTCTTTCGTCATTCCTCAGCATTTTTATGGGAGGAGTCAGGAGTCAGGAGTCAGGAGGAAGAAGGAAGAAGGAAGAAGGAAGAAGGAAGAAGGAAGAAGGAAGAATAAAATTACCAATGCCCAATGCCCAATGCCCAATGCCCAATGCCCAATGACCAATTTGCTAAAGTGGCTTATTCATTCCAGCAACTATACTTAAAATTTAATCATCCTGAAACCGGAGTGGTTTAAGCAATGTGTGGAATAGTTGGATATATAGGCACTCAGACAGCGACAGATATTTTACTGGCTGGATTAGAGAAATTAGAATATAGAGGTTACGATTCGGCAGGAATTGCCACTATTTTGGAAGGTGACGTGCATTGTGTGCGGGCTAAGGGTAAGTTACTCAATCTGCGTTCTAAACTGGAACAAATCGAAAATCCTGCCCAAATTGGGATTGGTCATACGCGCTGGGCAACTCATGGTAAACCGGAAGAGTACAATGCCCATCCTCATTTAGATACGGCTATGCGGATAGCTGTGGTACAAAATGGGATTATTGAGAATTATCGAGAGTTGAGAGAAAGTTTAAAGGCGCTAGGACATGAATTCCGCTCAGAAACAGATACAGAGGTAATTCCTCATTTGATTGCTGAGTGTTTAAAAAATTCTTCTCCAAGTTCTACTTCTCCTTCTGTGTTTTTAGACGCGGTGCGAGAAGCTGTAAGTAAATTACAGGGAGCTTATGCTGTTGCCGTTATTTCTGCTGATTATCCTGATGAGTTGATTGTAGTTCGTCAACAAGCACCTTTAGTGATTGGGTTTGGACAGGGTGAGTTTTTCTGCGCTTCCGATACGCCGGCGATCGTTCCCTATACCCGCGCTGTATTGTCCCTAGAGAATGGGGAAATTGCTCGGTTGACTCCTTTAGGGGTGGAAGTCTATAACTTTGCGGGAAATCGCTTAAAAAAGCATCCTCGGACTTTGAACTGGAATCCCATTATGGTGGAAAAACAGGGATTCAAACATTTTATGCTCAAAGAAATTTATGAGCAACCGGGAGTGGTGCGGGATTGTTTAGAGGCTTATTTCTCAACGGTCGAGAATGGACAAATTACTGCGGAATCACCGGTGAAATTGGATTTACCAGCGGAATTTTACGCAGATTTGGAACAAATTCAAATTGTTGCTTGTGGTACAAGTTGGCACGCGGCGTTGGTGGGTAAATACTTGTTAGAACAGTTGGCAGGAATTCCAACTCAGGTACAATATGCTTCAGAATTTCGGTATGCGCCTTCACCGTTAACGGCTAATACTCTGACTATTGGAGTAACTCAATCTGGGGAAACTGCTGATA
The DNA here is from genome assembly GCF_009711935.1 of Dolichospermum sp. UHCC 0259. Lineage (GTDB taxonomy): Bacteria > Cyanobacteriota > Cyanobacteriia > Cyanobacteriales > Nostocaceae > Dolichospermum. The sequence goes on along the minus strand of NZ_VIKX01000036.1, from coordinate 3,018 downwards.
CGTTGGCGGCTTTGGCGATGGAAAAAGAACGCCGACAAGGGAAAGAATCTAAGTATCAAGCGCGACTTTTGGGAATTACTAATCGCCCAGAAAGTAGTTTGGGGAATATGGTGGCGAATATTATCAATACTCATGGAGGAATTGAAATTGGTGTAGCGGCGACAAAAACTTTTATAGCGCAATTGATGGCGTTTTATGCTTTGGCGTTAGATTTGGCTTATCGTCGTCAGGAGATTAGTGATTCGAGATTTGAGGAAATTCTCACAGGTTTACGGGAGTTACCAGGGGAAATTGAAGCGATTTTGGAAACTCAAGAACGTTATATTGAGCATTTAGTACATGATTTTTCAGAAACAAAAGATTTTATCTTTATTGGGAGAGGAATTAATTTTCCGATTGCGTTAGAAGGGGCTTTAAAATTAAAGGAAATTAGCTATATTCACGCTGAAGGCTATCCAGCGGGGGAAATGAAACATGGACCGATCGCTCTATTAGATGCTAAAGTTCCGGTGGTGGCGATCGCTGTTCCTGGTAATGTATATGAAAAGGTGATTTCTAATGCCCAAGAAGCTAAAGCCAGAGATTCCCGATTAATTGGAGTGACATCTGTGAAAGATGGAGAAGCGGCGGAAATCTTTAATGATTTAATTCCGGTTTCGGAAGTTGAGGAAATTCTTTCGCCAATTCTCACTGTGATTCCATTACAGTTGTTAGCTTATCATATTGCTGCCCGACGAGGTTTGGATGTAGATCAGCCGAGAAATTTAGCGAAGTCGGTAACAGTTGAATAAGAGAATAATTTGATTTAACAATCAATAAAATAGTTTAACAATAACCTCTAATGCAGTACCATTTAGAATTGCTGATAGGGGTTATTTTTTATGATAACATAGACAAAAAAGATTTTGAATTTAGTTTCTTTTGATATCAGGAAAAATCTGATAAATTTCCTGCCAGTGCGGACTTACCCAACCAGCAATACAGATTACTTCTCTGAAAATTACCACAGATAAACCACTTTCCACTTCTTCAAAAGCAGTATGCCAATCTGTTAATATACTTATAAAAGTATCGAGTTTTTGTAATCTTATCTTAGATAATCCATCTGCAAATTGTTTAATTTTAGCTAGTGCTGTACAAAGGTCTCCTAACTGTTCTTCATCTATATTTTTAGGTATTAAATCGCAATCTCTCTTGATTGTTGCAAAAATTTCTCTAGCTTCTCCTTCTTGTCCTCTTTGGGATAGTGCCATTGCTAAACTGGTTAGAGCTATTATTCTTTCCGGTATATCTTCAAACAGATTGGCGATTTTTTGAGCTTTGGATAATAAGCCTGATTTTGCTAGTATTTCTATTAATTCTCTTAACATTGATGGTCTTAAATATTCGTCTGTTTCAATAATTATTGTTTCTATTTCAGTCAAAAATATATCAAATTTTTCATTGTATTCAGCATCATAAAGGTTATCTGCTAATCTAATTAAGTTTATTAATCTGAAAGATAAATATTCTTCTTCTCTTGATATTTTTTCAGATTGTAAAAATAGAGCATTGGCACTTTCTTGGTTTCCTATATAATTAAATGCAACGGCTAAATCATTGAGTATGAATAAGCGATGAGGATCATGTTTAACTAATTTTGCTGATTTTAAAGATTCAGTTATTAACCTATGGGCATCTTTATTTTGTCCTTGATTATACAGTGTTATGGCTAAATCTTTTAATGAACGAGAAAAATTATAATTATCTTTAATTTGTCTTGCAAATTTCTCAGCTTGATATAAATTACCCCTTTGAATAAAACTCTTTACCAATGAATGTAATGCGTATCCTTTCTCCTCATAATCATCATTGATAAATTTCATAATTTTTTGCGCCTCATCTAAAAAGTTAGATTTAGCTAATACTTCTGTTAAACCTACTAATGCTGATGGTAAATAGAAATCATCTTGTAGAGATAATGCTTCTTGTTTAATATCTCTTAACAGTAAACTTGCCTTGTGTTGATATCCAGATTTTGCCAGTTCTGACGCTAAAGCACTGAGCGCATTTTTTCTTACTTGTTTATCTTCAATGTCTTGAATAAATTCTTCAGCCTTTAAAAAATTACCAGATTTAGCTGATGCTACTGATATTTCCATTAAACCTTCTGAATAGAAGTGATCATCTTCTATCATTAATAAAAATTCTTGAGCTTGCTTAATATCTCCAGCATAAGCAATTACTGATACTAATTCTACAAGTGCTTGCTCTGCTCGCATACTCCCATTTAATAACGGGACTGTTTCCTTTGCTTCACCAAGATATAATTTAGCATCTGCTTGCATTCTCTTATTATATAATGTTTTGGATAAATGACCTAATAACTCTATTTTCACCCAACTTTCTTGAGTTATTTTGGATATCATGTAAGCCTCATTAAACCGATTAGCTTCAGCTATATTTACGATTATAGAAATAAAGGGTTTATTGTTACAAAAATTTTCTGATTCTACTAATATTTTAGTAGCTGCTGCAACTTTAACAAAAATTATTTCTGAAAGTTTTTGTTCTCCAATAGCCATTAGTAACAAAGCAAATTTGCTTAGAATTTGAATAAATTTAATTGTATTCCACTTGTCTTGGCAAAAATTTAATAGGTAATTTTCACTTTTAAATAATTGAAATGTTTCAGATAAAATAGCAGTAGAAGTTTTTGAATCAATCTCTAAATTAGAAATTAAATTGGATAAATCGCAAAATGCTTCAAGTTTACTTAATCCATCAATTGATTTACCAATTTCCCAGATTTCATCTAAAATTTCTGGTTTAGGTGTTTTCTTTTCATAAAGAGATTTATAAATAGTGATTAATCCATAAAATCTTTCTTCAATATCTAGCCTTAAATGAGCATGATTCAAAGCTTCAGATTCTCTATCTAACCAAACCAAAGTTATTAAATCATCATTATTATATAAACTAACTCGTAGTTTTTCACTCTCCCCCCACTTTCGAGAGTTTATAGGGTAGGTAGAAGTA
>NZ_VIKX01000035.1 GCF_009711935.1 Dolichospermum sp. UHCC 0259 | reverse complement strand
CTCCTATCCCTGTTACTTCCTAATTCCTTTTTAGTGGGGGAGTGTGAACAGTTACCTTTTTAAGTCCCGAAAGAAGATTTGATGCTATTATTTTCAGCAATCCAGAAATTTTTGATGATAGTCTCAAGGGAATGTAATGAATATACAAATACAATCCTCTTCCTTAAAGGTCATAGATATATTTTCTGGTTGTGGTGGGTTATCACTAGGATTTCAAAATAGTGGATTTGAAATTGTTGCTGCTTTTGAAAACTGGAAATCTGCTATAAATGTTTATCAGCAAAACTTTGATCATCCAATTTTTGAATATGATTTGAGTCAGGTAAATAACGATTATTTAATATTTAAAGAATTATTACCAGATGTAATTATTGGTGGTCCACCGTGCCAAGATTTTTCTAGTGCTGGTAAGCGGAATGAAGATTTAGGGAGAGGAGATTTAAGTATTACATTTGCTGAAATAGTAGCTAATATTTCAAGTCAATGGTTTGTTTTAGAAAATGTAGAATTGTTTAGAAAATCTCACAAATATCAAGAGTTTAAGCAAATTCTTAAATCTGCTGGTTATGGTTTAACAGAAAAAGTATTAGATGCTAGTTTATGTGGTGTACCACAAAAGAGGAAGAGATTTTTCTGTATAGGAGAACTTGGTGGTAAAGATGATAATCTCAAGACTTATTTAGAAGCTAATTTATCTAAAAAACCGACGACTATTAGAGATTATTTAGGAAATAGTTTAGGAATTGAATATTATTATCGTCATCCTAGAAGTTATCAAAGAAGAGCAATTTTCAGTATTGATGAACCAAGTCCAACTATTCGAGGTGTGAATAGACCAATACCTAAAACTTATCAACAACACCCTGGAGATGTTGCACCATTAACACCTGATTTGCGTCCATTAACTACCCGTGAAAGAAGTTATCTTCAAACTTTTCCTGATAGTTTTATTTTTGCAGGTTCAAAAACAGATTTAGAACAGATGATTGGTAATGCTGTACCCGTTAAATTAGCAGAATATGTGGCTAAATGTTTGCTGATGTATATTCAAGATCAAAATAAATACCACATATCTAATGTGCGGAAAAACCTCGCCGTTACAGGCTTGGCGATGAAAAACTGTACCTCATAATAGCAAGAATTGCTGTATCATGTTCATTTTAAATCTAATAATCCTGTTTCTTTTAATTTTGGATTAAAGCGGATTTGAGTATTGACTCCCCGGTCTTTGAGAACTCCTAAAATTTCTTCTTCAACCCGCCGCGCCACATTTTTTAAAACCTTGCTTTTTCCTAATTCATCAATAGCGATATTTTGATAATTATTTTGTTCTTCTGGTGTCATTAATTCTTTCACATCTATAGAATTATTCCATTTTTGTTTATTTTCGATGTTAGGAAGATCAGGATTAGCATTTTCCGTAATCCAAGCACTTTCAATAGCTTCCAAAATTGTTCGATTAGGACGTTCTATAGTTTGTACCTTTACCCAATAACAATTTTGAGGTTGACGGACTAAGTGCTGCTTTAAACTTAGATAAATATCACGAGAATAGCCAACAAATTGCAAAATTTTATCCTGATTAAAAATCGCGTAAACTCCAATTTTTCCTTGAAAGGTGACTATGACTTCACCATCATTATCAATATAGGCATGATATTCCAAACTAGCTAGGGTTGGTAAGTTTATTTCTGTTGTCATAAATAAATTAAAAATTTGAAAAAGAGTGATGATTCATGAACCGAAAATTAAAAGTTATGTATAGCATCAAGAAATAATTAACCGCAGATGGAAGAAGATGGACACAGATAAACGCAGATAAATTTGTACTTCATCAGACGAGGAAAGGTTATATTGTAATCATAAACCAAAAAACTTTCGACCTTTTCACCATTATCAAATGAAATTACCTTTTTTAATCCTCACTTTTTTGTTATGTGAGTTCCTTGCTCATAAAAGTGTAAATGCTAAACCTCAAACAGTTTCTAATGTCGGAGTTGAACATAATCAATCAGCAGATTTAATCACCCAGCCAATCACAATTGACAGTTATTGGAATGGAATACCTCAAGTCAATCCTGAAGCGTATTTCAGTATCAGCAATCGAGAATGTAAAAAAGTAAATCCTCTTGATTACATCAAGAATCCAGAGTCTTTTTTGAAATTATGCCCCAATGCAAACAACCCAAATCGTAAACCTTATGATCCAGTTGAATATCTAAAAGTTCCTCCCCTAGATTCGGGAATTAAGATCAAGTTAGGTGATTTTTAATAATGGATAATGGATAATTATTCATTACCAATTATCCATTATTTAACTAGATTTTATTCATCGTCAAAATCATCATCGTCATCATCGTCATCTTCTTCCTCGAAATCATCGTCCTCTTCTATAACTAGGTCGTTAATTTCATCAGCAATTAAATCATCCTCATCGAGAAGCAGTCTTTCCCCTATCTTGCTACCAAATCCGCCGTCTCCCATCCCAGGTGCATCCAGGTTGTAGAGTTTCGCTGTCCGGTCATCTAGCACCATGTCCAATGGATCATCTACTTCGTCTAAGATGCCACTGCCCATATCTACCACGTAATCGTCAATTACCCCCGTTTCTTCGTAGGTGTTGTAGCCAGTCCCCGCCGGAATCAAGCGCCCAATGATCACGTTTTCCTTCAGTCCCCGCAACCAGTCCGATTTGCCTTCAATGGCAGCTTCTGTTAAGACTCTCGTGGTTTCTTGGAAAGAAGCAGCGGAGATGAAACTGTCGGTGTTCAGCGATGCTTTGGTAATCCCCAACAGCATGGGAGTGTATTCTGCCCTCGCCCCACCAGTAATGGCCATGGCTTCGTTCACCTGTTCCACCTGCCGCAGTTCCACCAATTCCCCCGGTAGCATGGTGGTGTCGCCACCGTCATCAATCCGCACCTTGTTGGTCATTTGCCGGACAATTACCTCAATGTGTTTGTCGGAAATGTCAATCCCTTGAGATTGGTACACCATCTGCACCTCGTTCACCAAAAAGGTTTGTACCTTCTGCAAAGCGTGGCTTGCACAGGCATAGACTCCATCCTCTGACCCCAAACTGAAGAATATCTCCAGAATCTCGTGGGGGTTGGAGGGTCCGTCGGTGAGGGGTTGTCCGGCTACAATGTGCGCCCCGTCGGGAACAATTAGGTTTTGTCCAGGTCCCAAGGGATAGTCGGTGACAGTGCCATTGGCTTCGACAATCTTGATGGCATAGGCTTCTCTCATGATGGATGTCACCTCATCCCCATCGCCATAGACAATCTTCACTTCCCCAGGACGACGGGCTAAAATACAAGCTTCCTTGGGTTTACGGGCTTCTAGCAGTTCCTCAATCCGGGGCAAACCTTGGATAATATCCCCAGTCTTGGCGCGTTCAAATACCAACAACACCAAATTATCACCCCGTTGCACCAAATCCCCATCTTCTACCTGTAACACCGCCCCCGGACTGACTCGGTAAGGACGACCAACTCGCAGAGTAATAGTGTGGGCTGACTTGTCCTTTGTCAGTTGTCCTTTGTCAGTTGTCAGTTGTCCGTTGTCCGTTGTCAGTTGTCCGTTGTCCGTTGTTTTGCCACTGACCACTGACGACTTGCCCTGAGCGGAGTCGAAGGGCTGACCACTGACGACTTCCACTACTTGCCCAGACTCAGCCGCAAATATCCCCGGAGCGATCGCACTCCCTTCCACTACCAAATCACCCTTACCGACAGTTGGCAAGACATTGGTATTCACAGTCACCAAATCATTGGCACGCAACACCAAACAACGGCGCACTGTTTCTGCCCCCTGTTGCACACCTCGGACTATCCCCCCTTCTTTACAGAGGATCTTCGTCCGGGCTACCACTGCCCCTGGTTCAATGGTCTCCCCATCCACCACTTCCAAATTAGTTTGGGTACTGCCTTGGGTCGCATCTGCCGTAATGTCTCGCCGCACCACCAAAGACTCTAAAATCACCAACTGCAATCTTTGAATCTCTGGATCTTCTGGGTCAGCAATCAGTTCAATGTCCGCCGCTAAAGGTGAACTGCCGTGTTCTCCTTCCGTCTCCTGCTCAATTTCCAAGACAATCTGTGTCCGTAGCAGTTCCACACCTTCCACCGACTTCACCCGTTCCGAATCCTTGTAGGGAATCCGTTGCACTGCCCGCAGTTGAATCGAGCGCCCGGTGTGCTGACTGACTGAAGTTGTCGCTGGCACATCAGGGTGAGTAGGCACAGCAAATTCCACTACTGGACGACTCAACAATCCAGGACCTTCGGGAGTTTCCACATACTGGACATAGCGCAATTCTGTGGCTACAGTTCCTTGTAGTTCCTCACCCGGTTGCAAGAACGTATTGTCATGGGCGATCGCTGCTTCTGGATCATCCACCATCAACAGTTCACCGGGTTTAATCACCACCTCTCGCAAAATGTCGTTCTTTTGGGTAACTTCCACTACCCCACCGGTTTGACAGAAGATGTCCTGGACTACTTCCGTCCCCGCTTCCACATACTGGACATCTTCTACCCGTAACAAAGAAATATCCTTATTCACCTCATGGGTTTCTTCCGGTATCCACAGCAGCGTTCCCCCCTGGACTACCTCATAGCCCAATTTGGCCTTACCTTTTTTCTGGACCTCCACTTCGGCAAATTTCAACAAGCCCCCAGTGGTTGTCCGGTACTGGTCATCAATCAATTCTGCTACTACTTGACCATTTTGTACCTTTGCCCCCGGAGTTGCCCGTAAATTAAACTCCGATATTGCCCCATTATCAGGATTGGTGGTGGTAATTAGGTAACTATTCCGCCCTTGGGAACTCTGAATCGTCACTGCTGCCTGATCCAACACCACCGAAGCGGTAATAATCTCAATTTCCCTAGTGGCTTTCCCTGGAATTGCTTCTGGTAAGCGCACCACACCCCCATGCACTGTGGTCAATTTGGTTTCGGCTAAGACCCCATTGGTCTCCACTGCATCGCCATTCTTGACCACCAATTCCGCCCCAGGCAGTAAATTATATACATCCCCCGACAGAATCCAAATCAATCCCCCTCTAGAGGCTGTGACAGTGGTGTTCCCCTGGCGGTCAGTTTTTTGTTCCGCCACCAAATCGGCAAATTTCACCTCCCCAGCCAAATCCGTCGCCACATCCTTGACGGCTTTTTCTGTATTGGTTCTGGTAGTTCTCCCCCCCAGTGCCACCTCCGCCACCAAATGATCTGCCAATACCTGTTGACCATTGTGGATATACAGAGTCGAACCTTGGGTAACGGCAATTTCCTGGCTTTCCCCCGTTCCCGACTTCTTATCGCCTTCAATGGTCAAAGTCCCATTGGCTTCTACATACAAAGCATCCTCACCATGTCGAGTCCGATAGGGACGGGTTTGTAACTTGCGGGGAATTTTCACCGTTCCTGACACCTGCGATCGCACCTGTTGGGCAACTTCCCCCGTGAATACACCCCCAGTGTGGAATGTCCGCATGGTCAACTGGGTTCCCGGTTCTCCAATACTTTGGGCGGCAATAATCCCCACAGCTTCACCCAAATCCACCATCTTGGCATGGGCCAAACTCCAGCCATAGCAGTGCTGACATACAGACCGCGCCGCCTCACAGGTCAAAGGACTGCGGACAGTCACCTTTTGGACACCGGCTTTTTGGATAGCGATCGCTAAATCATCATCAATCGGCGTATTCCGAGGAGCAATTATCTCCCCCGTCACCGGATGCACCACATCCTCACCGACCACCCGACCCATCAACCGCGTCGCCAATTTAATCAGGGTTTTATTCCCCTCCACCATTGCCCCAATCGTCAACCCGCGATTAGTTCCACAATCAAACTCCCGCACAATCACATCCTGGGACACATCCACCAACCGCCGGGTTAAGTACCCCGAATCCGCAGTCCGCAGCGCCGTATCCACCAACCCCTTCCGCGCCCCATAACTAGAAATAATATATTCTGTTACCGTCAACCCCTCACGGAAATTGGTCTTAATTGGTAAATCAATAATTTCCCCCTGGGGATCTGCCATCAGTCCCCGCATCCCCACCAACTGCCGCACCTGGGAAATATTTCCCCGCGCCCCGGAAAAAGCCATCATATACACAGAATTGAGGGGATTGGTTTTTTTGAAATGCACCACCACCTCATCCTTGAGCGCCTCTGAGGTACTGTTCCAAGTATCAATTACCTTTTGGAAACGTTCAACTTCCGTAATTTCCCCCCGTTGATAGCGTTCCTCCGTTGCCAAAATCTCTGTCTCTGCTGCCTCCAGTAGTTCCTTCTTAGAAGGAGGAATCATCAAATCATCCACACTAATAGATACACCTGCCTTGGTAGCATAGCGAAAACCCAACTCCTTGAGTTTATCCGCCATCACCGCCGTCCGCGCCGTTCCATAATGGGTAAAAGACCAGGAAATCAAGTCTCTTAATTTACCCTTGTTCACCACCAGATTGCGAAAAACTGCTTTAGTCATACGATTTTAGATTTTAGTTGTTAGTAGGAGGAGTCAGGAGTCAGGAGTCAGGAGTCAGGAGAAAGAAGGAGAATAAAGAATAAAGAATAAAGAAGAGGAGAAAGAGGAAAGAAGAGAATAAAGAAGGAAGAAGAGGAAAAAGAGAAGGGAGCAGGAAGCAGGGGAAAGGGGTATAAATTAATTAATTTACTTCTTCCTTCTTCTTCCTTCTTGCTCCTGACCGGGCGCAGACCCTGCGCCCCTACCTCCTTCTTCATTCTTCATTCTGACTCCTGACTCCTGACTCCTTTCTCTAGGCATCTATCGCTTCCTGAATCGCCTTGTTATAAATTGCCCTACCAGGAGTCGTATAAATGTACTGAGAAATCAGATTTCCCTGACCATCTTCTCGCACCCGGCGGAACTTATAGATCAGGGTGCGACTATTGAGTTTGCCCTTAGCATCCTTGTCCTCAATGATTTCCAAAGGTTCATTATCCGGTTCACCTGAATCAATTTCCCCATCAAACCGCACGTAAATATAGGCATGAAGCTCCACCTGCTGCGCCTCATAAGCCATAATTACATCATCCAAAGACGAGAAATACTTACCTGCCCCCTTCGTGGCATTGGGATTTTCCGCCGTCAGATAATATGCTCCCAAGACCATATCTTGGCTAGGAGTGACAATCGGTTTACCAGTTGCTGGTGACAAAATATTATTAGAAGCCAACATCAACAACCGTGCTTCTGCCTGACTCTCCAAAGACAACGGCACGTGAACCGCCATTTGGTCACCGTCAAAGTCAGCGTTAAAGGCCGGACAGACCAAAGGATGCAATTGAATTGCTCTTCCTTCCACCAAAATCGGTTCAAAAGCCTGAATCCCCAAGCGGTGCAGGGTTGGCGCTCGGTTTAACATCACCGGATGTCCCTCAATCACCTCTTCCAACACATCCCACACACTAGGATCATTGCGAGAAATCAGTTTCTTTGCCGCCTTGATATTATTCACCATCCCCGACCGAATCAACCGATTGATCACAAAGGGCTGAAACAACTCAATGGCCATTTCTCGCGGTAGTCCACACTGGTGAATCTTCAGCTTGGGACCGACCACAATTACCGATCGTCCCGAATAGTCCACCCGTTTCCCCAACAGGTTTTGCCGGAACCGTCCTTGTTTTCCCTCAATAATGTCCGACAAAGACTTCAGCGGGCGGTTATTAGCCCCCACCACCGTCCGTCCCCGACGACCATTATCAATCAAAGCATCCACCGCCTCTTGCAGCATCCGTTTCTCGTTGCGGACAATAATTTCCGGGGCAAGAATTTCCTGAAGCCTAGCCAAACGGTTGTTGCGGTTAATCACTCGCCGATACAAATCATTCAAATCGCTGGTAGCAAACCGTCCCCCATCCAACTGCACCATTGGGCGCAAATCTGGAGGAATCACAGGGATAATTTCCATCACCATCCATTCGGGCTTTGAACCGGTAGCGATGAAATTATCAATTACCCGGAGCCGTTTAATTAACTTCGCCCGTTTTTGTCCCTTGGCCTTCTCAATTTCTTCCCGCAGGGTTTCCGCCTCCTGCTCCAAATTAATATCCGCCAACAGCCGCAACAGAGCCTCAGCCCCAATGCCCACTTCCACACCCTCTAACTGGGAATCCTCACTGTAGATAGCATCCTCAATTTCTAGCCACTGGTCTTCGCTCAACAGTTGCTTGTAACTGAGAGTATCCGCGTTACCAGGAGCTAAAACACAGTAAGAATTGAAATAAACAATCTGCTCCACATCCCGCAGCGGCATATCCAGGAGAATGGCAATATAGCTAGGAATCCCCTTGAGATACCACACATGAGCCACCGGGGCAGCCAACTTAATAAAACCCATCCGGTGGCGACGGACGCGGGATTCTGTCACTTCTACACCACAGCGCTCGCACACAATCCCTCTATGGCGCACCCGTTTGTACTTACCGCAATGGCACTCCCAATCCTTAGCCGGACCAAAAATTCTTTCACAAAACAACCCATCCATTTCTGGCTTGAGAGTCCGGTAATTGATAGTTTCCGGCTTGGTAACTTCACCGACAAGTTGTCCATTAGGCAAGGTACGCTCACCCCATTGGCGGATGCGTTCTGGCGAAGCTATACCAATTTTTACGTAGTCAAATTGATTATTTTGGGGGGATCTCATGAGAATTAAAAATTTAAAAAAAACAGGAGTCAGGAGGGGGAGTAGAGGGAGGAGGGTTCCCCCGTTCCCGACTTCTTATCGCCTTCAATGGTCAAAGTCCCATTGGCTTC
>NZ_VIKX01000034.1 GCF_009711935.1 Dolichospermum sp. UHCC 0259 | reverse complement strand
CCTACTTCTACCTACCCTATAAACTCTCGAAAGTGGGGGGAGAGTGAAAAACTACCAATGATCTTCCAAACATAATTTAAATTCCTCCTATGTATTATCTAGATTTTTTTGCTTGAAAACCTCAGTTCATTTGCTTATATCAAGCATTATATGATTGTAAAGGTTTTCAACTTGGTTAGCTGAAAATTCCCAGCTATATTTATTAACAACAAATTGTCTTGCAAGATTTCTAATCTCTCTAGCTAGATCAGAGTTTTGTAGTAGAGTAATCGTAGCTTTCGCAAAATCTTCTGGACTATCTGCTATCAAAATTTCCTTGTCAGGGTTTGCACTCAGAGAACCAAGTCCCAAGGTTGTAGTAACTACAGGTAGTCCAGAAGCCATTGCTTCCAGAATTTTGCTTTGCATACCTGATCCTGATTGCATGGGAGCGATCGCAATCTTAGCTTTTTTTAGAGTTTCTGGCATAGACTTTACAAAGCCAGTGACTATAACTCCTCTCTTTTGCTCTAAACTGCGAACTTCTGTTGTAGGGTTTGCTCCAGCAATCAAAAGTGTAATATCAGGAATTGTTTGTTGAATTATGGGTAGACAAAGTTCAACAAACCACTTAACAGCATGAATATTAGGTGCATAACTCATATTTCCAGAAAAAATTAGGGTTGGTTCTATTGGTGGTTGTTTTTGTAAACTAAAAAATTCAGTATCTATTCCGAAGGGGATAACCTTTACTCGTTCACTAGGAATTAGTTGTGCATCCTTTTCAGATACAACTACCAAATTATTAAATAAGTTAGGTAAATCACGTTCATAACGGGTGACTCGTCGAAGTTCCTTCTGAAAAATCAAGCGCTTAGGAAAAGATTCTAAAGCTACACGACGCTCTAAATTTAATTGCATCGAGTCAATCAGTTCTATAATTTTAGGGGTATGTATATGATGAAAATAAGGGGCTATCCTCATCATAAAAGTATGAACTACATCAAACTTATTGGCTGCCAAAATCGAATCTAGCTGTTGCTGAAATTTACTAGAAAAGTAGTAACAAGCTTGAAGAGGTAATTGTGAAGTAAATAAACCTTTTCCTACATTGATAAGTGATTGCCATTTAGGGAGATGAACAGGATATATTGCTTTACAGTACGGACGTATCCGATCAATATTTTCTAGTTCCCAGGCACTATGATAAAGGGTTAACAATGTAAGTTCATGTCGCTGACTTAATATGCGAAGGCGATGATAAGGTATAAACTGATCTCCTCGTAACAGAGGATAAGGAAATCTCGGAGTAACAAAAAGTATTTTCATAAGTTATTATCATCGGCAATAATAGATTTATAGATATCTAGAGTTTCTTCAGCCATTCTTCGCCAAGAAAATTGCTTTGCTCTTGCTAATCCACGTTGAATTAAGTTATCTCTTAAAGAATGGTCAACTAATAATTTATATACTGCTGATTCAAGTTCTTCTTGATTGGTGGGGTCTACTTGCAAAGCGGCATCTCCAACAATTTCAGGAATAGATGTTGTATTGGAGGTAATAACTGGAGTACCACAAACCATTGATTCTAAGGGTGGGATACCAAAGCCTTCATATAAAGAAGGATAGATAAATAATGTGGCACAATTATAGAGATATACTAATTCCTCTTGAGTAACATAGTCCGTAAAAATAACATCATTTTCGCATTGAAGCAAACAAACAAGATCATAAAATTCAGACTGCTTCCAGTTTGGAATTCCTACGATAACTAACTTTTCATTAATGTTTTTCGTTTGCTTTAGCTTTGAAAAAGCTCTAATAACTAATTTTGTGTTTTTTCGTGGATCTGTACCACCTAAAGTTAATAAATACTTTCCAGATAGATTAAAACTATTCTTGATAATTTTAGATGCGTTTCCCCTGTCAAGTATGCTAAATGAAGCATCCGGTGCTTCATAGGTAGTTATAATTGAGCTTGTTTGAAGACTGGGGAAGTGATGCAAAATATCACTTTTAGAAAAGTTAGAAACTGTAATCACTTTAGTAGCATTTCTAATAGTTTTGCTGACAATAGCACTTCTGTATATCCTACCTAGTCTTTGATAAGCAACATTTGACTTTGGCAATAGTACGGAATCTTTCAGATACATCACATCATGAATAGTGACTATCAGTTTTGTACTTTTTTTTAGAAAAACTGGAGATGTGTTAGCAGTGCAATGAAGTAAATTTACACCATCTTTACTTGCTTGTCTTGGCAGAACTAGCTGTTCCCATAGTAAATAATTGGTTGGGACTAGGATTCTAACTTCAAAATTTGCAGTTTTTGGTAAAATATTTTCAGAATCAGGTTGATCTGTATAAAGAAAATACTGATTTTCCTGATCTATTTTTGCTAAAAATTGCACTAAATTGAGTGTGTAGTTGCCTATTCCCCTACGCTTCTTGAGCGCAAAACGGGTATCAATTCCGATAATCAATTAAAGGTACTCCTTGAGTTTTGAGATAATCGTAAATAGCAGGTATGGTTAATGACTATTTCATGTTGAAATTATGGTGTTGATGCAAAGTAATAATCCAGCATAGTTAAGGCTTATAGCCTATAACCCACCATACAGCATTTCCATCTGTTATGAGGTACAAGAACCCCACCCCCAACCCCCTCCCCGCAAGCGATGAGGGGGCTAAGATGTACCTCACAAGGGCGGAAACCGCTGTAATTTATCGATAAACCTCTTTAGCAGAAACCAAAGAGAACCTTGACTAAATGAAATATCACGATTAAAAATTTTCAGTGTATTCGGTATTAATCTGAGCAAAGCAATATATTGATGTCGAGAAAGCTGATATAACTGGGAGTGATGTCAAAACTTTATCAAGATATGTTATTGGGGTATCTAGCTGTTCACGTATCGGGCGCAAGAATTTTAATTGTCTTCCTAGAAAGATGGGCAGAAAGCTATCATACCCAATCTGATCAACCCTGAAGCTGAACATCCTTAACATAAATTGCAATTCTGATTTTGACATACGTACTGCATGAGACCAGCGCCCGGATTTACGGGCGATGTATTCAGAAATAGAATACTCTGCAGGAAACCGAAATATGAAAAACCAACCGCCTGGTTTGAGGATTCTACGAATTTCTTTTAATGAATCGATAATGTTGTGAGCATGTTCTAGAGTTCCACTGGAAATCACAACATCAAATGAGGCATCAGGAACATGAATCTGAACAGGCGAAGTCAAGGGAAAATAGTTTATCCCTGAATCCAGAAATTCTGGTATTTTAAGATCTTTTGACCAATCACAAGCATCAACTTGATAGCCATTTTTTGCTAGCAGATAAGATAGCTGTCCGTAACCACAACCCCAATCAAGAATCCTGCTTCCAGGTAGCAAATAAGAAGAAATTTTAGCAGCATCTCGAACGTAAACTGCGGCACCTGGAAAATTATCAATATGTCCTACATTCAGATGTAAAATCTGGATTTTTGACTGCAAAATTATGTGCTGCATTAATGATATATTGACAGTCTGATTCAAAGCTTTTAATCATTTTACAATTCCTTATATAAAAGAACAATTTCGTTGTCATCAAATAAACAACCTAATAAGTAATGGGACAAAATTAATTACACAAACATTTGGAATGAAATCCTTAATGGACAAAGGATTGGTAAATAAATAATATGTAATTAATTCTGTCCAGGTACTTAACTCTTGGAATCTGCTCGCTTATCTTGCTTTTTTCCAAAATTTAATATCAGTCTATAAGCTAAGAGCATTGTTAAATCTGCCAATCCAAAAAACAGAACAATCCGAAGCATATTTCGGACTATATTCATAGATTGTACTGACAGCAAAGCTACTAGAAATCGATCCTGTCTGTGGTCAAGCATTTTTCTATGTAAAAAATCTGCTAAATAGCCGAGCAAAAAACCCATAAGTATAATGCCAAACAACCCAAAGTGGGCATAGGCAATTTCAAGTCCTGGTGCAACAACTGAACCTTGAGAATATGGATACAAGGAATCTAAAAAGTCTGCTAGAGCAGCAACTAAATATTGGTCATTACGAATTACGTTTGGTATAAGTTGCGTAAATAAGGTGAGGTTCGATAACCCAAAATCATGGTCAATTCCACCAACTTGGCCTTCATAAGTTAGAATACCTGCTAAACCCACAAATCCTTCAACATTAGTACGATAAAACCAATTAACCGGGTTTTCGTCCTGACTGAAGCGGTTAAACAAGTCATCTAACTTTTCATGCCAGTCCAAACCAATATTTGTAGCACCATTATCTCTATACAATCCATATACAATAAAGATAAAAATAAGTATTAAAATACCACCAAGCATCCAACGACGCGAAACTTGTTTATGGCAGTAGTTAAATAATAACAGCACTTGAACAAGCATAAATACGCCTATAAAGCGGGAATTGATCAAAGTGAGGAAGAAAGTTATAGCGAAAATTAGTATGTCATAAATGTTTACCCTTTGTTTAACTGAAATTTTATGAAGCAAAGGCATCTTCCCTAAACTTACAAATATCAACAGCATAGTCTGACCACCAACAGATGTTCCTGGACTATCTATAGCTGCTTGCAATCCACCTAGAAGAAGTATCAACATCGCACCAAATATAATAACCCAACTTGCTATTAGGACATATGAAAAAAGAGAGTTTGTCTGTTGCGTTGGAATTAAAACTTGGTCGTATAACTGTGATGGCAAGGGTAGTTTGAATTTGTGCCGTGCCATAAATACATAAGTTATGACTAGACTAATAACACATAAACCAGCATAAAGATTTGCTAATCGTGTGCCTTCTAAACTTATTGATTGATACAGATGTACAATATTTGCCTCTCCTTGTTGGAACTGATTTAAAATCCACCATGCTTGTCCTTGAACTAAAACCAACATCGTGAATGAAATTAATATTATATACAAGTTACGGTTGCGACTATAAAGAAACTCTCGAACAATTAGAATCCCTAGTAGACCAATTTGTATGTATAGACATATCCAATCAAAAATCATATCGAACATATAATTTTGGCTTTTCAGTATTTGTTATGCTAAATTATTAGACAAAATGCCAAGTTAATTAGCATCTAATAACAAAGCAGGTTTTGCAATTTTAATGACTCTATCTCATTCAATTGCATATCGCTATCAATACACACTCCTTCGTTACTTCATTAGTCAGAGAAAACTGTTAAGAGTTTGGGAAGCTTGAAAATAATCTCTATAACTGCAAGTTTTTTGGGTTGGCTAATCTTGGGATTTATAAGATTAAAAAATAGAGATATGATAAAAAACAATAACCAAAAATCATAGCCAAAGTGCTTCTTCATTACGAAGATTTTGTTTTTATAAATATTTAACCATGATGTATAGACACGCGAATCATTACTGGAAGCACCTATTTTATGATAGACAACAGTATCTGCACATTTCATTTGAATCCCTTGTTTTTGGGCACGTATGCAATACTCATTTTCTTCAAAATACATAAAGATATTGCTATCAAACAGTCCAATCTTCTGTATAACTTCTCTACTCATCATTAAACTGGCTCCATTTATAAAATCCAGTTTTTTGGGAAAAATCTTGGTTTCGCTGACCACTCTACTAGTGAATGAAGAGAAATAACCACCCCCATAGGCTTGAACTTTTTCAGGTTGGGAATAAAATTTAAGTATAGATCCAGTCATGCTGAGACAATCATTAGAAGCTTCAACCATTTTTTTGATTGCTGCATTATCAATAACGGTGTCGTTATTAAGTAACCAAACATATTCACAGTCATTTTGTAATAAAGCGTAGCGTAAGCCAACATTATTTCCACCACCAAAGCCTAAGTTTGCGCCAGTCTGAATTAGTATCAAGTTAGCATCAGCATCTTCCTTATTTCCTCCTGCTTCTGCTTGGACTAGATCATATTGTACATAAGAAACTGGCTTAGAAATTGGAGGGAAGCTTAAAGAGTGGAAAGTATGGCTTTTTGGCAAAAAAATATCTATTTTACCTTCTGCCCAAGCTTTTATATAGTCTAAAGAGCCGTTACTTGAATTGTTGTCGCATACAATAACGCAATAATTAGGATAATTATTCCTAAAAACACTCTCTAAGCATTCTATAGTGTCAGCCCAACCATTCCAATTTACGAGGATAATGTAAACTTTATTTGTATTTATCATAATTAATATCTGATTTTTTTGTAAGCGTTCACGGGGGGTAGAATATTACTCTAAATGTTTACAGTTGTTTTTGTGCAAGGTTTTGGGATGATTTATTAGGAGTTACTAAAACTAAATAACCACCTGGTTTAAGAATACGGTAACACTCTTGTAATAAAACCACTGGTTTGGATACGTGCTCGATTACATGACTCATGGTGATTGCATCAAAAGTGTTAGCTGGATAAGCAATGCGCTCTAAACTACCAACGTGAACATTGAAACCATATCTTGTACGAACACCTTCCACTGCTTTAGAATCGAAGTCAACCCCTTCAACTTCCCAGCCAGCCAGTCTCATCTGATTTAGAAATTTGCCATTGCCAAAACCAACTTCTAGCAACTTGCCAGGACTGATATCATCCAGATACATATTATTAAGTCGTATCTCTTCTTGCCTGATTCCTAGAAAGTGTGAAGGTATTATCTTCACTACATGATAAAATTTACGGAGAAAAATCCCTAGCACACTTTGTTTCGTGTATTCTATGTTATGAGTATAGTAGTTTTGATATGCTTTTCCAATATCTTCCTCAAGCGGCATTGGATCTAACCATACCAAACCACATTCAGAATTTGAACATTTCTTTAAATTCCATTCACCTGGCGCACCAAACAGGCGATCCTTTAAACTCTGATACAGGAACTTACCTTCATTACCACATAAATAACAGTTTGGACAAGAAGAAGACCGAATTTCATTACTATCTTTTACTTCAACCATAATTCCTTGACTCACTAAAAAATTAAACTGCCTTTAGTTTCTTCTTGATCATTGTCCGTTCATCAGTTTCTAGAAGTATAAACCATGTTGTGACAACAAAAGCCAACAATGTGAATACACAATATATTCCTTTCGTGTAAAGCTCCAACTTTAAGGTTGCAAGAGCCAACATAAATACGGTTACACCTATAGCAAAACCCATAAATTGCATTAGTGATTTATTATTTGGTATAAACCTAGATGCTATATAGAACAAAAGTATAGTATCTATCATTGTCCTTAATACCCAGGCGTAAGATGCACCTACAATTCCAAAAGCTGTTGTAAACTTCCACAATATCAGTAGATAAAATGGTAGCTCAATAAAATGGAATTTTGCCGTAATATCTGGTCGTCCAACACCTTGAATAAGGGCAAAAGGAACTTGAGCAAGGCTATTAATTAAAACCCCAACAGCCAACCATTGCAATACCAAGGTGCTATTCTGAGCAAAATCTTTTCCTATCCAAAGAGTTAATCCCTCATTGGCAAAAGTAATAATTATTAAGGTAATGGGGAATAATATCAAAAAAATATATTTCACACCCCTATTAAACATTTGCTTTGCACGCAGAGGTTCTTGGACGAAACTAGTAGAAAAAGCGGGGAAAAGAACACTAACTAAAGAACTAGAAATCAGCCAGAGCTTAGTTACGACCTCATATGGTGTAGTGTAGTAAGCAACAGCAGTAACAGAAATTAAACCTCCAATTAAAAATCTATCCATGTATACCATAAGTGGACTAACAATGTTAGTTACAGTCATCCAGCCACCAAATTTTAATAAAGGCACTAATAATGCTTTTTTAAATTTTATCTGATGCTGTAAAGCTGGCATAGCGTGAAGGCATAGCCATATATAAATTCCCCAAGCTAAGAATCTAACTGCTAATAAAACAGTGATAACTGGAACAAGACTATGGGAAAATGGCAATACTAACACAGGTCCGAGAAACATCAATAAACCCAAAGGAATGCGAACTGCATTAATTAGGTCAAATCTTTGTAAAGCAGATAATATACCTACAGTTCCTGCTGTGCTAGTAACAAGGGGAACTGAGGCAGAAAGCAGATAAAATGCAACAACAGTCTCACTCTGTAATTCCGTAGGAATCTTGAGGACATTATAAACTATGGCAGGTGATAAAGTTACAAAAACTAATGTTCCTACTAGCCCTAAAATCAACATTAAGAAAGAGGCTGTCCCAACTAAAGCAGGAATTTCTTCCTCACCACTTTCCTGTCCCAATTTTTCAGCTACAAGTTGAGTTAAGGCTCTACCCAAACCCAAATCGAACAAACTGAAATAACTAAGAACCATCCAAGCCAGGGTTAGTATACCAAAACGATCAGTACCTAGTCCTTTTAGGAGTTGCGGAATTGCAAAAACAGCTACTAGTAATGGCGCTCCCTGACCGATAAGACTGTAAATTGTATTTCGGGCTAATATTCGTCCACTTGTTAAATTCTGAAGTTGGGATTTAGTCATATTGAGCAACTGTTGAAAGTGAACGCCATTGGCGATGAATTTTTTGCGTCTTGCATATTGCCTTAATATTGGCTTATACAGCACTTTTATTGTTAAAGTGCCACACCTAAATGTCCAAAAGGTTTATGCGGCAAGGATTATAGGATTTAGTTTTGTGCCAAACAGTTGAGCAAAGTGCTGTAAAGTAGTTAAATATCGCCTAGATATCAATTTTATTGAGTCAAAGACATCATCAACAGTTAATTTTTAAATCTAATCCTACTAATACAGGTAGAACACCGTTTTTTTCATCGATGTTGGTTTGGTGATTCTGAATTCGCAATAATCCCCCTCAGTTTATCAATTGATTTAAGAAATGACAACTTTTTCTTGAAATTTAATTTATTTAGCATGAGCTAATTTCCATTTTGGGCATATTTCCTGGCATAAATAACTAACCTTGTCCAAAAACGAAGTTAAGTCCGGCAAATAATTTATCTAAATTAGATATACTATACTCTTGGATATTTTTAATAAAATTCTGTTCTCGCAGTTGTCCAAATTCCCATATTTTACCATTAGAAACAATACCATATAATAATTGTTCCGGTTGATTATTTATCTTCTGAGCGGCAATTAATTCGGCTAAACATTGTCCCCAACCTTCCTCAAAGTTGTCTTTTTTAGCCTCTACTAATATTAAATAAGGAGACTCAAAAACAATTTTACCTCTAGGCGATCTTTTAGCAACAATATAATCAGGGATACCTGATAGTCTTTCATCAAAATTTAATGGCTGATGACTCCATATTAATAACTTATCTTTATACTTTTGCCAAATTTCAATTAAAATGGGAAAAATAACTCCTTCACAAATAGCATACTCTGAGTTAAATACAACTCCTTCCCGTAAAACTAATTCAAAACGATTACGAAAGTAATCATCAATCTCTAAGAGGTTGTTTGAAAAGTATTATATTAAACCAGTAATCTCCAAAAACCTAACCCCCCTACCCCCCTTCCCTGCAAGGGAATGGGGGTTTTAAAGCCTCTCCCCTTGCAGGGGAGAGGTTTGGAGAGGGGTCAGTCTATACATTCAAAACTTTTCAAACACCCTCTAAGGGATTTTCTT
Organism: Dolichospermum sp. UHCC 0259; assembly: GCF_009711935.1. GTDB lineage: Bacteria > Cyanobacteriota > Cyanobacteriia > Cyanobacteriales > Nostocaceae > Dolichospermum. The sequence goes on along the minus strand of NZ_VIKX01000034.1, from coordinate 2,745 downwards.
GGATGAAATTATCTTCTTGATAAGTTAAAGATGCTTGACCTGAAAACCCTGTAGAGACGTTCCATGGAACGTCTCTACAATCTTTTTTGGAGATGTCTAATCAAATTTTTTTGAGCTTTTAATGGTCATGCTATTTACGCCCTAGTGTACTAGATTTTGCCAATGGTGATTTTAGAGAAATTCTTGATAGTTTTTTCGATTCTACTAGAGTTCATTGAGATTTATTCCCTTTGCCCGTAATTGTGCCAGCAACTTTTCCATTCTCTGTTGTTCTTGTGCTAGTAATAATTCTGCTCCCTCTGCTCTTTGTTGTGCCTCTTGAGCTTGCTGTTGTGCTTCTTGAGCTTGCTGTTGTGCTTTCTGAGCTTGCTGTTGTGCTTTCTGAGCTTGCTGTTGTGCTTCCTGAGCCAGTTCATGCTCCGTAGGTAACAGAACCCCATCCAAAGTTGCCCACCGACACCAAACAGTATCGGCATAGCCAAACACCCCCGACCACTGCACTAAGGCTAACCCTAACTGCTTACTAACCAGTCTATTTTGGGCATCGGGAATTATCGGTTCATAACCATCACTGCCCATACTAAACCCAGCAAAATCACTAGGGTTAAAGGGATCAAACCAGAAATACTCTGGTACTCGCAGCCGTTTTTGGTAAATTTCCTTTTTCTCTGTTTTATCCCGCGACGCGGTGCTTGAAGACAGTAACTCCACTACAACATCTGGACTTTTACCCTCTTCCCAAGTTACCCAGCATTTACGCTCACCTTTGGGAACATCTAGCACGGCAAACATATCTGGACCGCGAAAATCATGATTTTTTAATTGATGGGGGCTAAAATAAACAAACATATTTCCGCCCACAAAGGCATCTCTATCGCGTAGCCAATATGACAAAGGATCAACTAGTAAATCCATTTGCATTTTATGGCGGTAAGTCTCCATGGGAATCCCATCATCGTAGAGTAATTCGTCTTGTGTCGGCGGCTTAACAAAATCTGGTGATAAACTATCTATCTGTGGGTTATTTAGTTTAGACAATGTTGATTCAGTCATATATCCTGCGATAGCATTCCCATAGGGACTAATTTAACATTGGTAGCGGGGAGATAACTTCTCTAAGGTATTGCTTGATTAAGCCATTCTCAACCAGCCAAATACATCATCAACAGTTAATTTTAACTCTACTCCCGCCAATACAGGCAGAATATCGGTTTTTTCCATCAGTATTGGTTGGCGATCGCACAAAAATACTAGAATACTTAAATCATCAGGATCAAGAAACCATCCTAATTTACACTTATGCTCTTAGAGAACACCAAAAAACAACTTACCCAATTTTGTGGGATAGGCATCCTGCCTGTCCTTGATGGTAACAGGCAAGATGCCTGCACCACAAGGGATTTTTGGGTATTTTTTTAATTGGAAGTCCCTAAGAGAACTCCACAAAAAAGATGACCTGCTTGTATTATTAGCAGGCAAGATGCCTGTACCACAAGAAATTTTGGGATATTTTTTTATTGGAAGTCTCTAAGACTCTTATCTTATCCAATGTATTGCTTAGTTAAGCCATTTTCAACCAGCCAAATACATCATCAACAGTTAATTTTAACTCTACTCCTGCCAATACAGGCAGAATATCGGTTTTTTCCATTAGTATTGGTTGGCGATCGCACAAAAACACTAGAATACTTAAATCATCAGGATCAAGAAACCATCCTAATTTACATCCATGCTCCATACAATACAAGATATTGCCAATCACTTTATTTGATTTCTGTTCAGGAGAAAGAATCTCAATTACCCAATCTGGGGACTGTTCAAATCTATCTGGGACTTCTCCACTGCTAAGGAAAGGAATATGTTCCCATGTAAAAACTGCTATATCAGGAACAATTGACCTACTACCAAAGCTACACCTGAGTTCAGGAAAAGCATAGGCTAACTTCCCCTTTTTTGTAATCTGATTAATTCCATTACATAATTCGTACTGTAAACAACTGTGTCTTCCTTTAGGCATAGGTTTTTGAATAATATCTCCCTCCAAGAACTCTAATGCAGGCTTGGTCTCCGGCATCATTAAGAACTTTTCTAATGTAATATCTTTTACGGCACTGATGGTCATATATTTATGATTGGGGTAGCCGACTGTGGAAATCGTTTAAGGGAACACCAAAAAATAAATTACCCTTTTCAAACATCCTCTAAGAGAATTATATCCTATAGATCAGAACTTGGGAAACGTATAAATTCTTTCCTACGAGGGAATGGGGGGGTTCAAAGCCTCTCCCCGCACATCTCACTAACCCTCTCCTCTTAGGGAACACCAAAAAATAAATTACCCAATTTTGTGGGATAGGCATCCTGCCTGTCCTTGATGGTAACAGGCAAGATGCCTGCACCACAAGGGATTTTTGGGTATTTTTTTTAATTGGAATTCTCTAAGACTCTTATCTTATCCAATATATTGCTTAGTTAAGCCATTTTCAACCAGCTAAATACATTATCAACAGTTAATTTTAAATCTACTCCTGCCAATGCAGGCAGAATATCGGTTTTTTCCATTAGTATTGGTTGGCGATCGCACAAAAATACTAGAATACTTAAATCATCAGGATCACAGACATTGTTTCGAGAGTTATACCTTAATTAGACATAGCTTTCCCCTAGTGTGTTAATTTTGACAGGAAAACCAGGGATTTCCTTCATGCAGAAAGTATGATAGAAAAAAGGATACCTGAAAGCTCA
>NZ_VIKX01000033.1 GCF_009711935.1 Dolichospermum sp. UHCC 0259 | reverse complement strand
AATAGCCCCCCTATTCTCTCTCAAATTCACAATTTTTTGCTTGACAGACCACTAGATGGTTCTTGATATCGGAGAGTGCTATTTGTAATTCATCAGGATGCACATTATCTGCCCATGTTGAAAAAAGATGAGGTAGTGGTTTATGTTCATATCCCAAAATTCTCATCCAAGTTGGTGAATAATAAATCTGATTGCTGGTTAAATCCCAATCCCAAATCCCATCATTTGTCCCAGAAATTGCTAATTCATAACGTTCCTCTCTATCCCTTAATATTGCTTCTATTTTTTGTCTTCTAATAATTTCTGATTCTAGTTCCTGATTAGTAATTGATAGTTCTTGAGTACGTTCTTCTACCCGTTCTTCAAGAGTATTTGTGGCCCGTTTAATTTCTTGAAACATCTCATTTAGTGCCAATATCATTGATTTAAAATTGCGAGTTAGAGAGTCTATTTCAGTAATTATACTATTGTCCAAAATAATCTCTTCTTCTGCAATAATCTTTTGAGGTAAATCAGTAGTAACTTGAGTCAGATTTAACACTGGTTGTACTAATTTATTACTCAGTAACATAGCAGCTATTAAAGCCATGATGGCAGTAAATAGCATAATTCCCAGATTTTTAATGTAAATTGCCCGAATATAATCTATTTGAGGCTTTGTGGGTATTTGAATAACTAGTTGAAAACCAACATTATTATTTAAAGAAACAGTTTTTGCATAAAAAGATTTTTCCCATTTAACTATAGCTGGTATCTTCTGTGAATCCGTCAGTAAATGAACAACATCACTATCTAATTTACGGATTATTTTATGATCGTAAAGAGTGAATTTTTCTAGTGATTTTATATTTTCTAGACTAGTGGCTATAATCTGTTTATTTTTATCTATAATGGATATATAAAAATCTTGGTTTATTTTTATATTTTTAACTAATTTATTTAATTCATCTATATTCATTTCACAAAGAATAGCACCCGTAAATTGATTATTTTTAATAATGGCCATACCTAATCTTAGGATTTTATTATTCTCAGATGTAGATACTATATTAGTGGTAATAGAAAATTCATATTTTTTCAATTTCCAAAAATCAGGATCTTGATTAACATTTATATATGATTTTATTTTCTTTGGTGATGTTGCTATAACTTCTCCTAAATTATTAACTAAATAAATCTTCTGGAATTGTGGAAATATTGTTTGAATATGTTCTAATTTTTCTTGAAAATTAAGAATTGAATTTTTATTTACTACATCTAAATCATTAGTTATTCTATTTAAGATATTTATATTATTTTCGTACCAATATTCAAGATCATACTTAAACACTAATGATAAGAAGTTTATATCCTTGACAATAGCTGATTCAATGCTTTCCGTAGAACGCATAGCATTATTCATATTAATTATCATCACCGGAAAAAATACAAAAGCAATCAATATATTAAATAATAATTGTTGCCAAGAAATGGTATGTTTATTTTTATTGACTTTTAACCATTGATTTACAGGGAAACAATTAACAACCAAGCTGCAAATCATGGCATTAAATAAGCCATTTACAGATTGCTTTAGGATAATTAATAATACTGCGATCGCACTTACTTTTATGATTCCACTATAAAAAATAACAACCAGAGGCATACCAACAAACAACCAATAAATACCATCTAATAAAAGTAAATTCTGGCTTTTTTTACGGATAAATAATCCTACAAATATTGCTTCACAAGTGAAAATAATCATTGCATAAGGATGTCCCCATAGGATGAATGTATGGCTGCTACTAATAATAGAAGCTATTGCTCCCCAAAATGGACCATAAATAGCTACTACAATCAAAACTGCTATGCTACCAAATAAAAAATCAACTCCAAAAAAAAGTGTCAACTTAAAGTAATTACCAAGATAGCCAGCAATAATTAACAGTAAAAGAAATAAAATTTGTTTGGGCTTAAGAGCTATTTCTGACAACTTTAATAAATTAGTAAAAAATCGCATATTATTTGATTCCTGCTGAATAAAAAATTTTATTTAAGATTTGTATTGACTTGGTAAATGAAGCAAATTCATGAGAAATTTTACAGTAAACTTATTCGATTCCAGTCGAGCCAAAACGATAACCTTTACCATAAACAGTATGAATCATTGGTGTGTTACCCACTCCTTCTACCTTGCGACGCAACAGACGAATTAAAGCCGCAATCACATTACTATTAGGTTGTTCCTCATTTTGCCATAAATGCTGCAAAATTTGAGCATGGGTCAGTAATTGTCCTGAATTTTCCATAAAGTATTGTAACAACTGACTTTCTTTTTGAGAGAGTTCTATGATTCTTCCGTGACGATAAGCTATTTGATTTTCTATATCAAGTTCCAAATCTGCTACAACTAACTTTCCTTTTGTACTACTATAAGATTCTGTCCCAGTCCGACGTAACAAAGCCCGGACTCTTGCCAGTAATTCCCGTAATTCAAAAGGTTTGACTAAATAATCATCAGCACCCGCGTCCAAACCTTGCACTCTGTCGTCTAAAGTATCTTTTGCCGTTAGAAACAGTACAGGAACTATTTTCCCTTGACGACGTAATTCCTGGCAAATCTCTAACCCTGTTTTTCCCGGTAACATCCAGTCTAAAATCAGTAAATCATAACTGCCTATTTCCGCTAAATTACTGCCACTTATTCCATCATCAGTAGCATCAACACTGTAACCTTCACGGGTTAACAGACGACTTAAAGGGTCAGTTAGTTCGACTTCATCATCAACCAATAAAATTTTCATTATGTTAGTAGTGAGCAATATAGATATATTCTCAATATAGTGAACGGCAAACACATCAAGAATACCAAAAAAAGAATGTTAACTGTTGCAATACCCAAAGGGGAACTACTTAAACCTAGTCTCCGCATATTACAATCTGTAGGATTAGATTTTAGTGCTTTTTTAGAATCAGGCAACCGCCAATTACAAATTCCTGATGCCAGTGGACAAGCAAAAGCGTTGTTAGTCCGAGCGCAAGATGTACCTGTTTATGTAGAATATGGTCAGGCACAATTGGGAATTGTCGGCTACGATGTCCTGAGAGAAAAACAGCCCCAAGTTGCCCAATTAGTAGATTTAAAATTTGGATATTGTCGGATGTCTGTGGCTGTAAAAGCTACCAGTTCCTACAAATCTTCTTTAGATTTACCTGCTCATGGTCGAGTTGCTTCTAAATATGTAAATTGTGCGCGAGAATATTTCCAAGGTTTGGATTTACCAATAGAAATTGTCCCCTTATACGGTTCTGTAGAATTAGGTCCAATTACCGGAATGTCGGAAGCAATTGTTGACATAGTTTCCACAGGAAAGACTTTAAAGGAAAATGGGTTAATTGAAATTGCAACTTTGTATGAAAGTACAGCCCGATTAATTGTTCACCCTTTAAGTTATCGGTTGAATACAGGTAATTTACATCAATTAATTGAACAAATGCGGAATAATATTTTAGCAACAGTTTAATTAAATCAAATAAATAGTCAGTCAGATTCCCGACTTCTTAGAGAAGTCGGGAATCTGAAATTTAGGATTTTTTGACGTTACTTAGAGAACTAAGTTGATCTAAAATTGCTAAAACCTCTTGTTCAAATGCAACTTGAGCGCGGTTAGTTTTTCCCCCAATATACAAAGTTTCGCCTTTTTGTAAAGCCCAAATTTGAGAATGGGAAAAATAACTCATAACTACACCCAACATCAACAAACCAAAACCTGTATAAACAATAGGAATACCAGGATCAAATTTGATTTGTAACCCCGTGCTACCCATGACATCAAGAATTTGCAAATTTACGCCATTGACAGGGATAGACATTCCTGCACGCACAGTATTAATTAATTTACCTTGAGCATCATAAATTAATACCATGCCTTGCAAATCTTTTGCTAATAGAGAAACTCCCTCACTTAAATCAGGTTTAGTGGGAATCCAAGTTCCCCAAATTCTCCCTCTACCTTTGGTGTCTAATTGTACCATTGGTAATTGAAAAATTGGACTTTTGTTTAATCTCACCCGAACATTAGAAATTCCCCAATCTGTTTGATAGAAAACGACACCATGATAACGGAGAGGTTTGTTAACATAAATTTTCTCATGGTTAACTTCTTTCCCCTCATTATTCAACACAGACATATCTGAATAAAATTGGTCAATTCCCCCCGTTGGTGTGTAATCAATCCAAAAGCGATTGACACGCACAGACCAATCTTTTAACACATCTTTAGATGACCAAGCACCAGCATCAACAATATTTTTTACCTGGAATGTATCGCCGCTAGTAATCATTTCTTGAGCCATGAATCCCGTCATTGCTCCCCAAATTCCTCCCAGCAAAATGGCAACAATACCAATGTGAACAATGATCGGTCCAATGCGCCCAACTATACCTTTACGGGCATAGAGAATATCATCTTTTTCTTGACTTGTTTCTTGAAATATTCGATAACTTTTTTGCTGCAAAATTGGCAGAATTGATGACAAACAAACACCTTCCAATTCAGCACTCAAAGCTAATTTTGTAAAATTGCGAGGTTCTTCGTAATATTTCCACTTTTGAGCAGCTTTGAGCGCTGGTAATTGCCGAGTAAAGGTACAAGCTGTTAAACTAGTTCCAAATAAAACCAATAAACTCAAAAACCACCAAGTTCTATATACATGATCTAACCCAACTACTTGAATAACCTTCCAAGAAAGAAAACCAAATAAAGCAGGATGTTCTGGGTAATTAGATTGGTAAAAATCAGGCAATTGTCCCTGTTCAATCACTGTACCACTAACACTGAAGAGGGCAATAACCAGTAATAGGATAATTGCTAAACGTAAATCAGTTAATACAGGTAAAATTTCCCGGCGGATAAATCTTCCAGGGATTAACCACCAACTGAATTCTGTGGATGTTGTCTGATCTGAAGTCATTGCTTAGAAACTACCAATAGGAATGCGAGACAATAAAGAAAAAACACCAAAGCCTACTAATAATACACCGCTAACAGGATTGATCCAACCAGACCAACGACGCAATTCTAATAGTTTTTTAATTGCAGCAGTAAACGTACCTGCTAGGATTAATGGAGTTACATATCCGGCTGTGTAAGAAAGTAGTAAAACAGCGCCTAAAACTAAATCTTGAGTATTAGCAACCCAACCTAATAAACTAGCTAAAACTGGTGTGCTACAAGGGGAAGCAACCAATCCAAATGTTAAACCAATCAAATATGAACGCACTCCGGTAGGTAAATCTTGAGAAATCCAATTTGTTTCATTCAAAGAAGGAAATTGTATGGGTAATGCTTCTAATAAGTTTAGTCCCATAATAATAGCGATAATGCTCACAATAATTGGTAAACCAATTCCTATCTGTCCATAGACTTTACCAACTAAACCTGCAACGATTCCCATCCCTGCTAATGTAGTTGCTAATCCCAATGCAAACCAAGTTGATTGGGCTGCTGCTTGCAAACGACTTTTAGCTTCATAACCACCAATATAACCAATGGTAATGGGCAGCATGGACAGCATACAGGGCGTGAGGCTGGTCAGCAAGCCAGCCAGAAAAATAATGCCAATGCTAACAAAACTTAGGTGAGTAAGTTGGTTTGCAACAAGGGTGTTGGCAAATTGCTCAAGTTCGTAAATTCGGGTTTCTAGAGTTTCTAGCATGAGGATGTTTAAGGAGGAAATGCTTACTCTGTCTGCATTTTAACGTATTTTGGGTGATGAGGTCATCAAAGTAAGTAGCAAGTGCAAATTATACTTCCGGATTTTTGTGAGAAATCAATGAATTTATAGTAAAGATTACCCAAAATTAGATTAATTGTTCTGACATTTGCCTTAATAGCACATTATCATCAAATACACATTTAAAATCAATAATACTCATTCAGAAGGAATCTACCACCATGACTCGCAAAGCCAACAAAATCTTACAACAATCTGGAGTTATTCCCTATCGAATCATAGATGGAAAAGTTGAAGTTTTATTGATTACCACTCGTAGCCGTCAAGGTTGGGTAATTCCTAAAGGGGGACTTTGTAAAGGTATGAGTCCCCATGATTCAGCAGCTAAGGAAGCATGGGAAGAAGCAGGAGTTGTCGGTAGAGTCACGACTGAAAAGTTAGGTAATTATAGATATCGAAAACGAGGGAATATCTATCAAGTAAATTTATTTTTATTGCCTGTAGAAATAATATTAGAAGATTGGCCAGAGGCTACTGCCAGAGAAAGAAAATGGTTGGAGGTTAACCAAGCGGCTGAATTAGTCAAGGAAACTTCACTCAAAAAAATCATTCAAACTTCATGGATATAGACACAGGGCTATTTCATTCTAAATAATTGCTTGAGTGTGCTAAGACCAAAACCAGCGA